>CAZYDR010000015.1:0-45411 GCA_964645285.1 uncultured Alphaproteobacteria bacterium
CGGATGCCAGCCGCGACGCCATTCCTCGCCCATGGTCGGGTTCTGGGTGCAGCGCACCGGTGCGCTCAGGGTGTCGCTGGTGTAACAGACGTTGCAGCCGATGCATTCGCGGATGTCGTCGCTGCGGCCCTGGTCGATCTTGTTGGGCAGGAATGGATCGGCGATAGACGGCCGCGCTGCGCCGATCAGGTCGAGGACGCCACGCTTGAACTGGCCGACCATGGTGTCCGGCGAGGTGAAGCGGCCGACGCCCACCACCGGCTTGGTAGTCAGCTGTTTGACGTAGGCGACGTAATCCTCCTGGGCGGCTTCCCCGACGAAGCGGGAGGCGCCCATCTCATAGGAATAGTCCGATACCCCGACGTCCCACAGGTCCGGCATCTCGGCCAGCATCTCGATGACCGTGCGGGGCTCGTCATTGACCACCACGCCATCGCCTTGGCCCCCTTCGTCAACGGCGAAACGCACGGCCACGGCGCAGCTGTCGCCGATGGCGTCCTTGGTTTCCTCGATCAGTTCGCGCAGCAGCCGAACCCGGTTTTCCAGGCTGCCGCCGTATTCGTCCGTGCGCTGGTTCTTCTCGGCGGCGAGGAACTGGGTCACCAGATTGCGGTGGGTAGCGTAAACATAAACCACGTCGAAGCCAGCCCGCTTGGCCCGCCTGGCCGCATCCACATGCCAGCGCCGCAGGTCGCGGATATCCTGCTTGTCCATGGCCCGGGACTGCATGGGATCGTATTTCTCGCCGGGCAGGCTGGCGACGCCAAGGCTGCCTTCCCGGGTGTTGTGGTTGATCGAATTACTGCCGCCATGCCACAGCTCGACCCCGGCCAGGGCGCCGTGGTTATGAACCCGCTCGGTCATCAGGGCGTGAGCCTTGACGTCGTCGTCGTCCCACAGGGTGGCGTTGATCAGCGGTGTGTTGTCGGAGGTCGGATGGATCGAGCAGTACTCGGTGCAGACCACCGCCCAGCCGCCCTCGGCCTTGACCTCGCGCATGGCCGCCGACATGCGCGGCGAGGCATAACCCATGCCGCTGCAATGGGGCGCCTGGTAGAAGCGATTGCGCGCTGTGACCGGGCCGATGGCCACCGGTTCGAACAGAATGTCGTAGCGTGGGTCACGCGTCATGGCGCCAGCCCCTCCCCCGTATTTAAAGGCGCTCTAGTGGCCGGCCGCCGACGAAAATTCGTTGAGCACCGCCCGGGTGCTGATACGGCCGACACGCTGGATTTGAAGCTCGACGATGGTGCCGGTGTCGGTCTCGGCATCGACCTCGATGTCGAGATGAATTGCGGTGCCGGACACGGACATATTGACGACCGAACCGAGATACTCGCCGTCCTCGAGATAGGCGGTACAGTGCTCCTTGACCGAATGACGGAGATGGCGCCGTTTTTCGTCTTGCTCATCACTCATGCTTGTTTCTCGTAGCTGTGAAAGGCGCCGGAAGGGCCCACAGCTTAAACGTAATGATTTATGGTGAATCAAATGTAAATCATAGAACGACCATTCTATCATCAATCCCTGGGAGAACAGTCATCATGAGCGACAACAATCAACCCGACGTCGGACCCTATCGGCAGCGCTTCAGCCAGATCGCCACCATGATGCGCCTGCCCCATGTGCCTCACGTCGAGGACGCCAGTGGTCTTGACATCGCCTTCGCCGGGGTGCCCTTCGATATGGGTATCTTCTTCCGCCCCGGCGCCCGCCTCGGGCCATCGCAAATCAGGGAAATGTCACGCATGCTGCGCGCCGTCCACACGGCGAGCCATGTGGCGCCCTTCGATCTCTGCCAGGTGGCCGATGTGGGCGACGCGCCGGTCAACCCCATGAACGTGGAAGCCAGCCTCGAGCGCATCGCCGACTTCTTCGCCGATTTGGCGGCCGGGGGGGTGACGCCCCTGGCCATGGGCGGCTGCCACACCATCCCGGTGCCCATCCTGCGCGGCATGAAGGCCGGCGGCGCCATCACCGAGCCGGTGGCGATGATCCATTTCGACGCCCACGCCGACGTGCTGCAGACCGGCCCCGCCTTCGACGGCTACGAGGTCAACCACGGCACCTTCGTGCGCCTCGCCATCGAGGAAGGCCTGGTCGACCCCAAACGCACGGTCCAGGTCGGCCTGCGCGGCACCCAGTACGCGTCCGACGCCAACGACTTCGCCAAGGATGCCGGCTGTCGCATGATCTACCAATATGAGTTCGACGACCTAGGCGTGGCGGCGGTAATCGCTGAAATCCGCCGGGTGATCGGCGACGGCCCGGTCTACTTCACCATCGATGTCGACGGCCTCGACCCCACCGAATGCCCTGGCACCGGCCACCCCGAGCCCGGCGGTATCACCATGCGCGAGATGAACGCCATCATGCGCGGTATGCGCGGCATCGATATGATTGGCGGCGACGTCTCGGAAGTCTCGCCGCCGTTCGATCAGAGCGGCATCACGGCGCTCAACGCAGCGCACCTGCTGTTCGACATGCTGTGCCTCGCCGCCGAGGCCAAAGTCCGGCGACGCCAATAATGGCCGCCAACTTCCCAGCCATCGACGGTGAGCGCCTGTGGCAGACCCTCGAGGCCTCGGGCGAAATCGGCAAGTTCGGTGAGAACGGCCTGTGCCGCCTGGCCCTCAGCCCGGAAGACAAGCAGATGCGCGACCTGTTCGTTTTCTGGGCCGAAGCGGCGGGCTGCACGGTGACGGTCGACGCCATCGGCAATATCTTCGCGCGCCGCCCTGGCAGCGACGACAGCCTCGACCCGGTGGTCATGGGCAGCCATCTCGATACCCAGATTCGCGGCGGCAAGTACGACGGCATCCTCGGGGTGTTGAGCGGCCTCGAGGTCATCCGCACCCTCAACGACCGGGATATAGCGACCAGGCGGCCCCTGGAGATGGCGGTATGGACCAACGAGGAGGGCGGGCGCTTCAATCCGCCGATGATGGGCGCTTCGGTATTCGCCGGGGTCTATGAACTCGACGACGTTTACGACGCCGTCGACAAGGAAAGCGTCACCGTACGCTCGGCGCTGGAAAGCAGCGGCTATCTCGGCGAGGCGCCGGTGGGCGACCGCACCTTTGACGCCTATTTCGAGCTTCATATCGAGCAGGGGCCGATCCTCGATGGCGAGGCCATGGACATCGGCATCGTCACCGGCAACTACAACGCCGGCGGCCTCAAGATCGAGATCACCGGGGAGACCAGCCATATCGGCCCGACCCCCATGGCCAAGCGGCGCAACGCCCTGGTCGGCGCCGCCTATCTGATCGCTGCCATCAATGACATCGGCTGGACCTACGAGCCCGAGGGGGCCAAGACCACGGTGAGCTATATCGAGGTCGAGCCCAACCTGTTCGGTATCATCCCCAACGTCGCCCGCATCACCGCCGACTTCCGCCACCCTTTGGTCACCCGGGTCGAGGACATGCTGACCGACATCAACGCGGCCATGACCGAGGCCGCCGCCAAGGCCCGGGTCGACATGGCAATCACCGACAGCTGGCGCTTCGGCGCCGTGCCCTTTGACGAGGGCTGCATGAACCTGCTCAAGCAGACCGCCGGCGACATGGGCCTCGACTACTGCGAGATCGACAGCCAGGCCGGCCACGACGCCTACGCCATCGCCCGCATCCTGCCGGTGGCTATGGTCTTCACGCCATGCCGCGACGGCATCACCCACAACATCAACGAAGAGATCGACCTGACCCGCACCGTGCCCGGCGTCAATCTGTTCCTAAACGCCGTCCTGCGGCGAGCCAACCGGGAGTAAATCCACCATGCCTCAACAAATGACCGTCGGCGAGCTGGTCGCCGCCGCCCTGGCGAACCTTGGCGTGCGCCACGCCTTTGGCATCGTTTCGATCCACAACATGCCCATGCTCGACGCCATCGGCCGGGGCAACGCCATCGGCTTCGTGCCGACCCGGGGCGAGGCCGGCGCCGCCAACATGGCCGACGGCTATGCCCGGGTCAGCGACGGCCTTGGCGTGCTGTTTACCAGCACCGGCCCCGGCGCGGCAAACGCCGTGGGCGGCCTGCTGGAAGCGCGCATCGCCGGCATCCCCCTGCTTCATCTCACCGGCCAGACTGCCACGGCCAACATCGGCAAGGGCCGGGGTTCGGTCCACGACGCCCCGGACCAGCTCGCCATGCTGGCCTCGGTGTCCAAGGCGGCCTACCGCATCGAGCGCGCCGAGGATGCCCTCGACGTGTTGTGCAACGCGGCGGCAGAGACCCTGGCGGCGCCAGCCGGACCGGTCAGCATCGAGCTGCCCATCGACATTCAGAAGACTATCATCGAGCGCCCCGCCGCCCTCGAGGCCCTGAGCCCGCCGGCTCACAGTGCACCGGCGCCTCGGGAGCGCGACCTCGACGCCCTGGCCGATTTTGTCGCCACGGCCAAACGACCGCTTATCTGGCTCGGCCACGGCGCACGCCGCGCCGGACCCGAGGCCCAACGGCTCATGGACATGGGCTTCGGCGTGGTCACCAGCCAGCACGGCCGGGCCATCGTGCCCGAGAACCATCCCCTGTCCCTGGGCGCGTTCAACCTCATGCCCGACGTCGAGGCGCTCTACGGCACTTGCGATCTGATGATCGTCGCCGGCTCGCGCCTGCGCGGTCACGAGACCCGCGACCAGGCCCTTGCCCTGCCGGCCCGCCGGGTGCGTATCGACGTGGATCTGGATGCCGCCGACCGCAGTTATTCCAGCGATATGTTCGTCACCGGCGACGCCGCCCGGGTGCTCGGTGGTCTGGCGGATCGGCTCGATGGAAACATGAACATCGACCCGGCCTTTGCCGCCGACGTGAGCGCCGCCCGCAAGGCCGCCGAGAGCCGCGCCCGCGCCAACCTGGGCGAACACACGGCGCTGTGCGATGCAGTGCGCGGCGCCATTCCCGGCGACGCCATCTGGTGTCGCGACATCACCACCTCCAACACCACCTGGGGCAACCGCCTGTTCCCCATCGACGGCCCGGACCAGAACGTCTATTCGGTGGACGCCGGCATCGGCCAGGGCATGCAGCAGGCCATCGGCGCGTGGTTCGCCGCCGACGGGCGCAAGGTGGTGGCCATGTGCGGCGACGGCGGCTTCTTCCTCAACGTCTCGGAAGTCTGGACCGCCGTGCAGCAGGGCGCCCATGTGGTCATGATGGTCATGAACGACAGCGGCTACGGCATCATCCGGCGCATCCAGGACATCCAGTTCGAGGGCCGCCGCTACTACGACGACCTAGCCATCCCCAACCTCGGCGAGTTCGCCAAAACCGCCGGTGTCCCCTACTGGCGGGCGTCGGGCATCGACGCGATCGCCGCCGCCCTGACCGAGGCCATGGAAGTCGACGGCCCAACCCTCATCGACGTCGATATGCACGCCCTGGAGCCCTTCCCCGACGCTTCAATGCCGCCGACCATCAGACCGCCCAAGCCCTAACGCCTAGTCTTTCCGCTCCAATACCACCACGGGAATTTCGCGGGGCGCCGCCGCCACCTTGTAGTCGGCGAAGGGCGGGTACATGGCGACCATGCTGTCCCAGATGGTGGTGCGTTCGGCGCCAGTGGTGGTGTGAGCGGTGGCGCGGAAGCTGTCGTCGGTGACGCGGACGCCAACGTCGCTGTTGGCCACCAGATTGTGATACCAACCGGGGTGGCGGGCGTGGCCGCCGCGGGACGCGATGATGGCGTAGCCGCCAGGGACTTCGCCGTAGAGCAGCGGCATGATGCTTTCCGCGCCCGATTTGCGGCCGACCGTGAACAACAGCAGGGTCGGCAGCGCGCCGGGACCGCCGGCGATGGTCGAATCCCAGTCGTGACCGGCTTTGCCGTCGGCCATATATTGTTCGCGATGCTTGGCGATCCATCCGGTGTTGCTCAGCTCGACGATACGATCGGTCATGTCTATGCGCTCCTTGGTAGGCTGGCCTCTGGGGCACGTATTATCGCGCGGCGCGCGACACCAGCGCAACAAGGCGCGCCAGGGAACATCACGTAAAAAGTACTGACTGTTGATGATATGGCGAATATTGCCAGTGCATGGGGAGCCCTTGAGAGGACTGTTCCTACAACGCGACAATTTGGTTATGGTTAGGCGACAAATTAGAGATCGCCTACGAAAAATCGCCAAAGCAGGAAAGGGGGTCAGATGAACGAACTTGCTGTCATGATCGCGAAGCGGTTAGGACTAGGTCTCCTCACCCTGTTCATCATTTCAGTGTTCGTCTCGCTTGGCGTCGAGTTCCTTCCCGGCGACCTGGCCATGGCCAAAATGGGGCAGTCGGCGACGCCCGAAACCGTCGCCGCCATGCGCAAGCAACTCGGCCTCGATCTGCCCCTGCACGAGCGCTATTTCAAGTGGATGTTCGGCATTTTGCAGGGCGATATGGGCACCTCCCTGGCCAACGAGCGTAAAATCTCCGAACTGGTCGGCATACGACTTGGAAACACCCTGTTCCTGGCCTCGATGGCGGCCGTGGTTGCCGTACCTCTGGCGGTAACGTTGGGCATTCTTGCCGCACTTTACCGCTACAGCTTCTACGACCGTTGCGTCAACATCGCGACCCTGAGCGCAATTTCCACCCCTGAATTCTTCGTCGCCTACATTCTGATGATGTGGTTGTCGGTCTCGGCCGGATGGTTCCCCAGCATGGCGAGCCTCAGCCCGGACCTGAGTTTCTGGGAGCAGGCCCATCGCTGTGCGCTACCGGCGATGACTCTGGTGCTTGTGGTCATCGCTCACATGATGCGCATGACCCGGGCGGCGATCATCAATCTGCTGGCCAGCCCCTATATTGAAATGGCCTCGCTCAAGGGCATGACGCGCTGGCATATCATCGTCAAGCACGCCCTGCCCAACGCCCTGGCGCCGATCATCAACGTGGTTGTCCTCAACCTGGCCTATCTGGTGGTTGGCGTGGTCGTCGTCGAGGTGGTGTTCGTCTATCCCGGTCTTGGGCAGTTGCTCGTTGATTCGGTGTCCAAGCGCGACATTCCCGTTGTCCAGGCCTCGGCCCTGATCTTCGCGAGCACCTATATCCTGCTCAATCTCACGGCCGACGTGCTGTCCATCGCCACCAACCCGCGCCTTATGCATCCACGATAGTCGCCACCCTGAACCAAGCCGTGGCGGTCGGGCTCGTTTATCGTCAACATTGGCGACCTGATAGCGTGCTGGACCAACGACCGCTTCACCTCCACCGCCCACCGGGCCATCAACCGCTCGGGCAGCGACCGCTATTCGATTCCCATGTTCTTCAATCCGGGCTTCGAGACGGTGGTGGAATGCCTGTCGAGCTACCGCGGCTCCGACAATCCGCCGCGTTATGAGCCAATCCACTTCGGCAACTACGTGACGGCCCTCACCGGCCACATTTTCTCCGAGCCCGCGACGTAGGCCATCATTACCATTGCCAAGCATGATCGAATTGTGTTGCCCTAACCTGCAAAATGATCAGGCGAGGGGCTGAGACATGGGTATCGGCAAGAAGCTCAATGACAGGTTTCGCGAGTTCATCGAACGTCAGCCGTTGTTTTTCGTGGCGACCGCCGGTCGTGACGGCCGGGTCAACGTCTCGCCCAAGGGCATGGACACCCTTCGCATCATCGACGACAACCGCATCGTCTAGCTCAACCTGAGCGGCAGCGGCAACGAGACCACGGCGCATCTGCGCGACGTCAATCGCATGACCCTAATGTTCTGCGCCTTCGAAGGCGACGCCATGATCCTGCGGGTCTACGGCCAGGCTGACATTATTTACCCCAGGGACCCGGCATGGGCCGACGCCACCGCCACTTTCCCCGAGATCGCGGGCAGCCGCCAGGTCTTCGACCTGACCATCGACATGGTGCAGACCTCCTGCAGCACCGGCGTCCCCTCCATGGATTTCGTCAAACGCCGTGGCGAGGACGAACTCGAGTCCTTCTACGAGGAGATGGAGCCGGGGGGGGGGGGGGGGGGGGCCCCGCAGAAATACTGGCGCCGCAAGAACGTCCGCAGCATCGACAACCGGGAGACGAGGATCTTCGACGACGCCTGACGTAGTGTGCCGGCTGCTGTATGATCGCCATGAGCCCGTGGAAACAACCCGAGACGATCACGCTGGAGGGGACCATGACCACATCGGAAAACCCGCGAATGAAACTGGGCATTATTCTGCCCGAGGCCGAAGGCGACTTCGCGGGCGGCACCGCCGGCTGGAGCGACTACAAGGCCATGGCCCAGATGGCCGAGCAGATCGGCCTCGACTCCGTGTGGTTCGTTGACCACCTGCTCTACCGCAATCCGGAATCCGCTCTCAAGCAGCAGGGCGCCTGGGAATGCTGGTCTACTCTCACCGGCCTCGCCGCCGTAACCGAAAAGGTCGAGCTGGGTTCCCTGGTCACGCCGACGTCGTTTCGCAACCCGGCGGTGTTCGCCAAACAGATCGACGTCATCGAAGAGATTTCCGGCGGTCGGACAATTGTCGGTCTCGGCGCTGGCTGGAACGAGCCCGAATACCTCGCCTTCGGCCTGCCCTTCGACAAGCTGGTTTCGCGCTTCGAGGAGGCATTCACCATCATACGCACCCTGTTGCAGGACGGCGCCATCGACTTCGAGGGCAAATACTACACCGCCCGCGACTGCGAGCTGGCCCCCCGGGGTCCGCGCCCGGAAGGTCCGACGTTGATGGTCGGCTCCAGCGGCCCCCGCATGCTGGGCATCACTCTGCCTCACGTGCAGATGTGGAATAACTGGTTGTGCCGGGAGGACAATACCGCCGCCCAGATCCCGGAGCGGCGCGACGTGGTCGATGCCGCCTGCGCTAAGGCCGGTCGCGACCCGGCCGATATCGAGCGTAGCGTATCCATCGTCATCGACCAGTCGGGCCGGGGTGACCTGCCGACCAGCATGGCTGGGGACGCAGTCAAGCCGCTCACCGGATCGGTGGAAGAAATCGCCGCCGGCCTGCAGGCTTTCGTCGACGAAGGCATCGGTCACCTGCAGTTCTGTCTGGCGCCCAACACGCTGGAATCAGTGGCGAAGTTCCGCAAAGTCCTGGAGGCCATGGGGCGGGGCTAGGGCGCCTGCCTCGCGTCTCGCTTCCCCGGGCGCCGGTGACAGGGTGGTCGAATGTTTGATGCCGTGACTGTCCTCATGGTGGCGGCTACGTTTTTCATGGCCGGCGCCGTGAAGGGGGTTATCGGCCTGGGCCTTCCGACCGTCAGCCTGACAATTCTGACCGTCGCCATAGGCATGCAGGAGGCCATGAGCCTGCTGCTCGTACCATCTCTGATCACCAACCTCTGGCAGGCGGCCGTGGGTGGTCATGGTGGCGCCATTCTGCGGCGCCTCTGGCCGTTTCTGGCCATGGCGACGGCCACCATATTGCTGGGCGCCAGCGCCCTGACCCGGGTTGATCCGTCCTTGCTGTCGGCGCTGCTCGGGGTTCTCTTGGTGGTCTACGCGACAATCAGCCTACGCGGCTATGGGTTTACGCTAAGCCCACGGAGAGAGGTCTGGGCCGGTCCTCTGGCAGGTGCGGTGAACGGCGTACTAACAGGGATGACCGGAACATTCGTCGTGCCGGGAGTGATGTACCTGCAGGCCGTCGGCATGCCGCGCGACATGCTGGTCCAGGCCATGGGCATGCTGTTCCTGATGTCCACAGCGGCCCTGGCTATCGCCCTCCATTGGCACGGTCTGCTGACGGTCGAACTCGGCGCCCTGTCCGCGGCGGCCTTGTTCCCGGCGCTCATGGGTATGGTCCTTGGACAACGGATCAGGCGAGAGTTATCCGAACCGCTCTTTCGCAGGTATTTTTTCGTCGCGCTCCTGATCCTCGGCGCCTACATCATTGTTCGCGCCATGAGCGGCTTAACCTAGAGTCCGGCGCATACAACCCGGCGACCCTGCGCCTGCCTCGCCGCTCACGCCACGTCGATCAGAACCCCTGGGTTCATAATCCCGTTGGGATCAAGGACGCTCTTGGCGGCCTTGAGGGCGGCGCCGAACAACGCGGGGCGTTGGCGCTCGTACCACGGCTGGTGGTCGCGGCCGACCGCGTGATGGTGGGTGATGGTGCCGCCGAGATCGACCACCGCACCCGACGCCGCCGTCTTGATCTCACCCCACTGCTCGAGCAATCGCGCCCGGTCGCCCATGGCCCGGAAACTGTAATAGGGCGCCGGCCCGTCCGGATAGATGTGGGTGAAGCGGCAGGTGACGATGCCCGGTGCGCCCGTGGCGTCCACGATGGCTTGGTGGGTCCGCGCCATGATGCCAGCGTGGAACTCATGGAACCGGTCCCAGGTGATGGCGGTCTCGAAGGTATCTGCGATGACGCCCCAGCCGATGCTCGCCTCGCGGAAGTAGGGCATGCGGATGAAGGCGTTGCGCCAGGCGCCCACGGCGCCGGCCTTGTGGCTGTCGCCGGCCTCGCCGGGGGTATCCCAGACGCCGCCATGGTCGGCCGCGAGTTCGAGAGCGCGGGCCATACAGGGCTCGACCGGGTGGTCGGCGGATTCAAAACCGAGGACGAGAATGTGTTCGCTGCCGTCACCAGCGCCGTTGAGCTGTGCCTCGCCGGCGTCGAGCAGCCGGCAGTTGGTCGGGAACAGCCACGACTGGGAAAGCGCGCGCACCGCTTCCGTGGCGGCGCTGAAATCCTTGTAGCGGACCGAGGCGGAGGCGCGAAAGCTCGGCCTATCTTGCAGGCGCATCCAGGCTTCGGTGATGACGCCCAGCGCCCCTTCGGAACCGATCATCAGCCGGTCCGGACTCGGCCCGGCGCCGGAGCCGGGCAGCCGGCGGCTCTCCATCACCCCCGCCGGCGTCACCGTGCGCAGGGCTTCGACGAAGTCGTCAATGTGAGTATAGAGGCTGGCGTAGTGGCCGCCGGAACGGGTGGCGATCCAGCCGCCCAGGGTCGAATACTCGAAGCTTTGCGGGAAGTGGCGCAGGGTGAGCCCTTCGCCGCGGAGCCTTGATTCCAGGACCGGCCCCATAATGCCGGCCTGGATGCGCGCCGCCCGCGAGGTGGTGTCGATTTCGAGGACCTGATCGAGCTTGCCGAGATCGAGGGAAACCACCCCCTTGTAGTCGTCGCCGACCCGCGGCTCGATGCCGCCGACCACCGACGAGCCGCCGCCGAAGGGAATGACCGCCGCGCCCATGCCATCGGCCCAGTCGAGCACCGCGACGACGTCGGCCTCGTTTTCCGGATAGGCAACCACGTCGGGCGCAGGGGGCACATGGCGGGCGAAGACCCGGGCGGCGTCGGCAAACGACTTGCCATAGGCGTGAACCAGCCGCTCATGGGGGTCCGACGTGCAAATCACCTCAAGCGCGGTGGGCGGCGCGATGCGCGGTTTGGCAAGGTCGAATTCGTTCTCCCGGGGCGGCGCCATGTCGTCGAAATCATCGGCGCCGAAGCGCTCGGCATAGAAGGCAGCGAGCATATGGCGCTCTTCCGCTGTCACCCCTTCGCCCTCAAAGCCCCAGCCCCAGAACTTTCGTCGGCGCGTTTCGGTCAACATGGGCGATCCCTATGGGTCATTATTATCCCTCCTTGGTATTACCCCAGCACCTCGGTCATGCGCTCCAGGGAGTCGATGGACGAGGCCAGGTCGTGGACCAGGGCGACGCGGATATAGGGTTTGCCCACGGCATCGCTGCCCGGCACGTCGCGGCTCATGAGCTCGCCCGGCACCACCTTGATGGCCGCCTCGGCCCACAGGCGCGTGGCCGCGGCCATGCCGTCGCCCACATCGAGCCACAGGAAGAAGCCGCCGTCGGGCCGATAGTAGCCATAGCGATTACCGAGAATACGATGGGCGGCGTCGAAGTTGGCCTTGTAGTAGGCGCGGGTCTCCGCCACGTGATCGGTGTCGCGCAGCAACGCCGAGGCGGCGGCGAGAATCGGCCGTGACACCGCGACGCCGACATAATTGCGCAGCTTGAAATAGCGCCGCAGCACCTCGCCATCGCCCACCGCGAAGCCTGAGCGCAAGCCCGGCGCGCTGGAGCGTTTGGACAGGGAGTGAAAGGCGATGACGTTGTCGAGGGAGCCGCCGAGCCGGGCGCAGGCCTCGAGCGCGCCGGGAGGTCGCTGGTCGAAGTAAACCTCGGCATAACATTCATCGACGATCAGCAGGAAGTCGTGGGCTCGAGCCAGTTCGATGGCCGCGCACAGGTAATCCAGACTCGCCGCCGTGCCCTGGGGGTTGGCCGGGGTACAAACAAAGGCCGCCGCGGTACGCGAGAGCGTCGCCTCGTCGAGGCTCGCGAAATCGGGCATGAAGCGGTTCTCGGCCAACGCCGGCACGAACACCGGCTCGCCATAGGCGGCCACCGCGGCCCCCGCATAGGGATGGTAAAACGGGTTGGGAATGAGGATTGCCGGTGGCTGACGGGCCTTCTCGTCCGGGGTCACCACCTGGGGCAACATGGCCATGCCTTCGCGCAGGCCGGCCACGGGCAAAATGTTGCG
Organism: uncultured Alphaproteobacteria bacterium; assembly: GCA_964645285.1. GTDB lineage: Bacteria > Pseudomonadota > Alphaproteobacteria > JAAXGF01 > JAAXGF01 > JAYZAP01. The sequence goes on from CAZYDR010000015.1 coordinate 12,469, forward strand.
GTCGCGCTCGATCATGCCCTCGGGCAGATCGTAAATACGGACTATGAGATCAAGCACCGCCTGGCGGTATTCCGGGGTGCCATCGGTGGCCGTGTAGCGCCCGAACAGGGCGTGGTTTTCCTCGAAGGCGTCGAGGATGAAACGGGGCGGCGGAATCTGCGGATCACCCAGGGTCAGGTTGACCGGCGTCACCCCCGGGGCCGGGGTCAGGTCAGCCATCATGGCGTCGAGGCGCATGAAGGCGGACGGCGCCATATCGCCAATTCGTGGGTTCAGCATTGTTCTGCTTTCCTGGGCTCTACTTTCCTGGTGGCCGTGACCTCTTCGATGTAGCGGCAGTCGAGCGGCCGCGCAAGGTTGGTCATGACCCGTCGCGATTGGCGAAACGATTGCGCACCGGATGGCGGTTGGCGTCCTTGATACCAAGGGCGTCCTCGGCGATGAGAATGCGCTGGACGTTGGGTGTGCCCTCACCGACCGTCAGCATGTTGACGTAGGCGGTGATGCGAGCCACGGCGGAGTCCTCGGCCAGGGCGTAGCCGGCGAAAATTTCCGCCACCGCCTGAGCCGCATGCTTGGCGGCGCGGCCGGCGAGATATTTTGCCTGGGACGACGCCCGGGTCGATGGCGCGCCGCTGTCCATGGCGAAGGCGGTGCGGTGAACCATGAGCCGGGCCGCCTCGATATCGACAGTCATGTCGGCGATGAGATGCTGAACCATCTGGTATTCGGCGATGGGGCGGCCGCCGACTACCCGCTCGCGGGCGTAGGCGCAGGCCTCGTCGAGGCAGGCCTGGGCCAGGCCGACCAGACGGGCCGAGACCGTCAGGCGGCCGTATTCCAGGGCGTTCATGGCGACGGCGAACCCTTGGCCTTCTGCGCCCAGGCGGTTGGCCATCGGCACGGCGAAGTCGTCGAGATGGATGGCGCAGCTGCGCAATGACCGCGACAATCCGGACAAGGCGATGGGCTGGGCGTTAAAGCCGGGACCCGATCCGGGCTCGACGAGAAAAGCGCTAATGCCGCGATGGCCGGCCGCCGGGTCGGTCTTGGCGAACAGCAGTCCTGAATCACAAACATCGGCCAGGGTGATGAACTGTTTCGAGCCGTTGAGCCGGTAGACGTCGCCGTCCAGCGTTGCGGTGGTACGCATGGCGCCGGCCGCGTCGGAGCCGCCGCCGGGCTCGGTCAGGGCGAACATGCCGATGCGCCGCCCGGCGATGAGGTCGGGGACGAAGCGCGCCACCTGCTCGTCGCTGCCCCAGTTGTAGATGGCATAAGGGCAGGTCATGGCCTGCATGTTCATGGCATAGCCGAAGGCCGGCGACAGGCGCGAGATTTCCTCGGCGATAGTGGCGACCGCGAGAAAGCCCATCTCGCTGCCGCCTAGGTCCTCGGGAAAGGCGGCGCCAAACAATCCGGCGTCACCCAGGGTCGCGATCAGCGCGCGGGGAAACTCGGCCCGTGCCTCGAAGCCGTCCATGACGGGCAGCACTTGGCGCTCGAAAAGCCGCGCAACCGTCGCCTTGAGCGCGACAATTTCTTCGGGCAGTGATAAATCCATGGTCGGCCTCGTGAAAAATCCTGGGACAGTTTATTGATGGCGCACCATGGAACACAATAACCACTATCAAGTTTTGTCCCTGACCCGGAACCAGATCGAAGGCCATCACAAGGGCCCACCGCCGGCCGAGGGCAACCCGCTGCCGCGGCTTGACGCGGACGATATCGACGTCTCTCTCGACCAGACACTGAAAGACGCCGGCGGCGATGACTTCTGGCTGTTCGCCTACGGCTCGCTGTTGTGGCGGCCGGAATTTTCCTTCGCCGAGCGGCGCATTGCCCTGGTTCGCGGTTATCACCGGCGGTTCTGCTTGTGGCAATGGCGTCATCGCGGCTCGGACGCCACGCCAAACCTGATGCTCGCTTTGGATTCCGGGGGGTCGTGCAGCGGCGTGGCCTATCGCATCAGCGGGCCAAACCTGCGCGCCAAGCTCCGGGATGTATGGCACCGTGAATTGGGCGGCGACGGCTATCGGGCGCGCTGGATGTCCGCCAGCACCGAAAATGGACCGATACGCTTGGCCGGGTTTGCTATCAACCGGACCGGCGCGCGCTACGCCGGGCGTCTGCCGGAACGTCAGGTCGCCGACACCATCGCCATAGCCCGGGGTCATAGCGGCACCGGCGCCGATTACCTGCTCAACACCGCCGCCTCTCTCAAGCAATTGGGCCTGCGCGATTCGATGATATGGCGCATGCAGCGAATGGTCTCCGGACGGCTCCAAGCGGAAGCGCAATAGAACGCAGCCAGAGAACGTGGCCCGCGAAAGATTTCACGCCTTACGACTATCCACCGTTGACCCGAGTCCCAAGGAACGGTGAATAGTTTGGCAACAAAAAAAATCTGCAGGGTTCCAACTAGGGGGAATCGCGATGAGCATTCAAACTGTACGACGCGCCGGCGATGATCGCCGGGCCAATTGCAACCGCCGTGAAAGCAATGATCGACGGGATGGCGATCGCAGTCACCGACTGCCGCGCCGGGTTCGCGGCGACCGCCGGGAGCGCAATGCCATAACCGGCCGACGCGCCACCGACTAAGAAAAACGGCGCCTCGCGGCGCCGTAATTCCATAATCTCGGAGAGTTGTCTACGCGGCCCGCTCCGCTTGGCTTGCGGCCCGTCCACCCCGACGGTCGCGGCGATCCTCGCGCACATAGGCGCGGGCGCAATGTTCGGGACAGTAAGGCCGGCCGGACAGGGACGGCGAACCGCAGAAATGAAAATCTTCATCACCGGGATCGCCGAATGGCCACTGGCAGGGCGGCGCATGCAAGTCGGCCACCGGCTGGGTCGCGGCCGCCACCGGTGCTTGGGCGTAGACCTCGGCCGCCACGACGGGCGAATCGACAACGTCTGAAACCGGGGTGTCCACCGGAACTCTGATCTCGTGCCTAAGTTGCGGCGCTGGAGACCGGGCAGCCGCCCGCGTCTCGCGCTTGATGGGTGAGGGCCGTCCCGGCAAACCCAGGCGATGGACCTTGCCCACCACCGCGTTTTTCGAGACATCGAGCTGGCGGCCAATCTCGGCGGTGCTCGCGCCGGTTGCCCACAACCGCTCCAGTTCACTAATTCGTTCCGGGGTCCATGTAATCATCATGCCATCCAATATACGCAATATATGGTGGATGACACCTGAAAAATGTCAAAATACGGTAATTTTTTACGAAATCTTAGATATTGCCCGCTACCAATGGTCCAGGCTCATCCCGAATTAGGGAGTTTGACCATGAGAACCGACAAGAAACCGCGGCCCCTGACATCAGGCACGCCGAACCGCATCAATCAGGCCAGCATCGCCCCCCACATCGCCCATTACCTGATAAAATCCTTCGGCGCCGATGAAGCGGCGCGCTGTGCCCAGCGTCATCATTGGAACGGCGTGCTGACCATGGTACAGGCGGAAACCGGCCACGCCAGCGCCTGCGGCTAACATCCAGAGCACCTGCGGCTAACGCCCGCTACTCGGCCGGTACAACGCGGCGGCGGCGTAGGCCGAAGACCACTTCGTTGCCCGGCTCGGGATGGTGCGGCACGTTGAGCGCCAGCACCAGGGTAACCCCGGCCATGGCGGCGCCGGCCAGGAACACCGTCGCCGGCGAGATCAGCCACAAAAAGCCGAAGGCCGCCGGTATAACCACCGCGGCCGTATGGTCGATGGAAAAGCTGACCCCGGCGGTCGCCGCGATGTCACCGGAATCGGCGATCTTCTGAAAATAGGTGGTCTGGGCAATGGCCAGGGAGAAGAACAGGTGATCGACAATATAGAGCCCTGCCGCCGCCAGACCGTTGTCGATAAAGGCATAGAGGGTGAAGACGCCGACCAGCCCGGTATATTCGAAGATCAGCGCCCGGCGCTCGCCCCAGCGGCCGATCAGACGGCCGATCTTGGGCGCCAACCAGACATTGATGGCGGCGTTGATCAGCAATAGCAGGGAAATCTCGCCAACGTCGTAGCCGAACTTCTCGACCATGAGAAAGCCGGCGAAAACCACGAAAATCTGACGCCGCGCGCCAGACATGAAGGCCAGGGCGTAGAACAACCAGTAGCGCGAGCGCAGCACCAGGCGATGGTGCTGCTCGGCCTGCTGCTGGAAACGAGGAAAGGCAAACCAGGCGAAACCCGCCGCCGCCACGGTCAAGCCGCCGCCGAGCATGTAGACCCACTTGAAATCGAGGCCGACGTAATCGAACGCCAGCCACACCAGCCCGAAGGCGATGATCGAGGTGAACGAGCCCACGGCGATCATCCGCCCCATGGTCTCGGGCAGGCGCTTGGTCTCGATCCATTGCAGCGCCAGGGAGGTCTCCATGGTGGCGTAGTAGTGATAGCCGAGCGACATCAGCACCGTGGTGAAATACAAGCCCATAACCGTCGGGAAAAAGCCGGTGATTGCCGTGCCGATACCGAGCAGCAGCAAGGCAACCAGGACCAGGGTCTGCTCGCGCATGAAAATCAGCACGAAGACCACGGCGAAGGCGAGAAAGCCGGGCACCTCGCGCAGGCTTTGCAGAATGCCCATGTCGGCGCCGTCGAAGGCGGCACGCTCGATGGCGAAGTTGTTGAGCAATGCGCTCCAGGCGGCGAAGCTGAGAGGCACCGCGCCAGCCATGAGAAACAGCAGAATCTCTGGTCGCCGCCAGCCGCCAGCCAAAATGTCTCGGATTGTCGTCATGGGTTTTATGTAGTGGCCCGAAGCGGCAATGTCTCGGAAAAACAAACCATTTTCACAATTCATATGGATATCGTATGACTTGCCCATGACACTCATGATTACTGGCGGCGGCGGTTTTGTGTTGAGCAATCTGGCCGGCCATTGGCTCGAGAGCGACCCGGACGCCCGCGTTCTGGTGCTTGATTCATCGCCGCCGGATACGGCGGCCGAGCGCTTCTTCGCCCCGCTGCAGGGGCGCCTCACCTATCACCGGGCCGACGTGCTGGAGCCGGACAGCTGGACCTCGGTCGCCGAGGCGGCCGGCGTCACCCGCGTGGTCCACGCCGCCACCATTACCTCGATTTCCGGGGCCACCGAGCCCGATGCGCCGGACGGCAGCGTCGAGGACCCGCGCCAACTGTTCGCGGTCAATGTGGTGGGCACCGCCAATCTGCTGCACTGGGCGGCGAGCCGGGGCACGATCAAACGATTCATCTACGTCTCGTCCGGCTCGGTCTACGGCGACGGGCCGAGTGACGGCAGCCCGGTGCCCGAAGAAGGCTACGTCAATCCCGACGGCTTCTATGCCATCAGCAAGCAGGCGGCCGAGCTGATGACCCAACGCCACGCCGCGGTCATGGGCCTGGATGCGGTGTCGGTGCGGTTCTCCGGTGTGTTCGGACCCATGGACCGGGTGACCCCGGCGCGGGCCGTGCGCTGCGCCCCCAACGTCATCGCCCATATGGCCCTGGCCGGCGAGACCATCACCGTCAACGATGCCGGCGGCCTGGGCGACTGGATTCACGCGGTTGACGTGGCCGACGGCCTGGCCCGCATGCTACGCGCGGACAAACTGAACCACGACGTCTACAACATCGCTTTCGGCGCCTTGGAGACCCTCGGCGACCTGCTTGCCTACACCACCGAGGCGGTGCCCGGCACCCGCTGGGAGACCGCGCCCGACGACAAGGCCCAGGTGCTGGCCGACGTGCGCCGCCGCACGGGCCGCTTCGGCGCCTACGACATCAGCCGCATGACCAACGAATTCGGCTGGCGCCCCCGCCCCTTACGCGAGGCCATGCACCACTACATCGACTGGCTCAGAGAGAACGAGGGCTGAAGCGTAGCCCGACCAGACCGGCGGCCATGAACAAGGCTGCTGCCGCCGCCAGCGACGGCGCCGTGAAGCTGCCGGTGGAATCGAAGACGACCCCGGCAAAAGTTGGGCCGATCACCTGGCCCAGACCGAACACCGCCGTCATCAACGCAATGGTACGACGGGGATCGCCCGCCGAGAGGCTGCGCCCGTGGATCAGCCCCAGGGCGACGATGCCTGTGATCGTGCCGCCGAACAGCATCACGGATACCACAATCGAGACAGCGCTGGTGGCGAAGGCGCTCAACACGATGGCGACGCCCTCGACCAGGCAGGCCACCGCGAAGCTGCGGTTGTTGCCCCAGCGCCGCCCGACCCAGGCCCACAGCGCCACCGAGGGGATCGACGCCAATCCGACGACGAGCCAGATGACCGGCTCCAGTGAATGGATGTCGGGAGATAACCGCACCATGGTCGAGATGAAGGTTGCCGTGATCATGTAGCCGAATCCGAACAGGCCATAAGCGATGGTCAGAGCAACCAGCCGGCGATCGATGGCACCGCCGGGCGCCGCTGCGGTCGGCCGTTCATAGCTCCCCCCGCCGGGGATCAGCCAGACCACCGCGGCCAAGGCGAGCAGCGATATGCCGCCGCTCAACAACCAGTGGGCGCGCCAGCCGAAGTCCGCCGCGGCGAGCCCCGAGACCACCAGGGCGGATACGGCGATGCCGATACCGACGCCGGCGAAATGCACGGCGGAGAGGCCCGGCCGGCCCGCCGCCGCCAGACTGTCGAGAACGATCGCCGAGCCGAACACCATGACAAAGGCGCTGGCCGCGCCGCCGATGACGCGCAAGGCCAGGAACATCGTCATGGATGACGTTGCCCCCATGGCCCCGGTAGTCACAGCGCTGATGGCCAGGGCGGCGAGGAACCAGCCGCGCCGCCCGCCCGGAAGACCGGTGATCGCCGCGCCAAGGGCGCCGATCAGATAGCCAAGGAGATTGGCCGACGCGATGACGCCGCCCTCGGCCGCCGTCAGGCCAAGGGCCTCGGCCATGAAGGGCAGGATCGGCGTATAGACGAAACGGCCGATGCCCATGGCCACCGCCAGGGCGATGAGACCGCCAAGGGCGACGCTCGCCGCCGACGGACCCTTCGTCATCCTACCGGTCGCCGGGCCCTAATCGAGCGTGGCGATGTCGAGCAATACCTTGCCGACCGCGTGACCCTCGACCGCCTGGTGGGCGGCGACGGCGTCTTCCAGGGCAAAGCGCGGGCCGATGTGGTGGCTCAGTTGGCCCGCCGCCATCCAGCGGCTGATATCGTCTACCGCCTGGGCCTTGGCGGTGCCGGAAAGCAGGAAGACCAGCACCTGACACAGACTGATCTGCTTGTAGGCCAGGGGATAGAACGGCACCACCGGCTCCCTGACCGCGTCGGAGGCGTAGGCCGCGATGGTCCCGCCGACGTTGAGCGCCTTGAGGCTGGTCGGCAGGTTGCCGCCGAACTCGACCTCGACGATACGGTCGACGCCGCCGCCGGTACTGGTGCCAATTCGCGCGGCAACGTCTTCGGTCTTGTAGTTGATCACATGATCGGCGCCGGCGGCCTTGGCCAGGATCGCCTTTTCGTCGCCGCTGACCGTGGCCACAACCGTGGCACCGTCGAGCTTGGCGAACTGCACCGCATAGCGTCCGACCGCCCCGGCGGCGCCGGTCACCAGCACGGTCTTGCCCGCCACCGAGCCGTCGCCAAACAGGCAGCCATAGGCAGTCAACGCAGGAATGCCGAGACAGGCGCCCTCGGCGAAGCTGGTACCGTCCGGCAGAGGCACCGCGCAAACCGCCGGCACGGTGGTGAACTCAGCTGCGGTGCCGCCAGGGCGTTGCCATTGGGCGTCATAGACCCAAACCCGCTGGCCCACGCGGCCGCCGTCAACGCCGTCAACGCCGTCACCGACAGCGTCGATCAGCCCGGCGCCGTCGAAATGGGGTACCACCCGGGGCGCATCCATGGGACCGCGGCCGCCGAGGCGGCGCTTGGTGTCGACCGGATTGACTCCGGAGGTTGCCAGCCGCACCCGGACCTCGCCGGGGCCGGGCTTCGGGCTCGCCATATCGCCACATTGCAGCACATCGTCCGCCACACCAGTCGCCTCGTACCAAACCGCGCGCATGAGCCTTCTCCGTATCACAAGAATCCGGCGGCGATCATAGCGGCCCCCCGGGCCTTTTGGCACCCTTCACACTAGTGGATGCCATATGTTTAATTCTATCCACTAGGCTACAGTCCACCAAACTTTGCAGGAGGCAAATCATGGGCGCGACGGTTCTGATTATTGGCGTCGGCGATGTGGGCGGGCGTTTCGCCCGGCTGCTCGGCGGCGCCGGCGAGGTCGACCGGCTGGTGCTGGCCGGCATGTGCCACGGCGAAGGCCCGTTCATCGCCGGCATGATATCGTCGGGCTACAACCTGCTGGCCGAGTTTCACGAGCTCGACGCCGCCCGCCAGGGCGATGTGGAAAAACTGATCCGCGACGCCAAGCCGGATCTGATCATCCAGTCAGGCACCCTGATCAGCCCCTTCACCCTGTTCAGCCGCAACGACGCCAACGCCCGGACCATCGTCGGCGCCGGCCTGGAATTACAGATTTCGGCGCAGATTCCGGTGCTCAAGACGGTCATGGAAGCGATCCGTGCGGTCGGCTTCGAAGGCCCGGTCGCCAACATCTCGTTCCCCGACGTGACCAATCTGCTGCTCCACAAGCTCGGTCTGGCGCCGACCGTGGCCTGGGCAACGCCAACATAATGGTCGCCCGGTCCCGCGACGGCCTGCGCCGGCGCATGATCGCCGCCGGCGAGGACCCGGCGGCCATGCCCCTGATCCGCGTGGTCGGCCACCACTGCCAAGTCTACGGCATGTTGCAGTCGCAAATTCCCGATGATCCGACGGACCGCATCCGGGTCTATGTGGGCGAGGACGGGGTGCGCGATGACGAACTGGTCTACAGCGGCGTGCCGCTCCGCACCGACTGGACGGCCAACGAAATCACCACCTGCGCCGCCCTGCCGGTCCTGCGCGCCCTGCTGCCCGGCGCGGCGCCGCTGCGCACCAGTTGCCCGGGCATCCCCGGTCTGCCCGGCGGCTACCCGGTGCGTATTGCCGATGGCCGGGTCGATCTCGACGAGGCCATCGCCTTTCACACCCGGATGATGGCCCGGGACGGCGTCGAGGCCATCGCCGACGACGGCACCATCAGCTACACCGGCGCCGCCATCCAGGCCATGGGTGCCATCGACCCGACGCTGGCCGAGCCGTTGCATCCGGACGATGCCGCCGATCGCTTCCGCCACCTCGCCGCGGTACTCGCCCGCTAGACCTCCAACGCCATGCCGTCGTGGCCCGGGTCGGCGCCACCTTCGAGGCTGCCATCGTCATGGATGGTAATGCCGTGGACGGCGGCGATTTCATAGCTTAGATAGCTGCGGATAACCTCATAGCCCTGGGCTTCGAGGTCGGCGGTGACATAGTTGGGAATTCGGTTGGAGACATCGATGGCGTCGCTGGTCGCGGAGAACCGGGGCACCGCGACGGCGCGGTCCATGGGCATTTGGAAGTCGACCACGTTGAGGATGGCCTGCAGCACCCCCATGGCGATTTGCGTGCCGCCGGGCGCGCCGATGACAATGTAGGGCTTGTCATCCTTGAACAGGATTGCCGGGCAGATCGAGCTAAACCGGGCCTTGCCGGGAACGATCGAGCCGGTGCGACCGGGCCGGGGGTCGAACACCCCCATGCAGCCGTTGTACATGAAGCCCAGACCCTCGGTGATCATGCCCGACGGCATCCCCAACGAATGGGTCATGGACACTGCGCCGCCGTCGCCGTCGACCACCGAGATATGGGTGGTGTGGGGCGATTTCGCCTGACCACCGGAACCCAGGCGGGTTACATGGGCGACCTGGCCGTCGCGGATATCGGCGGCCATCTGGGCGGCGTAATCCTTGGCCGTAAGACGGTCGACGGGAATGTCTACATAAGCGGGATCGCCCACATGGGCGTCCTTGTCGGCGGTCGCCCGCTTCATGGCCTCGCAGACCACGCGAATGTATTCCGGGCTGTTGTGGCCCGAGGCGGCAAGGTCGAAATTCTCCAGGGTGTTGAGCATTTCGAGCAGCATGATGCCGCCGCCGGGCGGGTGGTTAGTGGCAACCTTGAGGCCGCGATACTCGCCCCACAGAGGGTCCGTATGGACGGTCTCGTGATCGGCCAGATCCTGCTTCGACAACAATCCGCCATTGGCCTTCATGTCGGCGTCGATCTCGTCGGCCATATCACCGGTGTAGAAGACGTCGGCGCCGCCTTCGGCAATGCGCCGCAGAGAGTTTGCCAGATCCGGGTTCCTGACGAACTCACCGGCCCGGAGCGGTACGCCGTCGCCATCGCAGTAGAGCTTGCGCGCGTGCGGGTTCTGGCTGACCCGGAGGGAACTGGGCGCGCGGCCCATGGAGCCGGGATCGGACCAGAACTCGGTGACATGAGGCCGCACCAGGTAGCCGACCTCGGCCTGGGCGATGGCCGGCGCCACCACGTCGGCCCAGTCCATGGTGCCATGGCTGGTCTGGGCCTCAAAATAGGCCTTAAGGCTGCCGGGCACGGTGATCGACTGGTAGCCGACATCGTTGACGAAACCCTTGAGGATGAAGCCGAAGCCGTCCCGCGCCTCGCCTTCGATGAGATGTTCCCACATATGGGCGGTGGCCGCCGCCGGCACCTTGCCGTGAAAATCGATACAGGTGTGAACCCCCTTCGACGGCAGGTACATCTGAATGCTGCCGAAGCCGGTGATGCCGCACATGAGGGGGTCGACAACGCCTTGCACCAATGCGCAGGCAATGGCTGCGTCAACGCAGTTACTCCCGTTCTTGAGCACCACGGCGCCGGCTTCCACCGCCTCCGGCTGCGGCGCCACGATCATTCCACGGCCCATTCTTCCCTCCCCTGGCTGGATAGATGCTGCCTATCCTAATAGAGCGCCTGTTTCCCAGGCTCAAGGATTTCGACGGGAGCGGCGCACGGCTATCGTATGTTGCGCCGTGTGTTGCGTCATGAAACTCGTTGCTCGAATGGCTGATCCGCAGTTCATCTATATCTCTGGATCGAAGAGTTTATTGAACGCTGTACAAAAAATGTATTGAAATCTGGTCGAGACCGGAATATATATTAAACGACGTTCATTTATTCTATGTGCGACACAACCACTCGCGAACGGAATTCATGAATATGAGACATCCGTGATAATTGTATTTTCCTCAGACGGGACAGAGACACAAACCAATGAGCGAGAACCAGATTCATCTGTTGGCGACCCGGCGCTTCCTGCCGCTGTTCGTGACCCAGGCCCTTGGCGCCCTGAACGACAACCTGTTCAAGAACGCCTTGGTGGTGCTGATCATATACCGCATCGCCGAGGCCGCCGGCCTCAACGGCCAGATCCTGGTGACCATCGCCGGCGGAATCTTCATCCTGCCCTTCTTCCTGTTCTCGGCCACCGCCGGACAACTGGCGGACAAGTTCGAAAAGTCGAAGATGATCCGTTGGATCAAGACCGCCGAGGTCGCGATCATGGGTCTGGGCGTCGTCAGCTCCTGGTATGGCGACGTCTACCTGATGATGGTCGTGCTGTTCTTCATGGGGGTTCAATCATCGTTTTTCGGGCCGCTCAAATACAGCATCCTGCCGGACCATCTGGCCAAGGGAGAACTGATTGGCGGCAACGCGCTGATCGAGGCTGGAACCTTTCTCGCCATCTTGCTCGGCACCATCGCCGGCGGGCTTTTGATCCTCGGTGAACACGGTTCGACGATTATTTCCGCGGGCATCATCGGCCTGGCCTGCGCCGGTCTGGCGGCAAGCTTCGGAATCCCGGTCGCGCCGGCGCCGGCGCCGGACCTCAAGCTGAACCCAAATTTTGTCGGCGAAACCTGGAAGATCGTGCGCCATGCCTGTGAGAAGCGCGACATCTTCCTGTCGATCCAGGGCATATCCTGGTTCTGGCTGGTGGGCGCCACATTCCTCGCCCAGTTCCCGGCGTTTTCCAAGGACGTCATCGGCGGCGACGAGACCGTCGTCACCCTTTTCCTGACCCTGTTCTCGGTCGGCATCGCCCTCGGATCTCTGCTGTGCAACAACTTACTGAAGGGAGCCATCTCCGCCAAATATGTGCCGTTCAGCGCCGTCGGCATGAGCGTCTTTATCGCCGATCTGTACTTGGCAAGCATTGGCCAGGTAGCGGCTTCGCCGGACCTGATCAACGCCTGGACTTTTCTCCAAGAGCCAGCCAACTGGCGCATCGTCTTCGATCTAATCGCCATCGCCGTATGCGGTGGCCTGTTCATCGTGCCGCTCTACACCATTTTGCAAACTCGTAGCGATGAGAGACACCGCTCGCGGGTCATCGCCGCCAACAACATCATCAACGCCCTGTTCATGGTGATGGGCGCGCTGGCGGCAACCGCCATGCTGGGGGCGGGCTTTTCCGTGCCCGAGGTCTTCTTCGCTCTCGCCGCGGGCAACGGCATCGCCGCCATCTACATCTGCGGGCTTCTGCCCGACGCCATTATCAAGGCCATGCTGAAGGTCATACTGAGGCTGTGCTACCGGGTCGAAGTCGATGGGCTCGAACACATCGCCAAGGCGGGCAAGCGCGCGGTCATCGTGGTCAACCATGTATCCTTCCTCGATGCGGTACTGCTGGCGGTCTACCTGCCTGTTAAACCCATGTTCGCGATCAACACCCACACCGCCGAGGCCTGGTGGATGAAGCCGTTCCTAGCCCTGGTTGACGCCTTTCCCATGGACCCGACCAACCCCATGGCGACCAAGTCCCTGATCAAGGCGGTGCGCGAGGATCGCCAATGCGTAATCTTTCCCGAGGGCCGCATCACCGTTACCGGGGCTCTCATGAAGGTCTACGAAGGCCCCGGCATGATCGCCGACAAGGCCGACGCCATGCTGGTTCCCGTGCGCGTCAACGGCGCCCAGTACACGCCATTCTCGCGCCTCAAGGGCAAGGTTCGCCTGCGCTGGTTCCCCAAGATCACCGTGACCATCCTGGAGCCCCGGTGCTTCGCCATACCCGACCACATCGTTGGCCGGGAACGCCGCCGAATTGCGGGCACCAAGCTCTACGACGTCATGAGCGAGATGATCTTCCAGACCAGCCGTCATCGCACGACGTTGTTCGACGCGGTGCTCGACGCCCAGGATATTCACGGCCGCGCCCAACCGGTGGCCGAGGACATCGAGCGCAAACCTCTGAGCTATGGCCGCCTGGTGCTTGGCGCACTGATGCTCGGCCGCAAGCTGGCGAAACCGACGAAGAAGGGCGAATACGTCGGGTTGATGCTGCCCAACTCGGTGGCCGCCGTGGCGACGTTTTTCGGTCTCCAAGCCTTCGGCCGGGTGCCCGCCATGCTGAACTTCTCCACCGGCGCCAAGAACATGCTGGCGGCGATTTCGGCGGCCGAGATCAAGACCGTTCTTACGTCGCGACGCTTCATCGAGATGGCCGATATGGCGGAGACCATCGCGGCGCTCCGCCAAGAGACCGACGTGGTCTATCTCGAGGACGTCAAGCAATCCATTGGTCCTATGGCCAAGCTGGTCGGCTCGCTGTCACGGCCCTTTGCGCGCGGCATTCATAAGGGGCTCGGCATTTCGCCGGACGACCCGGCGGTGGTGTTGTTCACGTCGGGCTCCGAAGGCACGCCGAAGGGCGTGGTGCTGAGCCACGGCAACCTGTTGGCCAATCACGACCAGCTGGCGTCGCGCATCGATGTCAGCCCGACCGACATCGTCTTCAACACCCTGCCGATCTTTCATTCCTTCGGGCTCACGGGCGGCACCCTGCTGCCCATGCTGTCGGGCATCAAGACGTTCCTTTATCCGTCGCCGCTGCATTACCGCATCGTGCCACCCCTGGTCTACGACACCGACGCCACGGTGCTGTTCGGCACCGATACCTTCCTTACCGGCTACGCCCGGGTGGCCCACCCTTACAACTTCTATTCCCTGCGCTACGTCTTTGCCGGGGCCGAGAAGGTCAAGCCGGAAACCAGCCGCATCTGGGCCGACAGGTTCGGCCTGCGCATCATGGAGGGCTACGGCGCCACCGAGACATCGCCGGTGATCGCCGCGAATACGCCCATGCATTGCCAGGCCGGGTCCGTGGGCCGCTTCATGCCCGGCATGACCTATGAGCTCGAGCCGGTGCCCGGCATCGACCAAGGCGGCCGGCTGATCGTCACCGGCCCCAACGTCATGCTCGGCTACCTGCGGGCCGAGGCGCCCGGTGTGTTGGAGCGCACGGAAGGTCAGCGCTATGACACCGGCGATATCGTTACCGTCGATGCCCAGGGCTTCATCACCATCCAGGGCCGGGCCAAGCGGTTTGCCAAGATCGCCGGCGAAATGGTCAGCCTGACGGCCGTCGAGAGCTATGCCGCCGAGACCTGGCCCGACCATAGCCACGCGGTCGTAAGCATTACCGATGCCCGCGAGGGCGAACAACTGGTACTGGTGACCGACCGGCCCGAGGCCGACCGCCAGGACCTGCTGGCCTATGCGCAACGCCAGGGCATTACCGAGCTGATGGTGCCGAAAGATATTCGTACCGTCCATGCGGTCCCCCTACTGGGAACCGGCAAGGTGGACTACGTCGGCGTCAAATCAATCGTCGAGGGGTAGGACCATGAACCGGATGAGTTACAAGCAGCGGGTCGCCATCCTTGGGGCCATGTTCGTTGTCTCCGTGGTGGCGGTACTGTTCGTGGCGCCCATCCCCCAGGACCCGGCCTATCACCTGTTCGCCGATAGCCGGCCGCTTCTCGGCATTGCGAATTTCGGCGATGTCATGTCGAACCTGGGCTTCGCCGTGGTTGGGATCGTGGGCGTGTGGTCGGTGTTCGGGCCCCGCCGCCACAATCTGTTCGACAGCCCACGGGTGGCTTGGCCCTATCAGACATTCTTCATGGGCGTCGGCCTGGTCTGCCTGGGCTCGTCCTACTATCACTTGGCGCCCGACAACGCCCCCCTGTTCTGGGACCGGCTACCCATGACCATCGCCTTCATGGCGCTGTTCTACGCCATCCTCGCCGACCGCGTCGCCGGCATTTCCAAGGGCTGCCGCTGGCTGCTACCCCTACTGGTCGCCGCCGGCTTCGCCAGCCTGCTCTACTGGGACTGGACCGAGAGCCTGGGCCGGGGCGATCTGCGCTTCTACGCCCTGGTGCAGTTCTACCCCATGCTCGCCCTGCCGGTGATCTGCTGGCTGTTTCCCAAGGCGCACTATACCGGTGGCGGCTATCTCATCTGGGTGATTTTCTGGTACGCTGCCGCCAAGGGCCTGGAACACTTCGACGGTGAAGTCTTCACCCTGCTGGGCCACACGGTCAGCGGCCACAGCCTCAAACACCTGGCATCGGCTATGGCCGCCTTCATGCTGTGGCGAATGGTGGTCGGGAACGGCGAGTTGCGCCGGCTATCCTGAATAACATTGACCGCCGATAAGCGCTACGCTCACCGACGTACGTTTCAGGGAGTGGAAGCGCCATGGAAAGAACACTGATCACGAACGGTGTGATCGTCACCGTTGATCCGGACCTGGGCATCCTCGATGGCGGCGATCTGCTGATCGAGGACGGCAGGATCGCCGCGATTGGTCATCATCTCGACGCCGCCGATGCACGGCGGATCGACGCCACGGGCATGATCGTCATGCCGGGGTTGATCAATGCTCATATCCATACCTGGGAAACCGTGTTTCGCGGCATTGGCGCCGATTGGATCAATCACGAATACTTCGAGTATTTTCTCGGTGAGCTGGCCGAACAGTTCACCCCCGACGACATTTACATATCGACGCTCATGGGCTGCCTCAATCAGATCGACGGCGGCTGCACCACGGTGTTCGACTGGCTGCACAACACCCATAGTCCCGACCACACGGACATGGCCATCGCCGCCCTTGAGGAGTCCGGGGTGCGGGCGGTGTTCGGTCACGGCACGCCGAAGCCGAGCCCGAAGCCTGGCGAGCCGCATTTTTCGACGATCCCCCATCCGGCCCACGAAATCGAACGCCTGCGCAAGGGGCGGTTCGCGTCGGACGACGGCCTGCTGTCCCTCGCCATGTGTATTCTCGGGCCCGACTACTCCCCCCTGGAGGTCAACCGCCATGATTTTCTGCTGGCCCGTGAATACGACCTGCTGACCAGTGCCCACGTGTGGGGCGGCCCCAAGCGGCTGACGCCCAACGGCTACTTCACACTGGTTGAAGAGGGCCTGCTGGATGCCAAGCACAATGCGGTCCACGCCAATTATTTCGAAGACGACGAGGTCAGGCTGCTGGTCGATCACGGCTGCTCCTTCACCGCCACCTCGTCCATCGAGGCCGGCCTGCCCCGGCCGCCGCTAATCAGCAAGGTGATCGTCGCCGGTGGCTACCCCTCCATCGCCATCGACACGGAGATCGAGATCACGGGCAGCATGTTCGAAGTCATGCGCGCCTCGATCCAGTTGCAGCGGGCGTTTGACGCGGTCGATGCCGCGGCCGTCACCGCCCGTGGCGAGAGACAACCGGCCAACAGCGACAAGCTGAGTCGACCGGATATTGACAGCACGTCGGTGTCGGGCAAACCCCTGTCACGATGGATGGATGTTCTAGAGTGGGCGACCATCAACAACGCACGCGCCATGAATCTCGATCATGTAACCGGTTCCCTGACCCCCGGCAAGCAGGCGGACATCGTCCTGCTGCGGGCCACCGACCTCAACATGCTGCCTGCCTTCGATCCGGTGCAGGCGATCGTTGTTCATGCTAATCAGTCCAACGTGGACACGGTGCTGATCGGTGGTCGCGTGGTCAAGGCTGACGGTCGCATGCTGTATCCAGCGCAAGCCCTGACCGACAACGGAGTCCAGCTGGTAGACGCAAGCCGGCGTCTTATGGGCGAGGCCGGCGACAACCTGTCGATGGACCAGCTGGTTGGAATGGACTAGGCCGCCACGCCACCAATTGTTTGACCCGAAGATACGCTTGCGTTCAAATCGCCCCACAGTCACGGTTGGAGGACGTCATGAATGCGAGCCCAAGCGGCCGATGCAAGATCGGCATCATTCTCCCCGAGGGCGAAAACGATATGGCGGGAGACACCGCCCGCTGGCGCGACTACCAGACAATGGCCCATATGGCGGAACAGATTGGGCTGGATTCCGTCTGGTACGTGGATCACCTGATTTATCGCGAGGGTCGGGCCACCGTCGTCAAGCAGCAGGGGGTCTGGGAGTGCTGGACCATGCTCACCGGTCTCGCCGCCATAACCGAGCGCGTCGAGCTGGGCTCCCTGGTGACCCCGACGTCGTTTCGCAATCCGGCCGTGTTCGCCAAACAGATCGACGCCATTGAAGAGATCTCGGGCGGCCGTGTCATCCTGGGGCTGGGCGCCGGCTGGAATGAACCCGAATACACCGCGTTCGGCTTGCCGTTCGACAAGCGGGTGTCGCGTTTCGAGGAAGCCTTCACCATCATTCGAACCCTGTTGCACGAAGGGGCGATCGACTTCGACGGCGAATTCTATTCGGCCCGCGATTGTGAGCTGTCGCCGCGCGGACCGCGAGCCGAGGGGCCGCCCCTGATGATCGGATCCCAGGGCAAACGCATGCTGCGTATTTCGCTACCCCACGTGCAAAGCTGGAATGCCTGGCTGTGCCCGGGCCAAAGTAGCGCCGACAAGGTACCGGAGCTCAGGGACAATATCGACGCGGCGTGCAGGGAGGTCGATGTGGACCCGGCCGCGATCGAGCGCACTGTGTCTATTATCGTCGATCAGTCGGGCCGTCACGAAGTCCCGGCGAGCATGGACCCGGATACGGCGATCCCCTTGACCGGCTCTCCGGAAGAGATCGCCGCCGGGCTCCAGGCCTTCGCCGACGAAGGCATAAGCCACATTCAAGTCTACCTGGTCCCCAACACCCTCGAAACCATCGAGCGCTTTCGTAAGGTTCTGGAGGCGGTGGGGCACTGATCGGACGACGCACCTTCCGGTTTACTCTCCCAAGGAACATCGTCATGAGTAACTTTTCCAACCTGCTGTCGCCATTTCAGATCAAGGGCTTGGAGATTAGAAATCGAATTTTCTCAACGGGCCATGAAACCCTGCTGGTGACCGGCGGTATCCCGGACGAAGCGCTGGCCGCTTACCACGAAGCACGCGCCAGGGGCGGCGCCGGATTGATCGTCACTGAGGCGACATCGGTTCATGAGAGCGCGTTCTTCAACACCGCTATGCCGGTCGGCTATACCCGGGATTGCATTCCCGGGTTTCGCCTGGTCGCCGATGCGATTCATCACCACGGAACGATTGTCTTCGGCCAGCTCTACCATCCCGGCGGCGAGATGATGGGCATTTGGCCGGATGGTTCGCGGCCGGTCTGCTGGGCGCCGTCGGCGAATGACCACGAACGTTATTTGGTTACGTCACGGGCCATGAGCGACGCCATGATTCGCTCTGTCATCACCGGCTATGCGACGACCGCCGCGAACCTGGTGGAGGCTGGCTATGACGGCGTCGAGATCGTCGCCAGCCACGGTTATCTGCCGGCGCAGTTTCTTTCCGCGAATCTCAACCGCCGGGAAGATTGCTGGGGCGGCAGCGATGAAAACCGCCAGCGCTTCGTCATGGAGATCGCCCGTGCGGTGCGCGCCGCGATCCCCGCTGACAAGATTCTGGGAATGCGCATCTCCCTCGGTGAGAAGACCGAAAAAGGCATGAATCGCCATGAAGCCATGGCCGCCATCGTCGCGCTCCAGGAGGCGGGCCTTATCGACTACCTCAACGTCACCGTGGGATCGTCGGGAACCAGTCACGCCAACGATTTCGTCATCCCGCCGATGACCAAGGAAGCCGGATTCATGACCACCGAGGCCGGCGACGTGAAGCCTTCGGTAACGCTGCCGGTGCTGCTCGCCGGGCGGTTTAATCAGCCGCACCAGGCGGAACAGGCAATCGCCGACGGGGCGGCCGACATGATCGGCATGACACGGGCGCAAATCTGCGATCCTGAATTGGCCAACAAGCTGACTGCTGGGCGGGCGGACGACGTCCGCGCCTGTATCGCCTGCAATCAGGCCTGTGTCGGGCATCTCTACTTCGGGGCCCCGATCTCCTGTATCCAACGGCCCGAGACTGGCCGCGAGCTGTCCTATGGAAGCCGCCAGCCGGCGGCCATGCCGCGCAAGGTCTTGATCGCCGGTGGTGGGCCCGGCGGCATGAAAGCTGCCGCCGTCGCGGCCGAGCGCGGTCATCAGGTTGTTCTATGTGAAACTACCGCCCGCCTCGGTGGCCAGGCTCTGCTTGCCCAACTTTTGCCCGGGCGCGCCGAGTTCGGCGGCATCGTCACCAACCTGTCTCGCGAGCTCGAACTGGCTGGTGTCGAGATACGACTGAACACTGCGGTCACCCGCTCCCTTACCGAACAGGAGCAGCCGGATGCGATTATCGTCGCCACCGGCGCTACGCCCCACATGCCGCAATTCGAAGGTGCCGAGAACAAGCACGTCGTATCCGCCTGGCAGGTGCTATCGAATGACGTTAACTGCGGCGGCGAGGTGGTCGTTGCCGACTGGCGCGGCGACTGGATCGGGGTCGGCATCGCCCAGATGCTTGCCCAGGAAGGCCGGCACGTACGGTTGGTGACCTCATGCAACGCCCCCGGCATCAGCATACCGGCGTCCGTCCGCGACCAGATCGTTGGCGAGCTGGCGCGCCTGACCGTTGAGATCACGCCCAATGCCCGATTGTTTGGCGTCGACGAGGACACCGCCTTTTTCCAGCAGACCATGACCGGGGAAGCGATCCTCATGGAGGGTGTGGAGACCCTGGTGTTGGCGTTGAGCCACCGCTCTGATGACAGCCTGTTGGCCGAACTCGGCGATCTTGGCGCGGATCTACACGTGATCGGTGACGCCTTCGCACCACGGACGGCGGAGGAAGCGGTGCTGGAAGGATTGAAAGTCGCGACGTCGATCTGAGCCAATTTGCTCTACCCGCCAGTGCGGGCCAGACATTTCCGCTTCGATGCATTATTAGATGGGCCTTCGGGTCAATCAAAGTGATATGGGCGAGAAGATGGCGGAGACCAGCGGCGAGTACAGCGCGGAGCATTTCGCCTGCCACGAGATCATTTGGGGCGAAGGCTGGATGTCCCAGGGCGGCGAGGATGAGGTGGCCGCCGTGGTCCAGGGGATGGATTTATCGGGGAAGACCGTTCTCGACATCGGTTCCGGTCTCGGCGGGCCCTCGGTAGCCCTGGCGGCGAACCACAACCCCGGAAGGGTCATCTCCATCGATATTCAGGCCGAGCAGTCGGCCCTGGCCCAAGAGCTGGCCACCAGGCGCGGCGTAGCCGATCGCATCACCTACCAGGTGGTTGAACCCGGGCCGTTTCCCTTCGCCGACGCCAGCTTCGATGTGGTGTTCAGTGTCGGCGTGTTTCTCCAGATCCCCACCAAGCAGTCGCTCTATGACGACATCTACCGGATCCTGAAGCCCGGCGGGACGCTGGCGGCCAACGATTGGCTGGGCGGCGGCGACGATACGCTGTCGCCCGAGATGGTGTCGTTCATGACCGGTGGCGGCCTGACCTTCCACTGGGCCTCGGCGGATAAAACCAGAGGCTTTCTCGAGCACGCCGGGTTCACCGACATCGTCGTCAAGGACTATCAACAACGGTTCCTTGAAATCCTGCGGGGCGATGTGGAGCAGATGGAATCCGGCGCGACCCGAGAGCAACTCATCGACGCCTTTGACGAGTCCGTGGCGAACGACTGGCTGTCAAACTGGCAACAGATCGAACTGCTCGCCCAACGCGGTGAAATCTGCCTCGCCCAGATGCGCGCCACCAAGCCTGCGTAGCGCCCCGCTAGATCCTCAAGGTGGGTTTGGTGAGGCGGCGCCAGGAACCGGCAATCCCATAACCCACTGGCAAAAATTCAGAAACCATCGGCGGTAATCGTTGTTCGCCAATGATGAGCCTTCGGTATTCAGGCAGGCGAAAACAACGTTCCCATCACCGACAACAACGCGCCCGGCAAAAGCTATGTCGTATTCGCCGCCGGCGGCTTCCTTCCCGTAAATAATATCGGCGGACGGCGACACATAAAATCCAAGACCACCACTACCAAATTTGAAGGGGTCCACAGCCGCATTGACCGCATGGTTCGACCAGACGAAGCCCGGTAGTTTGAACGTTCCGACCCGAACGTCATCGAGCAACCCGTCAAATGCCAGGCAATCCCTGTATCCCCACAATAAGACATCGTTCCCGCGGGCGATCCACGCGGCGATGACGCCTCGCTGCGCGGACGAAATATCTCTCATTGGAATATCAAACCGGTAGGCGTCGCCTTAAAGATCAGGGTCGTCATTCAGCAAACCAATCATAGGGCGGCTGATCGTGACGATTATTGGGGTTACCCCGGCAACGACACGCGGATCGAACTGGCCAAGAATTTCAGGTGCAACCGCAGTCGCGTATTTCTCGGTGGCACCCGGGGTCTGGCCACTGGCTACAGTATTGATCCAAACCCCAATGACGAGCGCGACAATGAGTATCCAGTGGACAGGTTGCATGTAAGAGGCCTCGAACAAATGGCGGCACCAGCGACCATTAGTCGTCCCAGACCCAGAGGTCGAGGCCGGTGTCATGGTCTTGACCGGACCTTTGGACGACACGAGCGCCGCCGGGCGCGTGCCCGTGGCCCAGGTGATGGCCATGTTTGGTATAGCCCAGGAGACAGCGAATGGTCTCGCCGTACTGAGCCGCGATTTCCGGCGGCACGGCGAGGTACTGGTTGACCTCCTGGCGCAGCCACCCCAGGGAATAGGTGTTGATCAGACCCATGCGCGGACCGCTTGAGCGGTTGGCGCCGCCGCCGTGCCACAGGGACCCCATGTAGAATAGCGCCGAGCCCTTGGGCATAGCGGCCTGGACAGGCTCATCGAGTGTCTCGTCGTCGTCCATCGATACACCATGGCTGCCCAGCACCACGCGGGTGCCGCCGTTGTCTTCGGTAAAGTCGTTGAGCGCCCACATGACGCCGATCTGGAACTCCAGTTCCGGTATGCGCAGGGGATACATGGAATCGTCTGTATGCAGAACCTGGTCGTCCTCGCCCGGCAGGATCTCGATCCCGGTGGTGCTGCCGATGCGGTAGGTCAGGCAGTGCGGCTTGAGGATCGCGTCGGCCACCGCCAACACCCGGGCATGACCGATCATCTACGCCGTAGACGGAGCATAGCCCAGCACACTGGAACATCGCAGGGTGCGATAGCCGCTGAAGTCATCCTTCTGGTGTTTGCCGCGGGCATCGAACTCCGCCCGCAACTCAGCGGCGCAGACGTCAACGGCGGCGGTATCGAGCATGTTTCTGACCACGGCGGCGCCGGTTCGACGTAACGCTTCAACCACCACATCGGTGTCGGCGTCATTGTCGAAAACAGGCAGTCGCATGGTCGTTCCCATAACGCTCTAGATCGAGCGGTTCAAGCCGCCGTCGACGACGATGCTCTGGCCGGTGACGTAGCCGGCATCGGCGGAGAGCAGGAAGGCCACCGTGGCGGCGACCTCGGCGACGCCGCCGGAGCGCGCCATGGGGACGCTGCCGATCAGTGAATCCGGCCAGGTGTAGTTGTCGAGAAAGCCCGGCAGCACGTCGTTCATGCGGATGTTGTCGGCGCCGTAGCGGTCGGCAAACAACTTGGTGAAGCCGGTCAGGGCGCCGCGAATGGCCGATGTCGGATACGCACCGTGGGGCTCGATCGCCGAGAAGGCCGAAATGTTGACGATGGAACCGCCGCCTTGCGCGGCCATGGGCACGGTCACCAGACGAGCCATGCGCACCACGTTGAGGAAATAGAGATCCAGGATCATGTGCCAGTCGTCGTCGGGAATGTCGAGCAGATGGGTCTCACCATCGGGATCGTACCCGCGGCCGATGGCCGACGACGAATGGGGCGCATGGCCGGTGCAGTTGACCACCCCGTCGATGCGGCCATAAGCGCTCATAGCGGTCTCAACTAGTTGTTCGAGACCGGCGGTCTCGAGCACCGAGCCCTGGATCGCCAAGCCGCCCAGTTCCTCGGCCAGTTGCGGCGCGCCGTCGCCCCGCGACATGAGCACCAGATCATAGTTTCGCGCTGCCAACTCGCGAGCGCAGCCAGCACCGATGCCGCTGCCAGCGGCGGTAAGGATGGCGACGGGTCGGTCTTTCATGGGGTTGTCCTTTGTTCCAGAGCGGTGCGAAAACGGTCCTTGAGTTGTACGCCGTCACGCGGCGGCAATACCAGAGGTAGGGTTTCGGCACGAATTTTAATGGTCGCGAACACCGGCCCCGGCGCATCGCGGAGCAAGCCAACGGCGGAGTCCAGGGTATCGGCGTCGCGGGCCAGGGCGGTCACCGGAAAGCCGGCGGCGCGGGCCACGGCGGCGAGATCGGCACCGTGGGCGGTGTGGGTCGCCTGCATGCCGGTCTCGCCGTAGCGCTCGTTGTCGAGCACGGCGATGGCCAGATTACCCGGTGATTGAACAGCAATGGTCGCCAGGGCGCCGAGGCCCATGAGCATTTCGCCATCGCCGGTGATCACCAGCACCTGGCGTTCGGGCTGGGCCAAGGCGAGCCCGAGGCCGATCATGGCGGCGCCGCCCATGGCGCCCCACAACGGAAAATCCAGGTCGCAATCGCCGGCGGCGGCCACATCCCAGGCGGCGGCGCCGAGGCCGGCGACCACCAGCATGTCGCCCCGGTCGGCCAACAGCAGATCAACCACGTCGCGGCGCCCCAGGCGAAAATCTTCACTGGCCATGGCCTAATCCTCGAACTGCTTGACGCCGACAACACCCTGGCCGATGAGCACGGCCCGGGCCTCGCAGTCGGAAAAGGCCGCATGGGCGGCCTCGGCGACCAACCTGGCCACATCACCGGGCGCATCGGCCCGGTGAACATCAACGCCGGCCATTTCAAAGGCCGCCCGAGTGTTGCGGCCCATGGGCATCTGCCACGGATTGGTCTCGCCCTCCTCGCCGCGCATGGTGACGATGGCCACCAGGGGAAAGCGGCAGACCCGTATCAGCGACAGCATGTTGATGCAGTTGCCGACGCCGCTACTTTGCATGAGCAGCACGCCCCGGGCGCCGCCGAGCCAGGCGCCGGCCAGCATGGCAACGCCCTCCTCCTCGGTGGTCAACGACACCGCCGTCATGGCGTCATCGGCCTGGCAGGCGTCGATCACCCCGGTCAGGCCGGCGTCGGGCACATAGGCGATCTGGCGCACCGCCGCTTGCGCGAGGACGCGGTGGACCTGATCGGGCCACGCTTGGTCGAGTTGGCGCATTGTCTCCACGAAACCCCGCGATTCCTCATGCATCTTGGTCATGGGCCGGGTAGGCTGGGGCCGAGCGTAACGCAACGGACGGCTGGGCGGAATGACTAAAGACGGGTTCGGGCAATCGCCCCGGCGACTGGAGGACGGTGCGCTGCTGCGCGGCGCCGGAACTTTTACCGCCGATATGAACCTTGATAGCCAGGGCCACATGGTGGTGCTGCGCTCGCCTCACGGCCACGCTGATATCACCGCTATGGACATCACGGCCGCCGCCGCCATGTCCGGCGTCCTAGCGGTGTTGACCGGCGCCGAGGCCGCCGGCGATGGGCTTGCCGACATCGCCGGCGGCGACGATGGCCTGAAGAACCGTGACGGCAGCGACCCCTTCACCCCATCCCGCCCGGTGATCGCCCGCGACCGGGTGCGTTATGTGGGCGAGCCGGTGGCGCTGATTGTCGCCGCAACCCTGGCCCAGGCCCGTGACGCCGCCGAACAGATCGAGGTGGATTATGCACCCCTGCCCGCGGTCGGCGATATTGCGGCCGCCACCGCGCCCGGCGCACCGCTGATCTGGGATCAGGCGCCGGGCAATTTGTCCCTCGACTGGCAGGGTGGCGACGCGACTGCCACCGACCAGGCCTTCGCCGCCGCCGCCCATGTGACCGAGATCGACCTGGTCGACAATCGGGTCATAGTCTTTCCCATGGAACCGGCGACCGCCCTGGGAGTCTTTTCCCCCGACGATAACCGCTTCACCCTTCATGCGCCGACCCAGGGCGTCCACGGCATTCGCAAGCATATGGCCCACGTTCTGGGTGTCGATGAGCAGGCGGTGCGGGTTCTCACACCCCATGTCGGCGGCGCCTTCGGCATGCGCGGCACCGCCGCCGTGGAGCAGGCCCTGGTGCTGTGGGCGGCGAAACGCAGCGGCCGGCCGGTCAAATGGGTGGCCGAGCGGGGCGAGGCGATCCTCAGCGATCTGGCCGCCCGCGACCATCTAAGCCACGCCGCCATGGCCCTCGACGGTGATGGCCGGATGCTCGCGGTCAAAGTCCATACCCGGGCCAATATTGGCGCCTACGTAACGCCCTTCGCCCGCAACTCGCCGACCGTCGGTTACGCCGCGGCCCTCTCTGGCACCTACGACCTACCGGCCTTTCACGTGCGTTGCCAGGTGGTCTTCACCAACACCGTCATGACCCACGCCTATCGCGGCGCCGGACGGCCCGAGGGCATTTACATCACCGAACGGCTGGTCGACAAAGCGGCCCTAGAACTGGGCATCGCCGCCGACGAACTACGCCGGCGCAATCTGGTGCCGGTCACGGCCATGCCCTATGCCACGGTCACCGGCGAGACCTACGACAGCGGCGACTTCACCAAGAACCTCGACGACGCCTCGGCCATGGCCCGGCTTGAGCGCGCCGATGACCGCCGCCAGGTCGCCCGCCAGTCGGGCAAGCGCTACGGCGTAGGAATTTCAAACTACGTCAAAATCAACGGCGGCACGCCGCGCGAGGCCGCGCGTATCGCCTTCGACGGCCTAAGCAATGATGGCGCCGACCCGACTATCACGCTCTACATCGGCACTCAGGAGAACGGCCAGGGCCACGGCACAACCTATGGCCAGATCATCGCCGAGGAACTCGGCCTGCCGTTGGGCGCTATCCATCTGGTCCAGGGCGATTCCGACGCGGTCGTCAGTGGCCGGGGCACCGGCGGCTCCAGCGCCTTCAGTGTCGGCGGCGTGGCGGCCATGCAGTCGGCCCGCAAGATCGTCGAAGCCAGCATGGAAACCGCCGGCGAACTGCTTGAAGCCGCCACCGGCGATATCGAATTCACCGAGGGCCGCTACACCGTGGCCGGCACCGACCGCAGCGTGGCTCTCGCCGCGGTTGCCCGGTCCGCCGCCGAGGCCGGGCGCAATCTCGACGAAAGTGCCGACTACATCGCCGCCGCCAAGACCTTCGCCAACGGCTGTCATATTTGTGAAGTCGAGGTCGATATCGAGACCGGTCAGGTCGAGATCGTCGGCTATACGGTGGCTGACGACATCGGCCGGGTGATCAACCCCCTGCTGGCCGAGGGCCAGGTCCATGGCGGCCTCGCCCAGGGTGTCGGCCAGGCCCTGGTCGAACACAGCGTCCACGACGATAACGGCCAGGTACTGACCGGTTCGCTGATGGACTACGGCCTGCCCCGGGCCGATCATTTTCCCAGCTTCCGGGTCGCCTTCAACCAGATTCCCTGCGCCACCAATCCGCTGGCCGTAAAAGGGGTCGGCGAAGCCGGCACCACCGGCGCCCTGCCGGCGGTGGTCAACGCCGTGGTTGACGCCCTCAAGGAGTTCGGCGTCGATCATGTGGATATGCCGGTCACGCCCGAGCGTGTCTGGCGCGCCATCAACCGTTCCACCACTCCCTAACCGTCGAGAGTAATTTCCCATGTCTCATCCCCTGTTTTCCGCCAATCACAAACTCGAACCCTACTGGCTCGACGCCGCCCCCTATGCCAACCCGCCCCAGAGCGAGTTGCCGGCCGAGGTCGATGTAGCCATTGTCGGGTCGGGTTACACCGGCATGGTCGCCGCCATGGTTCTGGCTCGGGCGGGCCGCGGCGTCGCCGTATTCGATGCCGAGGACGCCGGTGTTGGCTGCAGTTCACGCAACGGTGGCCAATGCGGCGGCGGGCTCAAGGGCGGCATCGAGGATCTCAGCGCCCAATACGGCAAGCCCAAGGCTCTGGCCATGCTCAAGGACGCCATGGGCTCGCTTGATTTCCTCAGCACCTTGGTCGCGGACGAAAACATCGACTGCGACTACGACTATTGTGGCCGCTTCGTGGGCGCCAATACGCCGCGCCAGTACGATGAATTGGCGCGCAATATCGAAATCAGCAACCGTGAGCTCGGTACCGAATCCTATACCGTGCCGAAGGCCGAGCAACATACGGAGATCGGCAGTGATCTCTATCATGGCGGCGGCGTCATGCCCCACCACACGGCGCTGGATCCGGCCAAGTACCATCGCGGGCTACAGGCCAAGGCGCTCGAAGCCGGCACCGTGATCCACGCCTACACGCCGGTTACCAATATCGCCCGTGACGGCGCCGGATTCACGATCACCACCAACCGCGGCACGGTGAAGGCCGGCAATGTCATCGTCGCCACCAACGGCTACACCAACAACGAGCCCACCTTCCCGACCCTGCGCCGCCGGGTCATCCCCATCGGCAGCTACATGATCACCACCGAGCCTCTGGAACCCGGCCTCATGGACACTCTGATCCCGAAGAACCGGGTGCTCAACGACACCCGCCGGGTGGTGCTTTATTTCCGCTCTTCCGTGGACCGTCGGCGCATCGTGTTCGGCGGTCGGGTCGCCCTGGCCGAGACCGACCCGATCATCAGCGGCCCCCAGCTCCACGACATCATGAGCAACATCTTCCCCCAGGTGGCCGACGTCAAGATCAGCCATTCCTGGATGGGCTTCGTTGCTTACACCTTCGACAAACTACCGCATCTCGGAGTCCAGGACGGCTTGCACTACGCCATGGGCTATTGCGGCTCCGGCGTCGCCATGGCGAGCTATCTCGGCCACAAGATCGCCCACCAGGTGCTGGGCAACGAGGAAGGCAATACCGCCTTCGACGACGTCAAATTCCAGACCCGGCCGTTCTACGACGGTAAGCCGTGGTTCCTGGCGACCGCCGTGGCCTGGTACAAATTCCTCGACAGCATGGGACGCTAGTCATGAGCATTTCAGGTCCGACCTACGACCTTGCCGTCATCGGCGCCGGCTCGGCAGGCCTGTCAGCCGCCGACACCGCCGCCAAGGCGGGCCTGAGCGTGGTCCTCATCGAGGCCGCCCACCGCATTGGCGGGCGCGCCTATACGGACACGGAGAGCTTCAGCTTTCCCTTCGACCTGGGCTGTCACTGGATGCATTCGGCAAGCCTCAACCCCTATGTGGCCATTGCCGATTCCCATGGCCATGCCTACGTCAAGGAGGTCTACCCCCGGCGAATTCACTTCGGCGAGCGCTGGGGTGACCGCTGGGCAACGCCTGAGGAACAAGCCGAGCGCGTGGCATTCAACGTGCATTGTCACGAGGCCATTGACGCCGCCGCCGCCGCCGGCCGCGATGTGGCCTACACGGACGTGACCCCGCGCGAGGACCGCTGGACGCCCATGTTCGACATGTGGACATCGGTCGGCCATTCGGTTGATTCCGATCAGGTCTCGACCATGGATTCGTCGAACTATAACGACACCGACGAAAATTGGCCCCTGGTCAACGGCTATGGCTCTCTGGTCGCCGCTTATTTCGCCCATGTGCCGGTGGAACTCAACTGCCGGGCCGAGCGCATCGACTGGAGCGGGTCCGATATCATCATCACTACCCCCAAGGGCGACATCCGCGCGGCCCGGGCCATGGTCACGGTTTCAACCGGGGTGCTCGCCGCCAGCGCTATCGAGTTTGCACCCCTGCTGCCGGACTGGAAGCTTGCCGCCATTGAAGGCCTGCCGCTGGGCAGCCACAACCGGGTCGGCTTTGAATTTGACCGCGACGTCTTCGGAACCGAAGAGCGGGGTGGCTTCACCGCCTACAACGACACGCCGGAGTCCGTCGCCTTTCAGGTTCTGTCATTCGGCCGCAACCATGCGGTCGGGGTCTATGGCGGGCGGTTCAGCGCCTGGCTCGAGCGGGCCGGGCCGGAAGCCATGGCCAGTCACGCCCTGGAAAACCTCAAGGGGGTTTACGGCAACGATATCGAGAAGCATTTGATTAAGACCACGACCACGGCGTGGGATGGCGACCCCTTCGTCCGCGGCGCCTATTCATGCGCCCGGCCTGGCCATGCCGGGGCCCGAGCAAAATTGGCGGAGACCCTGAACGGCAAGCTGTTCTTCGCCGGCGAGGCGACGTCCCACGAGTTCTTCTCGACCTGCCACGGCGCCTACATCACCGGCGCGGCGAGAGCCCGGGAGGTCGCCGACTCTCTCTGATAGAGGTTATCCGGAGTCGATCGGAACGGCCCTACATGCCGATTCGGCGGGGCGGTTCCTCGGTCTTGCCATCGTCGGTCTGTTGGGTCGGGCGGATCGAGGTAATGGCCACCTTGGCGACCACGGTGATCACGCTCCCGGCATCGGAAAACGGCGGAAAATGGCGTTCATCGTTGAGCATGTCGATGATCCGCTCCTGGGGATTGAGAAAGAAATTGCCCTTCAGAACCGTGCCGTCGCTCAGTGTAACATCGACCTCGGCCATGAGCTTTTGTTTGACCACGCTCAAAGAGTACATCGCCATCGCCGGTTTCCACCGTTTTGGATTGTTATTATCGGTCCACTGCCACGAATACGCGCACGTCGAAATCACGCCCGACAATGCCACGGAACGGGGATCAAGTCTATTGGCCGGCGACGTCGAGGAGATCGCCGAACACCACCATGATGCGTTCGACCTCGCGACCATCGCGCAGAATATGACCGACATCCTTAAGCAATGTTACTTCGATGTTCTTCGAGGTGAGTTTCTCGGCGGTCTTCGGTGAAACCTCCCAGAGCGCGTCAGGGTCGGCCAGGCCATGGACAAAGCGCACCGGGCAGTCAATGCTGATCGGTCCGCTCAGCAGACGGTGACTCTCGGCGTCCTGGATCATGGCCAGGGTGGTGACCCAGGTTTCGCCCGGATAGTCCGGTGAGGTCCGAACGAGGCGACCATCACGGTGCAGGGTCGCGATGTCTTCTGCACTCAGTTTGTCGTTGATCCAGTCGACAAAATCGATCCCCGGGGCGATGGCCAACAACCCGGCCAGGCGCTCGGTTCGGCGCAGGGCGGCGAGAAACGCCAGCCAACCACCCATGCTGTAGCCGACCAGAACCAGCGGCCCTTCGGTCAATTCGTCGATCAGCGACAAGGCGTCATTGAGGCGGCTGCTGAGGGTACCGTCGTCGTAGTCGCCCGACGAGCCGCTGCGGCCCTGGTAGTCGAAGCGCAGGCTGGCGATGCCGCGATCCCGGCACAGGGTCTCCATGGCCATGGCCTTGGGGTCACACAGGGGTGTCGACATGCCACAGAAGTAAACCGCTGTGGGCGATCGCCCAGGCGTCAGGGCATAAGCCAACCGGACGCCGTCAGCGCGTTCAAGGAATTGAATCTCGGACCCGGCGTCAGTCACCGGCAAGCCTCGTCAGTTAGATCGCCGACCCATTGAGCGCGAACACGTCACCGTCGCTGAGACGCGCTCTGTCATAGGCGCGCAGACCGTTGGATTCGATAATCGACCGAATGGTCGCGATGTAGTCTTCGCCGCGCTCGGAATAACGGTCGAGGGCGCCAACCAGGGCAATCGAGTCCATGGCGCCGGACGACAGTTGCTGATCGGCCCGCATGTCGCGGAACTTGTCATAGGCAAAATGGGTGTTGAGGTTGGCCATGTACGACGCCACCGACCCAAGCAGCCGGTCAAACGACCGAACCTCGTGGGACTTGTCGGCATCGCGATCCTTGGGCACCAGACCGGTGCCGACGACAAACGTGCGCTGACCGAAGATGGCATTGCCTTCGCGCACGAACCGCGATGTCCCCCAGCCGGATTCTTCGGCGCCCTGGGCCAGCGCCATTGATGGCGGGACGGCATCGACCCGGAGCAGCAGCGCTTCGGTGTCCAGGATTTCAAGGCCATAGCGTGACGCCAGCGTGGCTAGCCAGGCACGGTCAGCAACGTCGGCAATGGCGCCGGTGGCAGATATTTCCTGGTCGAGAACGATCAGTCGGCTGCGGTCAGACATAATGTATTCGTTGGCCTGAAGCACGAGCGGCAGCGCCAGTTGAATGAACAGCCGCTTGCGCTCAGCCGGCGATTCCACCGCGATCAGATCGGCGGGAACGGTTTCAAGCAGAACCCGCGGCACCGCTAATTCACCAAGGCGCACGCCTTCTAGGCGATAATCAACCTGACGGAAAAGATCATCCACGTGGGCGACCGACGGCTGCTGTATTGCGGTGTCGGCTTGTCCGGTCGTATCGGGCGCAATATTGACCCATGAGTCGCTGGACAGCGCCGGCAGCGCGCCGGCCGGCGTCCCGGCCTTGAACGCCACCAGGGCGTCGTGAACCGGCCGTCCCATGGACGGGTCAAACAGCACCGCCGCGTATAGCGCGGTGACAGCAACGCCAATGGCACCGAGCGAGAACCGTTCAAACCGTGGCCGCGTGGTAGTCATCAACATCCCGAATATTCCCTAACTTCCCGCATCGCCCTGCCTGGCCCTGACTTGCAAAAGTCAAGCTCGCGGCAGTGCGCGCGGGAACCCCCAATCTCCTTAAAGGATGGTCGGGCGGCACTCTCGTTATTTGACGGGACGGCCGCGCCGTTGTGGCGTCAACCTGGGTAAGCGGAACTCGACACACCTGCGGCATGCCGGTTTTCATTCCCGCTTCCCCCACCCGTACTTTCCTAGTGACCCGCCACGATTTGGTGGCTCCTAAACACCGGTTCTTAATGGCGGTTTCGCGGTAGGCCGGTTAGCTTACGTTGTCTCAGCACCACCGCTCTTATAGGAACGACGCGACGTACAACGTCGCGTCTACAACAATCCAGGCGGTTAGTACTCCCCAAAACTCGCGATTATCAGCTTCGTACATTCACCCGTTTCCGCCCGTTTTGGGTGCCTTGGCGGCGCACGGAAGCCAACAATCCATACCCCGAATTATGGGTGAATAAAGTGTTAATTTCAAGACCTGCGAGGGAAAAACCGACGGCGGGCGAATCATGGACCCGGTCTGAATCGAATTATTGCTTACCTATCTGGGGTTTACTGGCGTTATCGCCGTCGGGGTCAACAACAATGTCGAGTTCAAATAAAACGATATCGTTGCTGTCGTTGTCATTGGTCCCTTCGCCATGGCCAGCTCTGAACCCATCACTCGATTGCGTGGTGGCGGGTTCCGTCTTGGCGGCCGCCGCATCGACAGCGTCATCCTCGGGCTCGGCAACACTGTCCGCCTCAAGCGAAGCTGTCTCCGGGGCCACATCATCCGCCGGCGCGGGCGCCGTTTCCTCGATTGCTTCGGGTTCAGGTGTCGTTTCAGTTAGTTCCACCGGGGTGATTTCCTCGGCTTCGGGAATTTCTTCCTGTTCCGCTTCGACATCAGCGGCCGGCTCAGGCGTCGCGCCAAACAGATCGATGCTATTGTCGTTGTCCTCGCCAGCCGAATCACCGCGCCCGGATCTGAAACTGCTCCAGACCTAGTCGGGGTCTTCAACGCTTTCAGACCCGGGCTCTGACTCCATGACGTCGTCGGGCGCGCTGGCGGTGACCGGCTCAGGCTCAGGTTCCACTATGGGCGCCGTCTCGGCCACGGCCTCGGGCTCAGTTTCCTCGACTTTCGGAAGCGCTTCGGGTTCCGCTTCGGTATCGGCAACCGGTTCCACCTCCGGGTCCGAAGCAAAGAGGTCGATGCTGTTGTCATCGTCGTCGCCAGCCGAATCATCCCGTCCCGATCGAAAACTGCTCCAGGTCTGATCGGCGTCTTCTTCATCTTCCGGTTCGGCTTCGATGTCGGGCGACGCCTCGACCATGGCCTCGGCGTCAGGTTTGTCAATCTCTTCAGGCGCGGCAACCGGTTCCGGCTTCGACTTCGGCCCCGATAACGTCTTCCGGCGCGCTCTCGGCAAC
>CAZYDR010000016.1:0-44434 GCA_964645285.1 uncultured Alphaproteobacteria bacterium
TTGAATCAATCTATCCCAATTCATACAATCAAATTAATAGGTCCTGAGCCTAGGTTGACCGCCAATCGAATCGGTTAGATAGCGTGCCCGGCTATATTGGCCTTCCTCGAAAGGCAATTCCATACTAATCTACATCCTGCTGAAGATGAGTGGAGACGGATCTGAACGCGTTACCGGCCCGGAGACTAAATGCCGGCAAAACGTTGAACGCTATGGGAGGAAATCCAATGGACAAGAAAGACGTGTTGTGTCGAGAATTCTTGCGCGGCAAGGTTTCGCGTCGCGATTTCAATGTCGGACTGATGAACATGGGCCTGAGTGTGGCCGCCGCCGGCGCACTGGTAAGCCAAACTATTACTGAATCCCAGGCCGCGATTCCGAAACGCGGCGGCCGTCTGCGGTTCGCTTCGGGAAGTTCGGGTCCCTCGGGCACCATCGATCCGGCCAAGGTGACGAGCGGCGTCGATATCGCTCGCGGCGTCATCCTCTATGACCGTTTAGTGGACCGCGACCTTGAGGGCAATCTGATACCGCTGTTGGCTGATTCGTGGGAAACCAATGCCACGGTCGATGAATGGGTCATTAATTTGCGCCAGGGCGTCGAGTTCCACAATGGCAAGACCATGACCTCCAGCGACGCTAAATGGTCGCTCGAGCGGATTCTCAATCCGGACACCGGTTCACCGGCCCAGCCGCTGATCAAGGATATCGCCGAAGTCACAACGGACGGCAAGTACACGGTGAAGCTGAAGCTCAGCCAGCCCAACGCCGATCTGATGTACGCTCTCAATGAGTATCACGTGGCTATCGTGCCCGAAGGTCAGGACGACTATACCGGCACGCCTGCCGGCACCGGGCCATGGAAAGTGGAATCCCATGAGCCGGGCATGGGTTCGGTCTTTGTGCGTAACGAAAACTACTTCGTCACTGATCGGCCTTACATCGATGAACTCGAGATATTCGGCATTCCCGACTCGACCGCGCGCGTCAATGCGTTGTTGGCGGGCGAAGTCGATATTATTGCTGCCGTCGATCCGCAACTCGTTGATTTGCTCAACGATTCACCGGACGCGGAAGTGCTGACCATCGCCGGTTCCGCGCATCCGACCTATCCCATGCGGGCCGACATGGAGCCATACTCCGACAATGACGTACGCTTGGCGATTAAAAGCTCCATTGACCGCCAGAAGTTCGCTGATTTGGCGTTCAATGGCTTGGCATCGCCGGGCCGCGACCATCCGGTGCCTGTGCACGATCCCATGCACTGCGATGAAATCCCGATCCCGCAGTTCGATCCGGACAAGGCGATGTTCCATCTCAAGAAGGCCGGACATCAGAATACCGAGTTCGAGTTCTCTGCGTCGGACGCCAATTTTGGCGGCCTCAACGCGAGCCTGATTCTTGCCGAGATGGCCAACGAGGCCGGCGTCAACGTTAAGGTCAAGCGGGTGCCGACGGACGGCTACTGGAGCGATGTGTGGCTCAAGGCACAGTGGTGCGGCTCGTCGTGGTATGGCAGGCCAACAGCGGCGTTGACCATGGCCGTTACCTATGCTTCGACCGCAAAATGGAACGAGAGCTTCTGGTTGCGCGAAGACTTCGACGCCTTACTATCGGAAGCCAATCGCACGGCCGATGACGTCAAGCGCAAGGAAATCCTGTGCGAAGCCCAGTGGATGCTTCATAGCGAGGGTTCGACCTTGATTCCGGTGTTCAGCAACTGGATCGATGGCAACAGCGCTCGGGTCAAGGACCTCGTGCCTCATCCCGACGGCTTTTCGGGGTGGATGCAGTGGGACAACATCTGGCTCGACAGCTAGACGTCGATACTGCTCACAAATTGGGCCGGCCCCGGGTTGGGGCCGGCCGTTTTTTTGTCCGACGTTCGGTTCGGAACTAAGTTTCGTTTTCCAGCCTGTCCCAAATCGCGCGCACCCGGTCCTTGATGATTAGGGCCTCTGCCCAGCGGTCCGATTGCTCGGCGCCGTCGGGGCCGGTAATGGCATATTCCTTGGGCCCCAGTTCGCAGAGGAAGTTGAGGGCGGCGTCCCCGGGCGCCCGGGCGCGCCATGAGCGGAAACCCCGTTCCCACCAACCGAGGAACAGGTCGAACCATTCCTTGTGGTGGGGAAAGCTGATCTGTAGCTGGATTTGCTCGCGCGAGGCGACCCGGCCCTGGAAGCCCACGGAGCGGTCGAGGATCCGCCCGACCAGCTCGTGATTGTAATCGCTGATCGGCCAGTCCAGTTCGCGCCCGACCACGTAGTGGGAAAGGTCGGAGCAGACCGGCATGTCCGGCACCGCGTCCATGAGCTGGAGCATGTAGTACATGTCGGTGGTGATGCAGTCCCTGTGGGTCTCGATCATCGCCGGCATGCCCGCCGCCTCGCACTTGGCGAGCCAGGCGCGGATCACCTCGGCGCCTTCCTCGACGGTGAAGGGGAAAATCTGGCCGGTAATGTTCAAGTGGGTCGCGCCGATTTCGAGTGCCACGTCGATGTCTGCCTAGAGACCTTCAACGGACTTCGGAAAAGCGCAGCCGGTGTTGGCGAGGCCCTGGGCCTGGAGCAGTTTCGCTGCCTCGCGGCACTGGTCGGGGCGTCCGGTCAGCAAGTCCATGCCGTCGTAGCCGGCTGCCTTGAGCATCTCGACTTTCTCGTCCAGCGACCATTCGACGCCGTCCAGAGCGCGTCGCTCCATGGCCCAGACCGAATGAAAGACCTCAAGATTCTGCATCGTCTAGCTCCCTGTTACAGCACGATCACCGCGCCGATAACAACCGACGCCGCGAATTCCGTAGTGGGCCCAGGTGAGATGGCGGGCGGTGAAGGTGAGGGGGACGGAAATTACCGCCGACAGCAGCGCCATGCCGATTACCGAGCCAAGGCCGTGCATAATCCCAACCAACAGGCTGCGCACGGGAAATTCCGGGCGGTGTTCATGGTCGTGAGGGGTTTTACCGTGAGGCCGTTCCTCACCGGCATGAGAGTGAGCGTGGATATGCACATCACCGGCGTCGTGGCGGTGGACATGAATATTGATACGTTCGCGAACAAGCCGGTAAATGACGTTTCCGCCAAGGGCCATGAGCATGACGCCGACAGCGGTCTCGAGACCATCGGCGACTGAAGGATCAATTGCCCCCCGCGACAGCACCACGGCGCCGGCAAAAACGCTGAGTGTCGCCATGTGGCCCAAGCCCCAGGCGGCGCCTTGACGGACAATCTGCCATCGGCTCCGGGTGTGTTGCTGACGATGCTCGCCACCGCCGCCAGATGATCCGCCTCGAGGGCGTGCTGCATGCCTAGCAACAGCCCGAGAAAAATCACTCCTGTCATCGGGGTCTATTCCTGTTCGGGCGCCATGACCTGGTCGCGGTGGCCAATCTTGCGTTCCGCCACCATGGTACCGAGGGCGTCGAGAATTACCCGGCAAGCCAGCTGTGAGGTATTGTCGTTGACGTCATAGGGCGGCGAGACCTCGACTACTTCCATGCCGCAGAGCCCCTCGCGGGCGATCAGCCGGACCATTTCAAGGGCTTCGCGCGGCGTGAACCCGCCGGGCTCAGGGGTGCCGGTACCGGGCGCGAAGCCTGGGTCGATACTGTCGATATCGAAGGACAAATACACCGCGTCAGCATCTTTCCAGGCGATCTCAAGCGCCATCTCGGCAATTTTCTGCACGCCCAGTTCCTCGAAGTCCTTCATGGTCACGACGCTTGTACCGCGTTCGTTGGCGACTTCCGAACCCGGCCGTGAGCCGTACCAGCCACCAATGCCGATCTGCACCAGGTTTTTCGGCGGGCAGTTGTTGAGCCCGACATCATGCATGTGGCTGTGGGCGCGATGGGAGCCGCTGATTTCCGCGGCCTCATGGGCGCTTTCATGGTCGTTGGATGTCCAGAACCACGGCGTGGTGTGCATGCGTTCGTCCATGTCCATGTCCTGCATGTCGATATGGCGGTCGAAGTGAATGATGCCCACATTGCCTTCGATATGAGGCGCTATACCGCGCACATTGGGGTAGCCGAGACTGTGATCGCCACCGCAGATCACCGGAAACGCGCCGGACGTATAGATGTGCGAGATGGCCTTGGAAACCTGATCGAAGGACTTCTCGATATTGCCGGGAATGACGAACACATCGCCGGTGTCGCAAATATCGAGTTCCTCGAAGATGTCGACCCCGCCATCCACGGAATAGCCGTCGTAGACCGCCGAAATACGCCGTACCGCCTGAGGGCCGAACCGGGTGCCCGAACGGTAGGTGGTGCCGGTGTCGAACGGCACGCCGACGAAGGCCACTTCGTAGTCGCCGACGTTGCGAACGTCTTCGCAGTAGGGCGTCTTCATGAATGTATTGATGCCCGCGAAAGCCGGCTGATGGCCGCGGCTGAACAGGGAAATGTTGCGGTCGTTGATCGACCCCGCGGCCTCAAGTCCAAATTCCAGACCGCGCGCGATCTCTTCCTCCTGTTTGGTTTGAGAGATACGGCGCAGGCGCTTGAGGTTGCGGTTTCCACGAAATTCGCCGGTCTTGGAATCGGGCATCGGGCATTCCTTGAATGGGTCTCACCGGGGATTGGACATCAGCCCCCAGAGCCTGAGTGCGAACGCCAATTAACGAACTGTAAACACTGGCCAGGAAGATGAATAGGCCTCATTCGCCATGGCTCGAAATCAGCCCGTCGCCGTGCTCTTGCCGAGGTATAGCAGCGCTATGCCGGCCATGATGCAGCCGACCCCGGCCATCTGGACTGGCGCCAGTTTCTCACCGAAGGCGAAGTAGGATGCGACAACGGTGATGGCGATGGTGCCGCATACCACGGTCGGGATGACCACGTTGGCCGCCATGGGTTTGACCCCGCTCATACCGCCAAACAGATAAAAATACGCAATCTCCGCGCCGCCGATACAGAGACCGGCGACAGCCGCCCACAAGTAGGCGCTTGAATTCAGTTGCATGACCTGACCACCACGAACCATGGCGACGGCAACGAACACCAGCGAAGTGGTGAGGGCGGCCACCTGAAGGCAAAGGGTTGCGGCAATGGTTGTGGTCGCCGTCTCCGGAACATGGGCTGCGGATACCTTGATGAGCAGATTGTATCCCGCATAAAGCGTTGTGACCGTTATCAGCAGCAGAATGCCGGCCATCATGATCCCCTCTCAATCAACAGTTCGAAACTTCCGTCGCCATAGATAGCATCATTCGGCTTTGTCTGTAATTCGCTGAATTCAAAAGGTCTCACGATTGGCGAATACATTGGAATCGATATAGTTAATGCAAATATACCGTGAAAATTACGATGCATTTTGATATTTAGAAGATGCGAATTTTTACCAGAAATAACAGCCAGTTATGGGTTCTACTAACATCATCGATGTAGGTTTTTTGAAATAGATTATGCCTTTGTATAGAATGATTGTTTCGCCAACCGCGCGTATTCTTGGTTCGACTCGTTGATTTGGAATGCAGAGTGACAAGAATGGCTTCGAAATGTTCGAACGAGCAACGGAATAAGTTCGCCGTACGATGAAGGACAAGCGACTGCTCGTCATTGATGGGCGGTCGGGATTTTGCGAATACGTACGACGTGTCGCGAGCGACCTGGGATACCAGGTTGAAATCGCTTCAGGCATGAGTGCGTTTACGGCTCAATACGAGGCCTTCGCACCCACCGCTCTGTTCGTTGACCTTATTACGCTTGGCTCAGGCGTGATCGAGCTATC
This sequence comes from uncultured Alphaproteobacteria bacterium, assembly GCA_964645285.1. Lineage (GTDB taxonomy): Bacteria > Pseudomonadota > Alphaproteobacteria > JAAXGF01 > JAAXGF01 > JAYZAP01. The sequence continues at coordinate 5,733 of CAZYDR010000016.1, forward strand.
CCTTTGGCTGGCGGTGAATGGATTCGGCGGACGTCTCATTGTCACGGGAGTCATGGATGTAACCAAAGCCAGGGCCATTCTTGGCCAGGTCGATGATCTGGGTCCGGTAAGCGTTATGACCAAACCGGTCCGACTCAAGGATCTGCGCGAGGCGCTTTCCAGGGCGCCGGACGAATAGCGGGTATTTTGCCGGCTACCACCAGAACATGGGCGAATGGGTGATGATCTCCACGCCGTTGTCATGGAGCAGGAGGTTTTGCTCGAACGCGGCAAGCCCAACCCCCTCGGCGGCGAGGAAAACCTCGACACCCAGAGCCATGCCGGCTTCGAAACAATCATCGTGGTCGCACATTTCAACGCTGATATAGGGATGTTCCCAGTACATCCCGATGCCATGACCGTAGAGCGGCTATTGCTGATTCATCTGGCTCCCGGCGCCGCCTAATTCCGCGCTGAGGCGGTCGCCGAAGCGGGCCACATCGACGACCTTCGTGCCGAGGCGTATCTCGTTGATCACCTGATCGACGATATGGGCGCAATTTTCCATGAGTTCGGTTTGAGCCCCATCGGGCTTGCCGCCGGCGACTGCCGTGCGACCGGGATCGAGCCAGTAGCCCTGAAAAATAATGCTGTCGAGCCAACCGCGAACCATGTCACCGGGTTTCGGGGCGACAGTGCTGCAGCCGGTGAAGGGGTCCGTGCACCAGCGGTTGATCGACTCGCCGCTGGCCACGGGAATGAGCTGGCAGGTGGCGCCTGATCGGATCAATTCACTCACCGCATCGGCCACGGCTTCGGCCTCGGTGCGGCCACCGACAAGACCCTCCATTAACAAGTTCATGGCGCGGCTGGCGATTTCACCGCCCTCGCGCAAGCAGTCATGTTCGCGCGGACTCTTGACCCGCCGCACCGCCTGAATGAGGTCGTCCGCCGGTCGCCATTCAATGCCCGGCGTGGCGGCCTCAAGCTCACGCCAATACTTCATGGGCAATAGGTCCGTGCCGACCAGGGCGACCGGTCCTGTTATGCCGCGTCGGTTGAGGGCCTCGGCAACACCGGCAATGGGGTCGCTGTGCCACGCCACCCGGTCCGTGGCGATCAGATCCATGCGTGGATCGGGTTCATCCACGTGCAGCTCGGGCACCTCGCCGGGCTTGAGGATGACCGCCGAGAAGGCGCGGGCGTTGTTTAGCGGATTATCGAGTTCCTGCCCCGATGCTGACGAGTAATGATTGGCAAGGTAAAGCGGATCGGCGCAGCGATCATAGGTGCCACCGGCGCGGCCCCACACCACGGCAGTCTCAATACCACGCTGCGCCATCAGCGCATGGGTTCGGGTCCAACGATCTTCGTACTCTTCGATGGGAAAATAACGATTGGCGATAACAGCCTCCCTTGGTTGCCGCAATTGATCTTGCGTGGCGGGCGTGATTTTCGCAAGATCGCCCGAAGGGGTTTACCCAGGATTTCACATCGTGCTTGGAAGGAATTTGCCGCCATGTTGACCGCGGATTTAAAGGGAAAGAAGGCGATTGTCACCGGCGCCGCGTCAGGTATCGGTTTCGCCACCGCCGAATTGCTGGCGCGTTCGGGGGCGACCGTCGCCATCAATGACATCGCGCGCAATCCGCAGCTCAATGAGCAGGTGTCGCGGCTCAGCGGCGAAGGCCTCGACGTCATCGCGGCGCCCGGCGACGTGGGCGACGGCGATGATGCCCGCGCCATGGTCACTACCGCCGCCGAGGCCATGGGCGGCCTCGACTATCTGGTCAACAATGCCGGCACGCCGGGCACCAAATCTGTAATCCCGCCCAGTGATCTCGACGCCCAGACCGAGGAATTCTGGCAACGCCTGCTATCGGTCAATCTGATTGGCCCGTTCCGCTGCGCCCACGCGGCGGCACCTTACTTGCGGGCGGCCAAGGGCGCGATCGTCAACACGGCCTCGATTTCAGGTTATGGCGGCGGTGGTTCAAGCTCGCCCTACGCCTGCACTAAAGCTGGGTTGATTAACCTGACCCGTGAATTGGCCCGGGGCCTAGCCCCCGAGGTTCGGGTCAATGCCATTGCGCCGGGCATGGTCAATTCGGACTGGGAGTGCCGCTTCGACGAGAATCATCGTGCAAGCTCATTGAAGAGAATGCCGCTCCAGCGCGCCGGTGAGCCGGAAGACTACGCCGAGGTTATTCTCTTCCTCTGCGCCGGCGCGGCTTATGTGACCGGCCAGACAATCACCGTGGATGGCGGCCTTAGAAGCTAGCTTGTCCAGGATTTGTACATCGTATTTTTGAAGGAAGCTGCCGCCATGTTGACCGCGGACTTGAAGGGAAAGAAGGCGATCGTCACCGGCGCCGCATCGGGGATCGGCCTTGCCACCGCCGAATTGTTAGCGCGCTCCGGCGCCACCGTCGCCATCAACGACATCGCGCGAAATCCGCGGCTCAACGAGGAAGTATCCCGGCTCGACGGCGAAGGGCTCGAAGTCATCGCCGCGCCCGGCGACGTGGGTGACGGCGACAACGCCCGCGCCATGGTCACAACCGCCGCCGAGGCCATGGGCGGCCTCGATTATCTTATCAACAACGCGGGCACACCTGGCACCAAGACGCTGATTCCGCCCAGCGACCTCGATGCCCAGACCGATGAATTCTGGTCGCGTCTGCTGTCCGTCAATCTGGTCGGCCCGTTCCGCTGCACCCACGCGGCCGCGCCTTACTTACGCGCCTCCAAGGGGGCGGTGGTCAATACCGCGTCGACCTCCGGCTACGGTGGCGGCGGCTCGAGCTCCGCCTATTCCTGTACCAAGGCCGGGCTTATCAACCTGACCCGTGAACTGGCCCGGGGCCTGGCCCCCGATGTGCGGGTCAACGCCATCGCGCCGGGAATTGTCAATTCGGAGTGGGAGTGCCGCTTCGGCGAAGACCTCCTCGGCGGTTATGTGAAGACCATGCCGCTGCAACGCGCCGGTGATCCCGAGGACTATGCCGAAGTCATTCTCTTCCTCTGCGCTGGCGCCGCCTATGTGACCGGCCAGACCATCACCGTGGACGGCGGCCTGAGAGCTTAGGGGATTTCCGTATCGAGGCCCCGGGCGATGCGCTTATCGGCATCGTAGTAGGGCAGGGTTAGCAAGATCGCGGAATGGGCCTGCCCGTCAACGTCGACCACGGTCACGGTTGCACCTTCCCAGTCGTCGGGCGCGACCATGCGGGCGTAGCCGATGCCATGTTCAATATAAGGTGACCAGACCGGCGTTTTTGCCGTCGCGCTGTATGGCGGCGCCGATCATCGGCTCGGCGGCGGCGCATTTAATGCCGTAATTCAATGGGCGTCGGTCCTTCGCGGCCATAGCCTCCTTACCGATGAAGTCGGGCTTGTCGAGGTTGACGAACATGCCCATGCCGGCCTGATACGGTGTCATCGCGGTGGTGATATTCGAGCCGTTGTTGAGGAAGCCGGCCTCGATACGGCGAATGTCCATGGAGTCGAGGCCGCTCTCAATCAGGCCGAACGACGCACCCGCCTGTTGCAGGCGACGCCACAGAGCAGGTCCGTCGAAATCACCCTTGGCGTCGGGGATGGTATAGAACTCCCAGCCCGGTTCACCGGTCCAGCCGGTCCGTGAGACGAACACCCACTGACCGCCGATGGTGGCTTCCCGAACATCGAAATAGCGAAAATCATCTGGTGCGCCGTCGTCGAGGGCGGCCGCCATTATGTCCATGGAACGCGGCCCCTGGACCTGACTAACCCATGCGCCAGGGTTGCTTATGGTGACATTCATGTCGGCGCCCTGGGCGATCAGCCAGGAATAGACGTCGCCGTCGGCCTGGACGTACCAGAAGCGGTCCTCGGCGAGGCGCATGAGAATGCCGTCGACGATGACGCCGCCATCGGGATAACAGGCGATGCCGTAGCCACAGCGCCCGACCTTGAGGCGGCTGACATCGCGAGTGAAAACCTTGTCGCACAGGCGCTCGGCGTCGGGACCGCTGATCTCGGTCGATAACTCGCCGGTATCAAACAATCCGGCATTACGGCGAGACGCCCAGTAATCGTCGAAGCGGTGGGCGTCGGTAAAGGAGATCGGCATCAGGCGGCAGTTGTAGACCGGGTAAGACGCGTCCCGGGCATGGCTGAACTCGAAGAACGGCGATGTGGCGTAGCCGTAATTCCAGCCCGGATCGCTATGGGACGTGACGATATTGCGAACCAACGGTGTTGCCATGAGTTCCTCCCTGGTATGGCGGTTAGGTAATTCCGGACAGCGGTGCACCGTCCGCCATACGGTTGAACCATTCAAGCGGTTGTCGCGGTGCGACGCCGTTCAGGTCGAGCGCGGCGCGGCCGTGGTTCAGGTCGTCGAGGCAGACCGTACGGACCTCCGTGCTGAAACGGGTGAGGGGCGAGGTGTTGGGCACGCTGGCGTGGAGATGGGCGCCTGAGAAGCACAACATATCGCCAGGGCTGACATGGCAGGGCCAGGCGTTGCTGTCGTCACCGTCCCGGCGTCGGGTGAGCAGTTCCTGATAATCCGACTCGCTGCTGGTGTTGGCGCCCGGCTGGCGCTAATGGGCCGGGTAGATGATCATCGTGCGTTCGGGGGTCACGGGATAGATAGGCGCCCACCAGTTATGCTGGGCCAGAACGTTCGAGCCCCAGGTATCGCGATGGGGCGCCAGGTTCATGACCCGGCGGCTCATATGGCTATGGCCGGGCGGCTGAATGCGCAGGCGCAACCGATCCCAGTAGACCCGGTTGGGATCGATACCAGCGGCGACCAACGCCGTTTGATAACCGTCGGCGACGTCGGCATCCTTCGCGAATGCGGTAATCAGCTTCTCGGCAATGTCAACGTAGGCGGCGGGCGTTAGTTTTGTGTGAGCGGTGAGCGGATCATGAGGCGCGAAGGCGGCCCGGATCATGGCGTCGGCACGGGCCACCAGCAGCCCCATGGCGTCGAGCGCACGAAAGACGATCAACTCACCATGGAAGATGCGTTGTCCGCGCGGCTCGTCGCCCAAGGCGGTGGTCGTGTCCACGACCACTATATGGTCGTGCTCGTTCAGTCGCTGCTTCCGCCAAGCAGGTTACCAATGCCTTCGGTAACGCCTTCCAGGGCTTCGCCGGCGCCTTCGGTAACACCCTCCAGGGCGTCGCCACTGCCGCCCGTAACACCTTCTAGCATCTCGCCGGCGCCTTCGGTGATGCCCTCAAGCATTTCGCCGGCGCCACTCACCAGCCCTTCGACCCCCAGGCCCGAGACCGCGCCGGTGGCGTTTTCCTTGATCGCCACGAAGATTTCCTCGGCGATATCGCCGGGCGAGGCGCCGTCGCCTTCCTTGCCGATATCTTCGAGATGGATGTTGGGCAAGGGGGTGGTCAGGGACTTGCCGCCAAGGAAGGTGGCACTGACATTGACCGTGCCGTCGTTGATATAGAGATCTTAGATAACCAGATTTAGGCTTTCGCCCGGTTCGGACGGCTCAGCCGCTTCGCCGGTGTCGGATTGAGCCATATAGGCTTCGACGTTCCGTTGCAGGGCATCGAGGTTGCTGCCGTCGCCGCCGACTTCGTAGGTTACATCGGGTGCGCCGATAACGATCTCTTTGATGACGATCGGATCGCTGCCCAGGGTGCTGGTATCGAGGGTGATGCTGATGGCCCCAAGCTGGAAGGCGCTGGGTGTATTGAAGCCGGCCGGATTGCCGACCTTGAGGCCGCGCAGAGCGCCCTTGCCCGAGGTTGCGTCGAGATTAACTTCAGCCAGCTTGACCTCGGCTTGGGTGATCTCGGAATCATAAGTCTCGACCGCCTCCTGAATCAGGCTGTCGATGGATGAAAGGACAAAAATGATAACCGCGATGGCGCCGATAACAGCGACGCCAACAACGCCGCCGCCAATAAGGAGAACCTTTTTCATGGCGGATCCCCTTGCAGGTAGTGCTCCAAAATCTAGGAACGAAATATACCCCTAGGTTAGCCCTACCGAAACCTGGAGGATAGGGGTTTTCGGCAGTGCGAGAGATGGTGGCATGCCATCAACCTTTCCGCTCTCACAAAATCTTGATAAGGGTTGATGGGCGATACAGCCAGTCGGTTGTTAGCATGATCCATGGTCTCGGTATTGATTGTCGACGACGACGAACATCTTTGTCACGCTATCGCCGATGGTCTGGCCAAGGCTGGCTATGACACACGCGAAGCCAACAGCGGCAAGGAATTTCTTGACCTGCTCCGGGAAGCGCCGCCCGATATCGTAATCACCAATCTGTTCATGCCTGACTTCGACGGCTTCGGGGTGATCATGCACCTGCGCCGGGAGATCCCCGACGTTCGCATCATCGCCATGTCCGGCGCCGACGACAGCAAGGCTGATTACCTCAAGGCCGCGACCCAATTCGGCGCCGCGTACACCGTGAAGAAACCATTCCGGTTTAAATATCTGCTGGAGACGGTCGCTGCCTGCATTCCCATCAAACCAGACTAGAATCAGCCGCGGCGTCGGCGCTCGCTGATCAGAGCGCCGCATGCCGACAGTGCGGCAATTTCGTCTTCGCTGTAGCCGGCTTCGGTCAGGACCGCATGGCTGTGTTCGCCAAAACGCGGTGGCGGTTGTTTGGTCGATCCGGGTGTCCGGGCGAATTTTATTGGGATGCCCGTGCCCCGGTATGTACCCATCTCAACGACCATCTCCCGATGTTTCGCATGAGGGTGATTCATCACCGATGGCACGTCGAGCACCGGGCCCGCCGGCAAGCCGTTCATCAGCAATTCCTTGCACAGTTCTTCGCCGTCGCGGTCGGCCAGGGTGGGAAGGATCAAGGCGGTCAACGCTTCGCGATTGGCGACCCGCCCGGCGTTGTCCTTGAAGCGCTCATCATCGGCCAGTTCAGGTTTGCCCAGGGCCTTGCATAGGCCGCGGAACTGAACATCATTGCCACAAGCCAGGAAAATACGGCAGGTCGCCGTGGGGAACTGATCATAAGGCGCGATGTTGGGGTGTGAATCGCCGATCACCTTGGGCGCCTTGCCCGACATGAAATAATTCGCCCCATGGGGGTGCATCATGCTGATGGCGCTATCGTAGAGGGTCACTTCGAGGAACTGGCCGCGGCCCGAACGCTCGCGCTCCAATGTGGCCATGAGAATGCCGTTGACCGATATCAACCCGGTCCCAAGATCGACCACCGGCGTGCCCATGCGCACCGGGCCCGAGGCGGCCGAGCCGTTGACGCTGATAAGGCCGGAAAAGGCCTGGACCACGGCATCGTAGCCGGGATAGCCACCCAAGGGCCCGTCGGCGCCGAAGCCGCTGACCCGGCAATGGATGAGCCTGGGAAAGCGTTCCTTCAGGATCTGCTCGTAGCCCATGCCCCATTTTTCCAGGGTGCCGATCTTGAAATTCTCGATCAGGACGTCGGCATCTTCGAGCAGGCGCAATACCACGTCGCGGCCTTCGGGCTTCGACAGGTCGAGAGCGATGCCGCGCTTGTTGCGGTTAACGCCGGCAAAATAGGAACTGTAATCGCCATCAAAGGGCGGGCCCCAGTCGCGGGTTTCGTCACCCTGGGGAGGCTCGACCTTGATCACTTCGGCGCCGTGGTCGCTGAGGATCTGGGTACAGTAGGGACCGCCCAGAACACGGGTCAAATCGACGACGCGAAAGCCGGCCAGGGCGCCCTTATTGTTCTCACTCATGAAGCTACCGTTTCCTGGGGGGTGGTGCGGCGCCAAATACCTTGGCCGCGAATTTGGGGTAGGTCTCAGCGATTTCGTCGGCCAGCGGGCCGCGCATCAACTTGAGCATTTCGGTGGTCGGGCCGGGCGTCTCCGGCACCTGCTCGGGACATTCGAAGTCGAAACCCGTGGCGGCCACGACATCATCGACTTCATGGCCAGGGTTGACGCTCTCGAGGCGAAAGCGGCAGCGCTCCCGATCAAAGGAAAACGCGGCCATACCTGTCACCAGGGCGACCGGGCCGCCGCGCCGCCAGACATTGTCGGGACTGGTGCCCGGCGCGCTGACGAAATCCACCTTGGGGACGAAGACCCGGCGGCTGTGTTCTTCGCGAAACAGAATGACCCGGGGCACCGTGAAATAGAGGAAGGCGGAACCGAAGCTGCCGGGAAATCGCACCGTGGCGCGGGGGTAGTCGCCATTGCCCACCAAATTGACGTTGGCCTGGCCGTCGATCTGGCCGCCGCCGAGAAAAAAAGCGTCGATGCGTCCCTGGGCGGCGCAGTCGAACAGTTCGCGGCCGCCATCGGTAAAACTGTTGTTGAGCCGGCTGCCGAGTAAGGTAACCCGCGTGGCGCCACCGGAAAGCGTCCGGGTAAGCAGCGCCGCCGCGCCGGGAATCGGCGACGACGCGCCGACGGCAATATGACCGGCGCCTTCCAGTAGGCGCGCGAGCATGGCGATCAACAACTCTTCACGGCGAACTGTCATGGGATCAAGCGGCGACGGCCGAATGGATATGTGATTCGGTGTAATCGGCGAAACCCTCATCACTGCCCGCCAAGCGGACGTATTCGGCGATGTGTTCGCTGTCCAGGTCGTAATGCTCGATAAGAGCCAAGGGCCAGGCGCCGCGCGGCTCGACCGTCACGGCGCTCACGTAGAGGCCGGGCAGGGTACCCGCCGCCATACGCTCATCGGCCAGTAGATCGCCGTCGTACAGGGCCTCGACAGTGACCAGGGTGTGGCTGGCGGCATGGGCCATGGAGATCAACTCGCGCTGGCGGCCGATCCAGACATTACCCTGACGGTCGGCCAGGGGGGCGTGAAACAGGGCGATATCGGGAGCAATGGCCGGCAATACCACGATGGGATCATCGGCACCGTCAGCCAGCGGATTGTCGATAACCCGCCAGTCCGATCGATGTTTGACCAGATCGGAGCCGATAATGCCGCGCAACGGCATGAAGGGAACGCCTTTCTCGGCGGCCTGAAGACCGGCGTGAACCGCCGGGCAGGTGGAGTCCCTGATTTCGATGGACCCGTCCCGCATCGCTCGGGTGAAACGTGGCGCCGGCCCGAACTCGCCGAAGGTGATGGCTGCGGCCTCGACGATGGCGACGCAGCCGGCGCCAATTAGAATGTCCGCCTGCAGGCCGCTCGACGGGCAACCGACCAGGTGGAGCCGTTCGGCGCCCCGGCGCACCAGAGCGCGGGTCGCGGCCATGGCGACGCCGCAGTACTCCGGCGGAATGGCCACCATGGCACCGGGACCAATGCGGGCGACCAGCTCGTCAAGGCTGGCAAAAGGTGCTTGTTGGCTCATCATCCCTGTTTGGGATAGTCGGCTTCGCCGTCCGGCGCAAGTCTGTCTGTCTGTCAGTGGGCGGCAAGCACGTAGTCGCGCAGCGCCTGGGCTTCCATCTCAGTCTCTTCGAGGCGATGTTTGACCACATCGCCGATGCTGATCATGCCTCTGAGAACGCCATCCTCGATGACCGGCATATGTCGGAATCTGTGGTCCGTCATGGTCTTCATGAGGCCGGCGATGGTCTCGCCCGTCGTGCAGGCGACCACGTCGGTGGTCATCAAGGCGCGCACCGGCGTGTTGAGAATCGCGTCGCCTTTGCTGGCGATGCCGCGAACCACATCACGCTCGGAGATGATGCCGATTACCGTGTCGTCCCCATCAACCACCACCACGGCGCCGATACGACGACCGTTCATGAGCCGCGCCGTGGCGCCAACGGTTTCATCGGGGCCGGTGGTGACCACGTCGGAATCCTTTAATATGAGAATATCGGATACGAACACACGTAACTCCCCCCGCCGAGCCTGTTGTTGGCCGGCGCCCGCGTCGTGGAAGGCCTGGCATTACCCACGAAACGGGCGTGCGCACCGAAATTACTGAACCCGGGGATTATTCCACAGATTTCGCCGCCTATAAAGCGCCACAGGTTAGCGCGGCATCACCGACAGGGTGACGTGGGAGGGGTATTGCCGCGAATGGTGAATGGTCTGGGTCGCTTTGATCGGCGTGGCGCTGTGGCCGAACGGGTCGCCGGTGTTGGGGTTGCGGTCGTAGCGATTGAAGCAACTGGACGATATTTCGACCCGCAGTCGGTGACCCTTGGGCACCACATAACTGGTCGACCACAGATCGATGTGGTAGCCGTAAACTTGGCCCGGTTCGATGGGCGAGGGGGCGATATCGGACTCCCGGTAGCTCGCCCGAATGATGCCGTCCTGGACGTAGTTGCCGTAGCCGTCGGGGAATATGTCGGTGACGGTCACGGTGAAGTCCGTATCCCGGGCCGACGAGGCGGCGAACAGTTTGGCGGTGATCGGTCCGGTCAGTTCCATATCGTTGGTCAGCACATCCGTGGTGAAGGCCAGGACATCGTCGCGGCTCGCCATGTCGGCCCGGTCGCCCATGTCGCCGGCCAGGGCCCAGCAGTTGTAGCCCAGCGTATCGGCAACCGGGTTGGCTGGATCGTAGACGAACTCGTCAGGGCTCTCATCGTCCGGTTCGCTGTTGTTGAGCGAGCCGTCGCCATGGATGTACAGGGTAGTGGCGACGGTCTCCGCCGGCGGCCAGGCGGCGCTGTCACGCCACACATTGTCGCCCATGACAAAATACTGCACCGGTCCGTTGTCACCGAACCCGTTGTCGATTTCCATGAGGTAGTGATCGAAGAACGCCTGATAGGTGTCCATGCGATGACGCAGCGTGTCGAGACCGACATCGACCCGCCCGGCCCGGCCCAGGTAATCGGCGGAGCCCTCGTGGTCCCAGGGACCGATGAACAGGTGGTTATGGTTGGCTTCCTCGTTAGCCTGGCGCAGGCTGCGCCAGTCATCGAGCACCCAGCCCACATAGTTATCGTACCAGCCGCCCCAGTGGAGCACCGGAATGCGGATGTTGTCGTGGCCTTCGAGCAGGCTGCGCTCTTCCCAAAACGGCCCGCGTACGGGGTTATCAATGATCTGATCGAAATAGCTGCTGGGACAGTTTGCCGCGTTGGCCATTTCGGCGAACGGCATATGCCAGGGGTCGATGGCCGACATGTCCTGGTAATGCTGGGCCATCATGGAAATCGCCCAGTTGCCCACGGTGTTGAACTGCAAAGCGCCGTAGCGGAAGGTGCAGCGGAAACGGTCAAGGGAGATGTCACCCGGCGCGATGCAGACGATGGCCGGATGCAGGCTGACCGCCGCGGCGAAGGTCGTGAAGCCGTAATAGGATTCGCCATGAAAGCCGATGCGGCCATTGCACCAGGGCTGGGCGGCGGCCCATTCGGCGGTGTCATAACCGTCGTTGACCTCGATGGCGTTCGAGTTGGGCTCGAAGTCGCCTTCGGAGTCGAACTTGCCGCGCACGTCCTGGACCAGGAAGGCATAGCCCTTGCACGCCCAAAACTCGCCATAGACCGGCATCTGACAATAGTCTTCGCGCTTGCCATAGGGCAGGCGGGTGACCACGGTGGGAAGCGGGCCTGAGCGATTGACCGGCAGGTAAACATCACCGGACAAGTGAATTCCATCACGCATGGTGATGACCACATCGTCGATCCGTTCGACGGCAGGTGATCGGTCGGGCGTGGTGCTTGGCAGGCGCTTGACGTCGCGCTCGAACGGCAGGGAATGTTGTTTGGTGGTGGTCTCCGGGCGGGTGGCCTGAGTTATGAAACTCGGACCCTGGTTAATTGCCATCCACAAGTTCCTGTCGCATATCTTCGGCCGTGGCGATCTCGGCTTTGGTCATCAGGCTCTTGACCACGGCAAGTCGCTCGCGCGCCAATTTCGAGCCGCGCATGGCGGCGAGGCTAAGCCACATATGCGACTTGATCAGGTCGACGTGTACGCCGTGACCGCGATGGTACAATGCACCCAGGAAGAATTGCGCCTCGGTATTGCCAAATTTTGCGGTATGTTCGGCCAATTGTGCTGCCTTGTCGTGGTCGTGAGCAACGCCGATGCCGGTGTAGGACATGCGGGCAAGACTGATCTTGGACGGGGCGTAGCCTTGTTCGGCGACGAGGCTGTACCAGCTTACCGCCTCGGTGGTATCGGCATCGACGCCTTCGCCTCTCTGGTACATGACGCCAAGTTGGTATTGCGCCCGGGCGTCGCCGTCCTTGGCCAGGGGCAGCCACTCGCCGTGGGCCAATACGAAATCACCTGCGGTGTAGGCGTACCAGCCGGTGTCGTAGTTGCCCCACACCGGCACCGTCAGCGCCATCAGCGCCGTAGCCAAAACAGCGATACGTTTCACAGCCCACCCCTCCCATTGATTGGATTAAACTTAGCCCAAGGTCGAAGCGATAGCCAGCCGTACAGGGTCGTCAATTTGCGGTTCATTCCACCTCGTTCTGTGGCATTGTTGGGCCGGTAATCGGCGCGCCGGGGAGGCGCGCGGCTCGGGGCATGAAACTGTGACAGATTCAGAATTTCATCGACTTGAAAACATTCGACTGTTTAGCGGCTTAGACGACGATTGGCTGCACGGTATCGAGCGCCAATGTCGTTGGCGGTCCTTCGATGTGGATGAAAACATTCTCGACCGGGACAATATCGACAGCGATGTGTTTTTTGCCACCTGGGGTTCGGTGCTGATTGTCAATTTCTCCCAGTCAGGCCGGGAAATCGCTCTCGCCAGAATCGCCGCCGGCAGTTATTTCGGTAAACTCGAGGCCATTGACGGGGATCCCCGCTCGGCCAGCGTCATCGCCCTTGAGCCCTGCGTGGTCGGCGCCCTGACTCCCAAGGTGGTCAACGACATCGTCAATCGCGATCCGACCCTGTCGGCGCGCCTGATGCGGCGCCCGGCGCGGATCATCCGCACCAGTGACGACCGCATCATGGATCTCAGCACTCTGGGCGCCCACCAGCGGGTTTATCTCGAATTTTTGCGTATATCGAAAATCGATCTGGACAATTTCAGCGCCCTGCTTATCGGCCCCATGCCGGCGCAAAAGGATATCGCCAGCCAGGCCAGCACCACCCGCGAAACCATGACGCGCGCCATCAGCCAGCTGGTCGCCGACGGCATCGCCGAGCGCAATCAGAAGAGCCTCTATATTCACGACTGCACGCGGTTCGAACACCTCGCATCCGCGCTCGACCCCGACTGGGGCGAAGAGAGCGCCCGTTAATCACGATATTGAATAGTTCAGGAGACGAAGCAAATGGTACAGGAACTGCCGACACAGGCACAGGTGGTAATTATTGGCGGCGGAATCGCCGGCTGCAGCGTCGCCTATCATCTGACCAAGCTGGGGTGGACCGACGTGGTCCTGCTTGACCGCAAACAGTTGACCTCGGGCACCACTTGGCATGCCGCCGGTCTGGTTCGCGAAGTGCTTGGCGCCTACACCATGACCCGCCTTGCCCAGTACTCCATGCAACTGTTCAAGGGGCTCGAGGCTGAGACCGGCCAGGCTACCGGCTTGCAACAGAACGGCAGCCTGGGTGTCGCCAACAACGAGGCGCGCTGGGAAGAGCACCGGCGCGCTGCCGATCTGGCGCAGGCCTGCGGTGTCGAGGTTGAACTGTTGAGCCCGAGCGAGGCCAAGGAAGTCTATCCGATCCTCAACACCGACGACCTGCTGGGCGCGGTTTACTTCCCCAATGACGGCCAGATCAATCCGTCCGATGTGACCATGGCCCTGGCCAAGGGCGCCCGCATGGGCGGCGCCAAACTATTCGAGAACATCAAGGTCACGGCGGTGCATACCAAGAATGGCCGCGCCACCGGGGTTTCCACGCCGGACGGCGATATCGCCGCCGGCGTGGTGGTCAACTGCGCTGGCATATGGGCTCGCGATGTCGGCCTCATGTGCGGGGTCAATGTACCGCTCCACGCCTGCGAGCATTTCTACGTGGTCACTGAGCCGATCCCCGACCTGCCGACCAACCTGCCAGTGCTGCGCGACATGGACAGTTGCGCCTATCACAAGGTCGACGCCGGCAAGCTGCTAGTCGGCGCCTTCGAGCACAACGCCAAGCCCTGGGGCATGGACGGCATTCCCGAGGACTTCGAGTTCGACCAATTGCCCGAGGACTTCGACCATTTCGCGCCGGTGCTGGAAGGCGCCATGCACCGAAACCCGATCCTCGAGACCGCCGGCATCCAGACCTTCTTCAACGGCCCGGAAGCGTTCACCCCCGATGTCCGCTATTTCATCGGCGAGGCGCCCGAGGTCGATAACTTCTACATGCTGTGCGGCTACAACTCGGTCGGTATCCAGTCATCCGGCGGCGCCGGCAAGGCCCTGGCCGAATGGATCGTCGGCGGCGAGCAGCCGTTTGATCTCGCCGATCTCGACATTCGCCGCATGCAGCCCCATCAGAACAACCGCAAATATCTGATTGATCGGGTTGGAGAATCTCTCGGCCTGCTCTACGACATGCATTGGCCCTATCGCCAGCCGGTGACCGCGCGCGGCGTGCGCACCTCGGCGCTTCACGAGCGCCTGGAAGCGCGCGGCGCCTGTTTCGGCGAAGTGGCCGGCTGGGAGCGGCCCAACTGGTACGCCCCGGAAGGCGTCGAGCCGGCCTACGAATACAGCTACAAACGCCAGAACTGGTTCGACTACTCCGCCGCCGAGCATATGGCTATGCGCGAAGGAGTCGGCATGCTCGATCAGACGTCCTTCGCCAAATACCTGGTCCAGGGTCGCGACGCCGAAGCCGTGCTGCAAAATATCTGCGCCAACGACGTCGGCGTCGAGGCGGACCGGCTGGTCTACACCCAGTGGCTCAACGACAAGGGTGGCATCGAGGCCGACCTCACCGTACTGCGCATGGCCGAGGAGTCGTTCATGGTCATCACTGGGGCGCCGTCGGCGACCCATGACCTCCACTGGCTGCGGCGCAACACTCCCAGCGACGCCAATGTTACGATCGCCGACGTTACCAGCGCCTATACGGTGATCGGCGTTATGGGGCCGAAGAGCCGCGACCTGCTGTCAAATCTGGTTGACGAAGACCTGGGCAACGACAACTTCCGGTTCGGCACGTCGCGCGAGATCGAGATGGGCTATGCCCGGGTCCGCGCCAGCCGCATTTCCTACGTCGGCGAACTGGGTTGGGAACTCTACATCCCGACCGACATGGCCCGTGGTGTGTTCGACGCCATTGCCGCCGAGGGCGAGAGCCACGGCCTCAAGTTCGTCGGCATGCACGCCATGGACAGCCTGCGCATCGAGAAGGCCTATCGCCACTGGGGCCACGATATCACCTGCGAAGACACCCCCATCGAGGCCGGCCTGAGCTTCGCCTGCAAGCTGCGCAGCGATATCCCCTTCATTGGCCGCGAGGCCGTCGAGAGGCAGAAGGCCGAGGGGGTGACCAAGCGCATGGTTCAGTTCGCCCTCGAAGATCCGGAGCCGCTGGTCTACCACAACGAACCGGTCTATCGCGACGGCGAGATGGTCGGCTACCTGTCGTCGGGCAACTACGGCCACTACCTGGGCAGCGCCATCGGCATGGGCTACGTTACCAATGCGGACGGTGTCAACGCGGAGTTCGTCAATTCCGGTTCCTACGAAATCCAGATCGCCGACGTGAAACATGCCGCCAAAGCCAGCCTGCGGCCCATGTACGACCCGACAAGTGAGCGTATGAAGGTCTAGCCCTCCAAGACGGAAAATCGTGAGTCGGAACAATGCGTTGAGTCCAAATGGTGACTCAATGAATGATTCCGTTTTGTTCCATTTTTGTAAGTAGATTCAATAAGTTCTTGAATCCCAACTCCGAGTCGTGTAGGTATTGCCTCCCCAATTGAAAAACTTAAAATTGAAGTCAGGGCGGACACACCGTGTCTCATCCACCGGAACTGAGTCATTACAAGGTTATCTACGCCGACCCTCCGTGGACATTTGCCACTTACAGCAAAAAGGGCAAAGGACGTAGTCCAGAGGCTCATTACGACTGCATGAGCTTCGATACCATCAAGGCGTTGCCGGTCGCCGACTGGGCGGCGCCGGATAGTATTCTGCTTCTGTGGGTCACCGATCCTTTGTTGCCCAAGGGACTCGAACTTCTCGATGCCTGGGGCTTTACCTATAAGACCGTGGGTTTTTACTGGGCCAAGCTTAACAAGGCGGCTTCGCCCCATGCCTATTCGGACACGGATTTCTTTACCGGCATGGGATTTTGGACCCGGGCCAATCCGGAACAATGCCTGCTCGCCACCCGAGGCAAGCCCACGCGTATCGCCAAGGATGTTCGCCGTCTGGTGGTGGCGCCACGCCGTGAGCACAGCCGCAAGCCCGATGAAGTTTACGAAAATATCGAGCGTCTGGCCGATGGGCCATATCTGGAAATGTTTGCCCGCTCAAGCCGCAATGGTTGGGATTCCTGGGGCAATCAGGAAGAGCTATTCGATCAGGGATCGGTCAAGACAAGGCGATGGTCATCAAGCCTCACCAAACAGCCACCACGGCTTCACGTGGTAACCTGAGGGTCCCGATTAACTTCCCGCTTGGATTTCTGCTTCGGGAACTACGGTATCACCAGTGCCGTTTTTCGCAGCCGCCGCTTCGGCTTCCTGCTGAGCCTTCATTTCCTTGAGATAATCCCGGATTTCCATCATCGCTTCATGGCGCGCCGTGCAGCTGCAGGTCTCGTCCGACTTGATAATCTCGCTTTTCTCTTCACCGGCCAACGATGCCGGGGCGCTGAAAGCAAACATCGCCAAAACAGCAAATGAAGCCATTGTGATTTTCATCATGGCGCGAAATCCTTACTGAAATCCTGAATCTGGCTCTATTGAAGGCGTTCGGTCGGTTCCAGTCAACCGCTTTTACCGTGCGCATTGTGGCTCGTGAGACGAAGGGATAGGCTGCGCCCATCGCTTGTTCCCACAGGATTTCCCCATGCATAGCAACCTGACTGAGGCCCGCCCCTCATTCGTCACCCATCTCGAATGCGGATTGACCGGCGAGAGGTATGAGGCCGACACCCTTCATGGTCTGTCGAAGGCCGGAAGGCCTTTGTTGGTGCGCTACGACCTCGACGCTCTCGGTACTGCTCTGGACAAAGAGACCCTGGCCCGGCGGCCGCCGGACTTCTGGCGCTATCGGGAGTTCTTGCCGGTGCGTCGGCCCGAGAACGTCGTCTCCCTGGGTGAAGTCATGACGCCGATCATCGCCACGCCGCGTATGGGTGAGCGGCTTTGTGTCAAGGACGAGGGTCGTCTGCCCACCGGATCGTTCAAGGCCCGGGGCCTGGCTCTGGCGGTGTCCATGGCCAAGGAACTGGGCGTTACCCGCATGGCCATGCCGACCAACGGTAACGCCGGCGCCGCCATGGCCGCCTATTGCGGCCGGGCCGGCATGGAATCCTATGTGTTTTGTCCCGACGATACGCCGGAGATCAATATCTCGGAGATCGCTTATCAGGGCGCCGAGGTCTACCGGGTCAACGGGCTGATCAACGATTGCGGCAAAATCGTCGGCGCCGGCAAGGAAGCCATGGGCTGGTTCGATACCTCGACCCTCAAAGAGCCTTACCGCATCGAAGGCAAGAAGACCATGGGCCTGGAACTGGCCGAACAGTTCGGTTGGGAGCTCCCCGACGTGATCTTCTATCCCACTGGCGGCGGCACCGGCCTGATCGGCATGTGGAAGGTCTTCGCCGAGCTTGAAGCCATCGGCTGGATCGGCGCCAAGCGCCCGCGCATGGTGGCGGTTCAGGCCAGCGGTTGCGCGCCCATCGTTCGGGCCTTCGAGCAAGGGGTCGAGCACGCCGAGCTATGGGCCGACGCCCACACCATCGCCAGTGGTATCCGGGTGCCGGCGGCGGTCGGCGACTTTTTGATCCTGCGGGCGGTGCGCGACAGCGGCGGCTTCGCCATCGCCGTTGACGATGACGCCATCATCGCAGCCCAGGTCGAGGCGGCGGCCAGGGAAGGCCTACTGTTATGCCCCGAGGGTGCCGCCACCTATGCGGCCTTCAAGGACGCGCTGGCCGATGGCCGGGTCGAGGCCGGCGAGACCGCTCTACTGTTCAACTGCGCCACCGGCCTCAAATACCCCATGCCACCGGTTACCCGGCGTCTCGACCACACCAAACCGATCGACTGGGCGGCGCTCTAGTTTTCAGCTTTAAGACCGACGCCGCGCTCAACCAGCAGCCCCATATAGAGAGCGATCATTGAGGCGCCGGCGAGGGCGCTGATTTCCCCGACGTCGTAGGCCGGCAACACTTCCACCAGATCCATGCCGATGAAATTGATGTTCTTGAGCCGGGTCATGATGCCGCGCGCCTGCCAACTGTGCAGGCCGCCGATCACGGGCGTGCCGGTGCCCGGCGCCACCGACGGGTCGAGGCCGTCGATATCGAAGGTCAGATAAGTCTTGCCGTCGCCGACCACGACCTGGGCCCGTTTGGCGACCTCGGCCGGGGTCGACATGTGAACCTCTTCGGCGGTGATGATGGTAACCCCCTGATCCAGGGTCCACTGCCAGACATCGGGCAGGACGCTGCTACGGATGCCGATCTGGACCATGCGCGTGGGGTCGATAAGGCCTTCGTTGATGGCGATGCGGAAGTTGCTGCCGTGAGTTACCGGGGCGCCGAAATTGTCGTCCCAGGTATCCACGTGGGCGTCGAAGTGGATCATCCCTACTGGGCCATGCGTCTTGTGCAGCGCGCGCAACAGGGGCAGGGAAACCAGATGGTCGCCGCCGAGCGCAATCAGGTGGTTGTATGCGCTGGCCTGTTCCTCGATCATTTTTAGGGAATCATGGAGATAACCCATTTTCAGACGAAAGTTGCCGACGTCGGCGAAATCAAGATCCAAGATGTTGTGCCACAAGTCCGGGTAAGTGTCGCCGGCCATACGGCTGGCATAGCGCAAAGCAGTGGGCCCTTCGCGGGTGCCGGCGCGGTTGGTGGTGGCGATATCGAAGGCTATGCCGGCGATGGTGATCGCCGCATCATGAGACTCGTTTCGGGTTCCCAGAAAACCGCCATGCTGGGCGAATGTGGGGTTGAAATCGTCTTTGGGCTCGCTCATTGAATCGCCTTCCTGATTGGGGCGCCGAGTTTGGCGCGAGGCAATATGGACAAGGGTCAAGGCCTGTTTCAAGGGAAAAAATCTCTTTCACAAGCCACGCAATGTGCTACCAAGACCGCAGTGGTTTTCGACAAACCGCGTTTTCCAACAAGGATGGACTGATACCGTGCGTTATGAGATTCCTGAGTCGCTCGACGCGGCTGTAGAGATGCTGGCAAGCGAAGCCGGGTCGGCGCTGGTTCTCGCCGGCGGCACCGATCTTTTGGTGCAGCTTCGCGCCGGAATGGTCGATCCCGACTTGGTGATCGACATCAAAAAAATCCCCGAATTGGGCGCCATAACAGTGGAGAACGGCGGTTTCCGTATAGGTGCCGCGGTTTCCGGCGCCGTACTCGGTGAGCATGGCGCGGTCTGCAAGTTGTGGCCCGGCGTGGTCGAGGCCGCCGAGTTGATCGGCTCGACGCAAGTTCAGGGGCGGGCCTCCATGGGCGGCAACCTGTGTAACGCGTCGCCCGCCGCCGACAGCGTGCCGGCGTTGATCGCCGCCGCCGCCACGGCCACCATTGTCGGTCCCGGCGGCCGCCGGGAGGCTGCGGTCGAAGACGTCGCTACCGGTCCCGGCCAGACGTCACTGGCCAAGGGCGAGATCGTGGTTTCGATCTTCCTGCCGTCACGGCCGACCCATTCCGGCGACGCCTACTTACGTTTCATTCCGCGTACCGAGATGGATATTGCCGTTGTTGGCGCCGGGGTCAGTCTGACCCTGGACGATACCGGCGTATGCACGGACGCCCGGGTCGCTCTTGGCGCCGTGGCTGCCCGTGCCCTGCTGGTGGACGAGGTTGCCGACGCCCTGATCGGCACGTCAGTGGATGATGCGGCGTTGGCCAATCTGGCGGCCGCCGCGTCGGCTGCCTGCAAACCGATCGACGACAAGCGCGGAACCAAGGAATTCAGGATTAAGGTCGCCGGGGTCATGGCCCGCCGGGCGGCTGAAACGGCGCTGTCGCGCGCGAGGGGAAACTGATGGCTAATTGTCACGTTACCACCACGATCAACGGCGATACGGTCGAGTATCTCTGTGAGCCTCAGGAGACGCTGCTTGACGTGCTGCGCGACCGCCTGGGCCTGACCGGCAGCAAGGAAGGCTGCGCCTCGGGCGATTGCGGCGCCTGCACGGTTACCCTGGACGGCCGCCTGGTATGTTCCTGTCTGGTGCTGGGCGCCGAGACCGAAGGCCACGAAATCGAGACCATCGAGGGCATGTCCGACGGCGAGACCCTGCATCCTCTGCAATCCAAATTCATCGAGTCCGCGGCCTTGCAATGCGGCATCTGCACACCGGGCATTCTGGTCGCCGCCAAGAACCTGCTCGAACACAACCCGGACCCGACCGAGACCGAAGTGCGCTATTGGCTGGCGGGCAATCTGTGTCGCTGCACGGGCTACGACAAGATAATTCGCGCGGTCCTCGATACCGCTGCTGATCTCAGGGAGAGCTGATCATGACCATGGCCGACGGACTAACTTATACGGAGCGCGCCTTGAAGCAGGTCGGCACCCGGCCTGATCGTCCCGATGGGGTCGACAAGGTAACCGGCCGGGCGCGCTACGGCGCCGACATCACGGCGCCGGGCATGCTTGTGGCCAAAGTTTTGCGCAGCCCCCATGCCCACGCCCGCATCCGCGCTATCGACACGTCCAAGGCCGAAGCCCTGGCCGGTGTCAAAGCCGTCATCACCCGTGACGATTTTCCCGATGTCGGTATCGATGAAACCATTCCCAGCGAAGAAGACGACCTGGTGCGTTATGTGGCGCACAACGTCATGGCCCGGGACAAGGCGCTCTATGAAGGCCACACCGTGGCCGCCGTGGCCGCGACCACCACGGCGATTGCCCTCAAGGCGCTGAAACTGATCGAGGTCGATTACGAGCCGCTGCCCCATGTCACCGATGTGGACCAGGCCATGCAGCCGGACGCGCCGGTGCTCCATGACGACATTTTCACCCAAGGTGTCGAGCCGACACCGGACACCGCATCCAACGTGTTCAGCCGCATCGAGATCCGCCATGGCGATGTGGCCGAGGGTTTCGAGACCGCCGATATCATTGTCGAGCAGGAATTCACCACCGAGGCCGTGCATCAGGGCTATATCGAACCCCAGGCCTGCCTGGCCAGCGTCAGTGGCGACGGCAGCGCCGAGCTGTGGTGCTGCACCCAGGGTCATTTCTCCATCCGCAACGGTTGCGCCCAGGTCCTCAAGATGGACATCTCCAAGCTGCGGATCACCGCCTCGGAGATTGGCGGCGGTTTCGGCGGTAAGACCCGCATCTTTATCGAGCCGCTGGCCCTGGCCCTGTCGCGCAAGTCGGGACGCCCGGTCAAGCTGGCGTTAACCCGCGAGGAAGTGTTCAAGGGCACCGGTCCGACAGCCGCCACCAGTATGTGGGTCAAGATCGGTGTCACTAATGACGGCCTGATCACGGCCGGCGAGGCCTTGTTGAAATACTCCGGCGGCGCCTATCCCGGTGCCCCCATCGGGTCCGCCGCCATGACGGCTTTTGCCTGCTACGATATCGATCATGTGCTGGTCGCCGCCTTCGATGTGGTGACCAACCGGCCCAAGGCGGCGGCCTATCGGGCGCCGGGCTCACCGATGTCGTGTTTCGCGGTCGAATCGGTTATCGATGAAGTCGCCGGGCGGGTCGGTATGGACCCGCTGGATTTCCGCTTCAAGAACGCCGCTGTCGATGGCACCCAGGCGGCCTATGGCCCCAAATTCAATCAGATCGGCTTCGTCAAAACCCTGGAAGCGGCGCGCGATCATGAGCATTACAAAACGCCGCTCAAGCCAGGCCAGGGCCGGGGCATTGCTTGTGGCTTCTGGTTCAATTGGGACGGCGAAACCTGCGTGACCCTGAACATCAACGATGATGGCACCGCGGCAGTGGCCGTGGGCACGCCGGACATCGGCGGTTCCCGCGCGTCCATGTGTCAGATGGTGTCCGAGGAACTGGGCATTGAGTACAGCAAGGTCCAGGCCACAGTAGTCGATACCAACGCGCTTGGTTTCAACGATGTGACCGGCGGCAGCCGGGTGACCTTCGCTTGCGGCATGGCGGCGATCCAGGCGGCTCGCGACGTCATTAGCGATATGTGCGGCCGCGCCGCGGGCATCTGGGGCATCGAGCCCGACGCGGTGGAATGGATCGAAGGCGAGGCCCGGCCTTCGGGCTCCAATGCCGGTGAGTTCGACCCCATGTCCCTGGCCGACATCGCCAAGCTGGCGGGCAAAACTGGCGGACCGATTGCCGGCCATGCCGAGTTCAGCGCCACGGGCGCCGGGGTCAGCTTCAGCACTCAGTTGGTTGACGTTGAGGTTGATCGCGAGACCGGACGCACTGAAATCCTGCGTTTTACGGTCATCCAGGATGCCGGCAAGGCGATCCACCCGAGTTACGTGGAAGGCCAGTACCAGGGCGGCGCGGTCCAGGGTATCGGCTGGGCGCTTAACGAGGAATACATCTACGGTGACGACGGGCGGCTTCAGAATGCTGGTTTCCTTGACTACCGCATGCCGGTGGCCTCGGACGTGCCGATGATCGATACGGTGATCGTCGAAGTGCCGAACCCGGATCATCCCTATGGCGTGCGCGGGGTTGGCGAAACCTCCATCGTGCCACCCATGGGTGCGGTCGCCAATGCGGTCTCCGACGCAACAGGCTTGCGCATGAATTCGCTTCCCATGTCGCCGCCCAAGGTGCTGAAGGCTCTTGATGATCAGCCTGTACGAGACGCGGCGGATTAAAGCATGGTCCGGGTCCTGCTAGGCGGTACGCTGAAGAACGCCGCTGGTGGCGAGTCCGAGTTCGACCTCGACGCCGATACGATCCAGGTGCTGCTGCGCCAGCTTGGGGAGCAATGCCCCAAGCTGGAGCCCTTGCTGGAACGGGGCGTGGCGGTATCAATCGACGGCGTAATCCATCGCAACGCCTGGTTCCAGCCGGTGCCACCGGAGGCTGAGGTCTATATTCTGCCGCGTCTGGGTGGCGGCTAGTACCGTTTGGGTATGTAGCGGGTGAGCCAGGTCACGGCGATCAGGCTGAGGCCCGACGTGACGAACACCACGGGCAGGGTGAACACGGTCAACAGCGCTGAGAAAACGCCCGGCGGTCCAAGATGGGCGACCTCGCGATAGGTGGTGTACACCGACGCCATCTCGGGTCGTTCGTGAGGATGGACCGCGCGCAGGAACAGCCCGTTCCCCACCGTGTCGATGACCGATGCGCAGGTCGCAGCGGCTAGTAACAGGGCAACTCCGAGCCAGGGCTGGTCCGCCGCCACGGCCACGGCCACGGCCATGGTTACCACGCCGGTTGTCATAAAGGCGAAGGCTAACAGCTTGCGCAGGCCGATCCACTGGCCCAGTTTGCCCCATAACGGTACCAGCAGAATAGGCGCCGAACCGACCGACAGAATGATACCGCCCATTTCCTTGCCGAGACCGCTCTCGACGCAATAGATCGGCACGTAGATGAAAAACATGGTCCACCAGGCCGAGCGTCCCATGGCCAGGACCCAGGCGAGGCGCAGGCGCGGTTGGCGCAGGAAGCGTGCCACGAAGCGCAGCGGGTTTGGGGTCCGGTCGGCGATGGGGGCCTCGCGCAACGGTTCGACCAGGCGCTTGCGCATCATGTAGACGCATAATCCGGTGGTCATCACCGCGACGATGGCGAACGGGCTCCAGACCCCGACATCGAGGGATAGACGCGCGCCAAACCAGGGTCCGATGATCATCCCCAGTCCCATGGCGAACATGCGCACCGGCTCGAAGCGGGCGAAAGCGCGGCGAGGAATGCGCTCCATAATCGAGACCTCGAAGGAGACATCGAGGCAGAGAAAACCCAGGATACGCAGGGCCATGCCGATAATCAGGAACCAAACCTCGTCGAACGCCATGAACGCCGAGGAGACCACGATCAGGACACCGCCCAGGACGAACACGGCGCGCCGTCCCGCTACGTGAACCAGCCACGGTATGACGAGGGCGCCGAACAGTCCGGCGAAACTGACCCCGAAGAAGAACACGCTGGCCTTCTGGGCGTTGCCGAGCAGGGTCAGGGCCTGAACCGGAATGACCGCCGACGGCAACACCCAGGCAAACACCAGGATGGCCTGAAGGGCTGCAAGGGGCAGGGCCATGGGCAGGTCCGCCACCCCGAGCCAGGCTGCTGGTGAATTACGGGGCATTTGGCGGGTCAGTAAAGCGCGACGATTTCTTCGAGCAGGCGGATGACTTCGGACGTGTAGCTCTTGTCGCCGGCGTCCTTGTCCTGCAGCACGCTGAAGAAGATCGCCGCCATGCCTTTATCCGGGTCAGCGATGAAATACTGACCGCCATAACCGCCGTGGCCCAGCCACTGGCCGTTGGTATTGGTCTGGTTGCTGTAATGCAGCCACTCGCGAGGCTCGGGCATGGCGGTGCCGCGGCCGTTCCGCGTCTCGTCGACGAAGGCGGCGCTGCCCACTGTCTCGCCGTGGACGCCAACGCCCTTGCGGGCGAACAGCATGGCGTAGCGCGCCAGGTCGCGGGCGGTCATAAAGCCGCCGCCGCTGACCACCGGCGAGAAGTCGGAACTGAGCGCCACATGAAAGCCGCCCTCAAGGCCCGCCGCCTTGACGATGTCGGCCATGTAGGCCCTGAGCGAGCGGCCGCTGGCCTGCTCGGCCACCCAGCCCAGCAGGTCCGTATTGGGCGACTTGTAGTTGGTGACCCCAGACGGGTTGGAAATATCACCGCTGGAGATGGTGGTGATGAAGTCGCGCATGGAATACTCGTCTTCGCCCTCGGGCGGCAAGCGCCAGCTCAGCCCGACCTCCTGGCGGCCATAGCCGACCGGCTCGCCGGGGCCGGGGGCCGGTGAATACGGGTCGTCGTAGTCTTCGTTGAAGACGTTGACCACGTCCATGTCGAGCACCTGCTGGATGGTCGCCGCGGCGTAGCCCGAACCGATCTCGGGGATGTAGTCGGCGATGGTCGCGCCCAGGTCGATAACGCCGTCCTCGACAAGCCGCCCAAACACCAGGTTCAACGTCGTCTTGGTCATGGACTGCATACTGTGAGGCCGGTCGGGACCAAAGTCGGGGGCGTAGCGCTCGAACAGCAGGCGGTCGCCTTGAACTACCGCCATGGCCGAGAACTCGTTGGTCGAGGTCAGCCGGCGGGCTTCGGGCAGGTCGCCGATACGGCGGTCGATATCGGTATTGAGGACCATCACGTCCGGCGAGCGAATTAGCATCCCGTAGCGTTGCAGCAGATGCAGGTTATGAAACCCGTGGCGCCGCCTATGGGACAGGTTCCAGCCCGCCAGATTATCCTCGTTGACTACCAGGTCGGGATTGCGCCGGGTGACGGGCAAGGCGTTGTTGGTGGTCATGGCCGGGAACTCCTCGGGTCGATTACAGGCGTCGCAGACGCGGGGCCGCGACGGTAGCGAGGATAGCGACGGCGATCAATACTCCTCCGTTGACCAGCAGGGCGCCGCCGACGCCGAACGTGACGGCGAGAGCGCCCATTTGCAGGTGGCCAAGAGGCAATGCGCCGACCGCCAGGATCCACGATCCCATGGCCCGGCCCCGCAGTTTGTTGGGCACACTGAGTTGCATCATTCTCTGGGTCAGCACGTCGGATCCCGTGGCCAGCACGGCAATCAGCAGCAGCGCCATCAGGGCAAGCGCGAACAGACCCGACGCCGAGAGCAAAATCAAACTCGCACCCAAGCCGTAGATGACCGCGAGGAACATTAGGCCGCGGCGCGTCGAACCGGTCATGCCGGCCAGCACAAGGCTGGCGATGATGCCGCCGACGGCGCCGGCGGAATGCATCAGGCCCAACCCCTCGGCGCCGAGGCCGAACCGGCTAGTCCCCAATTCCGGCAAAATGGTACTGTACGAAAAACCAAAGACTTCGACCGTCCCGGTCACCACCACCAGCATCAGCGGGCTTCGGTTATGGCGCAACTCGGAGAGGAATTCCCGGATGTTCTGGCGGATCGGCGCGCGCTCGGTCGGCGCCGAATCACCGGCTGATTTTAACCGCATGAGCCAGCCGAGAGCCACCACATGGGCGCCGGCGAGGAGCAGGAGCGCCGCCGGCGTTCCCAGTCGCTCCATGGCGACGCCGGCAGTCAGGGCGCCGGCCAACTGTCCGATCCGGGTGCCCAGATTGAGTAGTCACAGACCCGATACCACATGGTCGCCGCCGACGATGTCATAGGCATAACTCATGCGCGCCGGGTGGTTGATCGTACCGAGACTGCCGGATATCAGGACGAAGGTAAGGATCAACCATAATTCAGTGAAGCCCATGGCGATCAAACCGGCAAAAATAGCAAGATTCAACGCGATAAGGAAATCGAGGGCGCGGAGCAGGGCCCGGCGGTCGAGTCAATCCGTAAGGACGTCGGACAGGATGCCGAACACCAGGCTGGGTAGCGCATAGATCGCCATGGAGACGCCGACCCATGCGGTCGAGCCGGTAATCTGGAAGACCAGCAGGCCGAATATCATATGCTCGCCGCTATAGCCGGTCGAGTTGAAGCCGACGGCAATCCACAGCCTGCGAAAATCGGCGCTGTTGAAGGCTGGGCTGGCGAATACCCTGCCGATGATCAGCAGTCGCGTCAGGCACCCGCCGGTCACGGTTGGCTGTTGGTAGTCATGGCCAGGGACTTCTCCGGTCGATTACAGGCGGCGCAGGCGCGGGGCCGCGAAGGTAGCGAGGATGGCGACGGCGATCAATGCCCCTCCGTTGATCAGCAAGGCGCCGCTGACGCCAAGAGAGACGGCAAGGGCGCCCATTTGCAGATGGCCTAGGGGCGATGCGCCGACCGCCAAGATCCATGAGCCCATGGCCCGGCCCCGCAGCTTGTTGGGTACGCTGAGCTGCATCATGCTCTGGGTCAGCACGTCGGAGGCGGCGGCCAGCACGGCGACCAGCAGCAGGGCCAGTAACGCCAGCACAAACTGCCCCGCCGACGAGAGCAAAATCAGACTCGCGCCAAAGGCGTAGAGCACCGCGAGAAACGCCAGACCCCGGCGCTCGAACCCGATCATGCCCGCCAGAGCAAGGCTGGCCAGGACACCGCCGATGGCCCGTGCCGAATGCATCAGTCCCAGGCCCTCGGCGCCAACGTCAAAACGACTGGTCGCCAGTTCGGGCAGCACCGTGTTGAACGAGAATCCGAAAACCTCGACCACCGACGTTACTACGACCAGGGTCAACAGGCTGCGGTTGTGGCGCAGTTCGATGAAGAATTCACGCAGGTTCTGGCCGATCGGCACACGCTCGGTGGGGGCTGAATCGCCGGCTGAGCGCAGTTGCAAAAGCCAGGCGAGGGCGACCAGATGGGATGCCGCGAGGAGCAGGAAGGCGATGGGTGCGCCGAGGTATTGCATGACCACACCGGCGGCCACGGAACCAACCAACTGCCCAACCCGGGTGCCGAGGTTGAGCAAGCCCAGACCGGCGACCACATGGGCGCCGCCGACAATGTCGTAGGCGTAACTCATGCGCGCCGGGCTATAGAGCGCGCGGAGACTGCCACCAATCAACGTATAGGCCAGAATCAGCCACAGGGTCTCAAATCCCAGGGCGAGCAGGCCGGCGAACACGGTCATGGCCATCGCCGAGGTAAAATCGAGAATGCGAAGCAGGGTCCGGCGGTCAAGCCAGTCGGCAATGGCGCCGGACAAGATGCCAAACACCAGGTTGGGCAGGGCGTAAAGCGCTAGGGTCGCGCCAACCCAGGCGGTCGAGCCAGTTATCTGGAAGACCAGCAGGCCGAGCATCAACTGCTCGCCGCTCATCCCCACCTGATTGAACGCGGCAGCCATCCACAGGCGGCGAAAGTCAGCACTGGCGAAGGCCGGACTGGCGACCACACGGCCGATGAGCGGCAGGCGTGCGACACACCCCCGGGTCGGGGCCGGTCCTTGGTCGTCGCTCGGCGTCATGGGATGCTCCGAAAACAGGTAGGTGGAAGGTACGACATAATCGCCGTTTCGTGCGGTGATTTACGACGCTAAGCTGTAACCATGGAATGGAATGAACTTCGCGACCAGCTTGCCCGGGTCCATGGCGGCTTCGAAACCTCGGTGACCCTGCCGCCCGCTTGCTATGGGGACGAAGCCGTTCATTAACGTGAAGTGGATGCGGTGTTCCGCAAATCTTGGGTCGGTGTCGGTCGGGTCGACCGTTGGAAGGCCGCCGGTGATTACACCGCCTTCGCCCTGGCCAGTCATGGCGGCCACGCCATGTTCCATGTGGTCGGCGCGACGCCGGAAGCGCCATCGCTCGAAGCCGCTTGCGGCGGTCAGGTGCCTGTGGTCGAACATGTCTGCACCAAGGACGACCTGGAAGCCATCTATGAACGGTCGTCGCTCAGCCGGAATGCGGTCGATATTGTGGTGTTCGCGGCGCCACAGTTGTCCATCGACGAGGTTGGCGAGATTGTCGCGGTGCTTGCCGGCCGGCGCGTGCATGGCGATAGCAAGTTGATCATGGCGGTCGACCCCCAGGTCAGGGCTCAGGCCGACAATGCCGGCATCACGGAAGCCATGGACAAGCTCGGCGCCGAGTTCACGACCGGCACCTGTTTCTATTCCGAGGCGCCGTTAATGCGCGACGCAACCGGTTGGCGCACGGTGGTGACCAATTCGGCGAAGCTGGTCAATACTCTGGCCTCGGCCGGCTACGAGACGGCGCTACGGCGGATCGAAGCCTGTCTCGATGCCGCTACCACGGGGCGGCTGTGAAGGTGTCGCGCTTAAGCAGCGGGCGCGGTATCGGCGAGCCGGTGCGGGGCCCGGCGTTGGTCTCTCAACAAGGTTTCGGCGTGCGCTACGATCTCGAGCCGGCGCGCGGCGTTATCGCCAATCCCAATCACGATCTATTCGGCCACGCCATCGGTGGCCATATCCTTATCTGTCCCTATCCCACGGGCGGTGTCGGCGCGTCATGGTCTCTGGCCGACCTCAAGGAACGGGGACTGGCGCCTCTGGCCATGGTGTTCCGCCGGACCAGCCCGATCTTCGTTCAGGGCGCGCTATTCGCCAGCATACCGATCATCCACGACCTGGACGACAATCCTTGCGCCATAATTCAAACCGGCGACGAGATCGCCTTGTTCCCCGTCGAAGGCGCTATCGAGATGGTCTAAGAACCCTTGAAAACAGGTTTTCGCTTTTCGGCAAAGGCGGCGACACCTTCGCGGAAATCTCCGTTCGCCGTATTCTCTCTGAAAACGGCGTGCTCGTTATCGAGCTGCACGGGCAGGGTGTTATTGTGGCTGTCGTGGATCAGTCGTCGCGCCGCTGCGTAGACTTTGGTCGGGCCGGCTGCCAGCTTCTCGGCGTAGGCGATCAGGCCGGCGGCGAATTCATCATCGGGGAGGATCTTGTTGAGCAATCCCCAATCGAGGGCTTCAGTGGTGTTGATGGGCCGGTTTGTCAGGGTCAATTCGAGGGCCCGGCGGGTGCCCACAATGCGCGGCAGGAAGAACGTCGAGCTGCCATCGGGCGTGGCGCCGATACCGGAATAGCCCATGACGAACATGGCGCTTTCCGTGGCCACGGCCAGATCGGTGGCGAGCATCAGGCTCAGGCCGGCGCCAGCGGCAGTGCCATTGACCCCGGCAATGACGGGAAACGGCAACTCGTTAATACGCCTGATGGCCCCGTGCAAATGGCCGATGATCTCATCCACGTAGTCAGTCACATGTTCCATGCGGTCCTGAAACCCGACCACATCGCCACCGGCGCAGAAGGCGCGGCCCTCGCCGGTGATGACCATGGCCCGCACGGCATCATCGTCAGCCGCTTTCTCGATTGCGCCTTCAAGCGCGGCGGCGACCTCGACGTCCAAGGCGTTCATGGTCTTGGGCCGGTCGAGCACCACCCAGGCGACGTTGTTGGTAACCCGGTAGCGAATGGCGTCGGTTGTCATGGGCAGCCCTCTTTGCCTTCGATCACCACGTAGTTGGGGCGGCCGTTATCGCGCCAGGCAGTGATGTTGTCGATGGAGCCGATGCGCAGTTCCTCGTCGGCGGACGTAGAGAAGAAGGCCGAGTGGGGGCTCAATAAGGCGCGAGGATGGCTGAGAATGGCGTGGCCGGGCGTCATGGGCTCTTCGGGGAAGACATCGAGGCCAGCGCCTGCCAGATGGCCGCTGTCGAGCGTCGCGACCACGGCGTCGATATCGACCAGACCGCCGCGCGAGACATTGATGAAATAGCTGCCCGGTTTCATGGTGGCCAGGGCCGCGGCATCGATCAGGTTTCCATTATCGGCGGTCAGCGGCATGTGAAGGGTAAACACGTCGCTTTGGCCGAGAAGTTCTCCGAGGTCGTCGATCCGTTCGACGCCGTCGGGCCAGGCATCGGCCGGGACATAAGGGTCATAGCCGACGACGCGGCCGAAGAACGGCGTGGCGTAACTCCCAACGATGCGA
Organism: uncultured Alphaproteobacteria bacterium; assembly: GCA_964645285.1. Lineage (GTDB taxonomy): Bacteria > Pseudomonadota > Alphaproteobacteria > JAAXGF01 > JAAXGF01 > JAYZAP01. The sequence goes on from CAZYDR010000016.1 coordinate 36,229, forward strand.
CCGATGTTGCCGAGGCCGGCGATACCGAAGGTCATGGTGTTGGGGCGGCGTAGCGGCCCGTGGGCGACGTAATTGAAGATGCCGGCGTGCATGTCGCGGTCGTACAACGGCAGGGCGCGAACCAGGGACAAGGCCATAGCCAGGGTGTGGGTGGCGACCTCGGTAATATTGGCGGTCGGCACATTGGTTACCCAGATACCGTGTTCGCGGGCGGCATCGAGATCGACAATATCGACGCCGATGCCGGGATAGCTGACCATGCGCAGATTGGGCAGGGCTTCGAACACCGCTTCGGGGATGGGCGACTCCACGGCGACCATCGCCGTGGCGTTGGCGCCGGCGGCGATAATGTTCTCGACCGTGCCATTGGGTTCGAAGACGACGTTCATGCCGGCGTCCTTCAGCATGGCAACTTCGATAGGGCAGCTTGCTTCCGAGTAGTCGACAATCAGAACTTCAAACATGGCATCACCATTGACTGTAAATCAGGCGGTTTTGAGCTGGTCGCCGAGGCCGAGCTCTTCGATGGTCTGCTCGCGCATGAGGAACTTTTGGATCTTGCCGGTCACCGTCATGGGAAAGCCATCGACGAATCTCACGTAACGCGGAATTTTGTAGTAGGCGATCTGGCCCTTGCAATAGGCCTTGATGTCGTCCTCGTTGACGCTCACGCCGTCGCGCAACATGATCCAGGCACAGAGTTCCTCGCCGTACTTGTCGTCGGGTACACCGATAACCTGGACGTCCTGGATTTTGGGATGGCTGTAGAGGAATTCCTCGACTTCGCGAGGGTAGACGTTCTCGCCGCCGCGAATGACCATATCCTTGATACGTCCGACGATGTTGCAATAGCCCTCGTCATCGATGGTTGCCATGTCGCCGGTGTGCATCCAGCCGGCAGCGTCGATGGCCTCGCGGCTGCGTTCCTCATCGCCCCAGTAGCCGAGCATGACGCAGTAGCCCCGGGTCAGTAGTTCGCCGGCTTGGCCGCGCGGCGTGACCCGGCCGTCGCTGTCGATAATCTTGACTTCCACATGGGGAAAAATGCGGCCGACCGTGGAGACCCGCCGCTCCAGCGGGTCGTCGGTCGAGCTTTGAAAACTCACCGGGCTGGTCTCCGTCATGCCATAGGCGATGGTCACCTCGGTCATGTGCATTTCGCTGGTCACCCGCTTCATGACTTCAATGGGGCAGGGGGAACCGGCCATGATTCCGGTGCGTAGCGACGATAGGTCGAAGCGCCCGAACTCCGGATAGTCAAGTTCGGCGATGAACATGGTCGGCACCCCGTAGGCGCCGGTGCAACGCTCCTCCTCAATGGTCTCCAACACGGCCAGGGGTTCGAAACCCTCACCAGGAAAGATCATGGCGGCGCCGTGGGTTATGCAGGCGATGTTCCCCAGCACCATGCCGAAGCAGTGGTAGAGCGGCACCGGAATGCAAATTCGGTCCTTCTCCGTAAGGCGCTGGGCCTCGCCGATGAAGTAGCCGTTATTGAGGATACCGTGGTGGGTCAGGGTCGCGCCCTTGGGTTGGCCCGTGGTGCCGCTGGTGAACTGGATATTGATGGCGTCGTCGAACTGCAGTTGGCCGGCGAGTTCGGCTAAACGTTTCTCACCACCGTCCAACGGTACATCGGCGTAGTTGACCATGCCCGCCGTGGTTTCGTCGCCAAGCCGAATAACCAGACGCAGGTCGGGCAGACACGCGGCCTTGAGGTTGCCTGGCGTGGCGCTGTCGAGTTCAGGGGCGAGGTCGCGTAGCATGGTGATGTAGTCGCTCGACTTGAATCTGTCAGCGAGGATCAAAGCTTTACAGCCAACCTTGGTCAGGGCGTACTCAAGTTCGGTCAGACGGTAGGCGGGGTTGATGTTGACTAGGATAAGTCCGGCCTTGGCGGTGGCGAACTGGGTGACCACCCACTCGGAATTATTGGGTGACCAGATGCCGATGCGATCCCCAGGCTCGAGCCCGCGTTCTATCAAGCCATTGGCCAGGGCATCGACCCGCAGCTTGAACTCGGCGTAAGTCCAGCGAACGTTCTGATGGCGGACGACCAGGGCCTCATGATCGGGCCAGCGCGCCACGGCCCTGTCGAAGTGAGCGCCGATGGTGTCACCGATTAGGGCCTTGTCGCTGGTCCCGTGCACATAGCTTTCAATATTGCTTGTCATGCGTCGCTCCATCCCCCAGTAGCACGATTAATCGTTGGCATGATGGAGCAGCCCCCCGTTGCTGTCCACAAAGCGGTCCGTTGCCGAGGTCGCAATATGCGGTTTTGTTAGTATGCAGTGCGGCAACACCGGCCAAAAAAGTTGAAACGGGAACGCGTCGAAGTCCTTGACACCAATGGTAAACGAACTATACCTGCTCAGAACGTTTCGCAGTCGTTTCGCGCGACCTGAACAATCGTCTTGCGGTTGACTTGGTTTTCACCTGACATTGTGAACGTTATAATCCAAAGGGCCGTTACACAATGTTCGGCACGACATCGACACACTAGTTAGAGGTTACAGGCTATGCCTATCGGAACCGTCAAATGGTTTAACCCCACCAAGGGTTACGGATTCATCGAACCCGAGGAGGGCGGCAAGGACGCGTTTGTCCATATTTCCGCCGTCGAGCGCGCTGGACTCAGCGGCCTCAATGAAGGCCAGAAAGTTTCCTTCGAGCTCCAGACCGGGCAAAACGGAAAGACTTCGGCAGAGAATCTCGCTCTCGCCGAATAATCGGTATCGTGCGCCGCTTGCGACTTTGGTCGCGAGCGGTGGCACCTACTGAGTGAGACCCTGAGTATAGCGGCTTCCCGACGATGCATTAGTATGGCTCGGAATTCCGTTTTAGGTGGTATCTTCCGGCTCTAGCGGTCGGAAGTGAAGGCCGTGCATTGCACGGCTTTTCTCTTTTGGAGCGGCGCGCCATGCTCAGGGGTCGTAGGGATCCCACCCCGGTTCGCCCTCAGCCAACGCCTGTTTCACGGCGTCGTGGAAATCTCCGGCGCTCATAACGCTCTCATCATCGCCCTGGAGAGCAAGCCGCGGTGTTAACGCTGAGACGCCGTCAAACTTCCATTCCACGCCATCCGGCTCTTCAGCGGAAAGGGTAGCCGCCAATGGCTCCAGAGCGATCCGGGGCGGCGGCGGTGCAGTGATGTATTGCACCCAGCTTTCGTAGCGGTAGAGAAAGCTGTAGCGCTGTCCTTGCACTGTGAGTACCCGGTTACACCGGGTGGCGTTGTTGATGACCATGGGGTGACAGGTTTCATGGCTCAACTGTGTAAAGCGATGCACTGGGCGCGAAGACCAGTCTTCGGGAATGCATACGACCGCCAGGTCGAGCGCGGGGTCTTTTCAATGGTCACATCGCCATCGGCGATTGCCCGTTCGCTCTCGTCCAGAGCCTGGCCTTCATCGCGCCACATATGCTCGTAGTCACCTGTGTTGACCGCGATGTCATGGAAGCGAGCCAGAAGTTCGCGGTATAGCGAGGCGCAGAGCCCACCATAGGGTTGCTCGAACAGGGCGTCGTCGAGAGGCGACAGGTCGGGATCGGCAAAAGCCGAGACCGTAAAGGCGATACGCGCGGCCTGACGGTTGCTATAGGTGGCAAGATCACCAGCCCTCGCCACACCACACAGTAAAGATCGCAAGGCAATAGCGGTGTCCGGTTCTATCAACGTAAACAGGCCAACCAAGCCGTCCTCGTCGAAGTGATTGTTGGACACGGCTCGAGCGACCAAATGATAATCCAGCGAGTCCAGGTAGTTAAAAACCATTTCGGCGGAAGTATCGGCTTTCAAGGCCTCGGGCGCACCGCTCTTGGGTCAATGGGACAGGGTGATTTCGGTTGCCGAATTACCCGAGCCATCGACGATGATATTAGGTGTATCGCCAAGTTCGTCGAAGGCGAGAAAATAGCACTTGTCTGCGTCGCCCATGGAATTATCACCGATTAGGAAATCGACCCTGGACCGTAGGCTCCCACGAGCAACTCGCCATCGGCGAAGCGTTCAAGGCGGTACGGCGAAATATCAATATCCGGCGTCATGCCGAGGGCCAACTTGGCGACCATTTCGCTCACCGCCGGCGCCAGTTTGAAGCCATGGCCGGAAAAGCCACAGGCCAAGTGAAGGCCGGGCGCAGCCTCGACCGGACCCAGGATGGGGTTCCAGTCGGGCGTGATGTCATAAGGGCCATCCCAGGTACCGGTAAATTCGCCTTCGCCATAGGCCGGCATGCGGTGCGCCAACTGCTCACCAAGACCCGTAATGAAATTCATATCCGTCGGCACATCCATGTTTTCTGGGCTATTAAGCGGTTTGCCGAAATCGCCTGTGCCCACAAGGGCCCCCTTGGCGGTGGTTGGCCGGACGTACATCTTGTTGGCGGTGGTCAGGTCCTTGACGATGGGGAAGCTGGTTTCGTAGGGCTCGTCCGCGCCAAAGGTCACCACCGTATGGCGCGATATCTCGATGGGGATATCAATATCCAGCCACGGGCCGAGACGCGGTGACCACGGCCCCATGGCGGCAACCACCAGGTCAGCCGAAATGTCGACGGCATAGGTTTTCACACCGGTGACACGATCACCATCACGTATCAACCCGAGCACGGCGCGGTTACGCAACAACTCGACGCCCAATTCGAGACCGGCGCGCACATAGGAATAGGTGGTCTGACTGGGATCGGCGAAACCGGAGCGCGGCTCATAGCCAATGGCAGCCACGTCATCGAGGGCGAGCAGGGGGTTGAGCGCCTTGGCCTCGACGGCATCGACCGGGTAGGTCTCGGCGCCGGCGTTGGCCTGCATGGCGAGATTTTCTTCAAGGCTGGCGGCGGCGCCGCCTTCGGGGGCGAGAATCAGATAGCCGGTATGAACCCAGCCGCAGTCGGCCTCGTCATGGCCGAGGGACTCGCGGAAGTTCTCGAACACACCAAGGCTGTACTGAGCCAGCCGGGTATTGCTCGGAATGGAATAATGAATGCGGACGATAGCACAGGATTTTGCCGTACCGCCGGAGCAGGTTTGTTCGCGCTCGATCAACAACACCCGCTCACAGCCCAAAGACTTGAGGTGAAACGCCGTCGCCGTGCCGACCACGCCGCCGCCGATCACTACGGCATCATAGGAGTTCGTCATCGCACACCACCATTATTGACATTCCATCGTGATAGCGCGATGTCGCGGCGCTGTCACGGCTTTGCCGCCCGTGGGCGACGTGTTATTGATCACCCGAGCCCGATGAATACCAAAGAGCGGTGATAATGAGCCCACAATCGGGCATTGCGATAGCCCCATCCAAGGGCGCTGAGGATGAGAATTTTCCAGTTGGGTCGTGGCTGTTGCCGGCTCGGCTCAGGCCTCACGTGGCCTTATTCTACAACGTGGTGCGGGCGGCCGATGATATTGCCGACCATGGAACGATGACGGCGGAACAGAAAATCGCCGGCCTCGATGCCTTCGATCTGGCGTTGCGCGGCGAAACGCCGGTCGCCGAAGGTTGCGAAATCGCCGCTCGCCTAGCCGCCAGGCTCGGCGAAGTCGGCGTAACCATTGATCACGCCCGAGCCTTGCTTATCGCCTTCAAACAGGACGCCACCAAGAACCGCTATGCGGACTGGCACGATCTGATGGGCTACTGTCGCAACTCGGCCAACCCGGTGGGGCGCTTTCTGCTCGACCTTCATGGCGAAGGTGAAATTGGCCACGCCGCCTCCGATGCGCTTTGCGCGGCCCTGCAAATCATCAACCATCTCCAGGACTGCCAGGACGATTATCGCGATATCGACCGGGTTTATCTGCCGCTCGACCTGTTTGCCGCCGCCGGCATTGGTGTCGAAGCACTGGATGAGGCCAAATCGTCGCCGGCCCTGCGCTGGGTTCTCGACCGGGTCCTGGACGGTGTCGACGAACTGGTCGCCGCGGCCCGTCCCCTGGCGTCGACTATTCGCCATGGTGGTATGCGCCGCGAAGCGTCCGTAATCGTTGCTCTGGCCGAGGCCCTGGCTACGGAGCTCCGGAATCGCGATCCCCTGGCCGAGCGTGTTGATCTCAACCGTGGCCTAAAGATCGCCTGCGTCATACGAGGTTTGTGGCGCGCCATGACCGAGACGCCCGGGTCTCTCGACGACCCCGCGGCCGCTTATGCCCGCGCTCTGGTGCAACGCTCCGGCAGTTCATTCTACGGCGCCATGCGGTTGCTGCCCCAGGATCAGCGCGAGGCCATGTACGCGGTCTACGCCTTTTGCCGCGAGGTCGACGACATCGCCGACGGTCTCGGCACGGCGAGCGCCAAGCAGAAGGCCCTGGCGGACTGGGATGCGGAGATCGATGCGCTTTACGACGGACATCCCCAGCGCATGATTTCCCAGGCATTGGCCGAGCCGGTCGCACGTTTTGGTCTGCGCCGGGATGATTTCGCCGAGATCCTGCGCGGCGTTGAAACCGATGTCAACGGCCCGGTGATAGGGCCGTCCATGGCGGAGTTGGAGCTTTACTGCGCCCGGGTTGCCGGCGCCGTCGGCTTATTGTCCGTGCGGGTGTTCGGTTGCAGCGATGCCCGCGCAGATGAGTTCGCTCTGGCCGTGGGCGAAGCCCTGCAGTTGACGAATATCCTCCGCGATGTGGTCGAAGACGCCGAGGAGGGGCGGCTCTACCTGCCCCTTGAGGCTCTGGAAGCGGCGGGCATTACCACACGCGACCCGCGGGACGTGGCTACTCATCCAGCGCTGCCCGAGGCCTGTGCCACGGTCGCCCTTGCTGCCCGGGAACGCTATAGCGAAGCACAATCCATGCTGGCGGCCATGACGGCGGACGATCGGGCATCGCTTCGCCCAGCGGTGGTGATGATGACTGTATATGACAGGCTGCTCGAACGCCTGGTGGCGAACCGCTGGCAGCGGCCCGAACAGCGCATCAAGGTCCCCCGGGTGGAGAAGATGTGGATTGCTCTTCGCTACGGCGTGATGTAACAGCCATGCATTCAAGCAAGTAGGAGCGGGCGATGAGAGCTATTATTCTGGCGGCGGGCAAGGGACGGCGCATGGCCTTCGATGGTGTGCCCATGCCTAAGGTCATGCTCTCGTTCGGCGGCAAGTCGTTACTGCGTCGCCACATTGAAATTCTGCGCCATTGCGGAGTCGACGAAATCGTCGTCGCGGTGGGCTATCGCCGTGAGCTGATCGACCGGGAAATCGCCGCCATGGGCGTCAGCGATTGGGTCGAGGCGGTCTATAACCCGGAATTCGAGGAAGGCAGTATCGTCACTCTGTGGAGCGTGCGCGAGCAGTTGCTGCGCGGCGGTGACGTGGTCCTTATGGACGGCGATGTGCTGTACGACCACCGCATGATGGATCGCCTGCTACGGTCCGATCACGGAAATTGCTTTCTGCTCGACCGTGACTTCGAACTCGGCGAAGAACCGACCAAGCTATGTGTGCGCGACGGCCATCTGGTGGAGTTCCATAAGGTGGTCAACGTGGAATTCGACTTCTGGGGCGAATCCGTAGGTTTCTTCCGCCTGACTGAAGATGTCGCTCATCGTCTGGTGCCTGCGGCCAAACGCTATCTCGACGCGGACATGCGGTTTGAACTCTACGATCAGGCGTTACGCGACCTCCTGCTGACAGATTCGCCGGGGACCTTCGGTTTTGAGGATATTTCGGGCCTGCCATGGACCGAGATCGATTTTCAGGAGGACGTCATGCACGCGGTCGACCGGGTCCTGCCCGACTTGATCGATCACAGTGCCGACAGTAGCAACGCCGCGGCGGGTAGCGGCTGATTTTGCAACAGCGAAAAAATCGCCGGTGGCAAATATTTGTCAATAAATTCATTACCCTATATACTGTCGCCCACGCGACAATCAGGATTGTGGTTGGCGCCCGCGACTTCAGGCGCGAAGGTTTCAATCGCAACTGCCTGATTGGTACGCCTGAAGGTGAGAGGGCGCACGGTTGTGGTAGAAAAAGACCGCTATGTCTTGCAAGTCACAGCAACGACAGCTATTTCTTACGTTGCAATGTTGCGGGGCTAGGGGTGTGCGCGCCGATCGGGATTCCGGGGCGGGCAGAATGGTCATGAGTATCAGCAAATGGTGTCGTGCGCGATCGCGTTCGAGCAGATACCAGGGGATACAATGAAGCCGAGTTCCAACCAGACGCCTTTGCTTGACCGTGTTGATGAACCGCGTGATATGCGTGGTTTG
>CAZYDR010000017.1:0-42945 GCA_964645285.1 uncultured Alphaproteobacteria bacterium
CCACGAGCAGGTTCGCCACGATGATTATCGTGGCGCTGACCATCGTCGTGGCCATGGCGATGATCGCCAAGAATCTGGTGCGCGGCCACATCGGCCGGTCGTGGATGGCGGTGCGCGACATGGACATCGCCGCCGAGATCATCGGCATCCAGCTGTTCAAGGCCAAGCTGCTGGCCTTTGCCGTGAGTTCGTTCTACTGCGGCGTCGCCGGGGCCATGATCGTCTTCCTGTGGCTCGGCAGCGCCGAAACCGAGGCCTTCAGCATCAACGAATCCTTCAACGTGCTGTTCATGATCATTATCGGCGGCCTGGGCAGCATCCTGGGCTCGTTCCTCGGCGCCGCTTTCATCATTGGCCTGCCGATCCTGCTGACCAACGCACCCCAGTGGTTCGGCGTCGCCATGCAGATCGATACCCAGAAGCATATCGAGATCATAATTTTCGGCTCGCTGATCATTTTCTTTCTGATCGTCGAGCCCCACGGCCTGGCGCGGCTGTGGCAAATCACCAAGGAGAAGCTGCGACTGTGGCCCTTCCCCTATTGAAGGGGAGTCTTGTGGCATTTGACGCCGCAGGCGGGCGTGATAGCCTAGGGGTAATCAAACAAGTCTGATAACAGGGAGAATCTTCATCATGCTACGTAACCTGACACTTGCTTTGCTTGGCGCCGTGGTCGGCGTGACCGGCCTGGTTGCCTCGACGCCGGCGGCGGTCGCCGACGAACAGTTCTTTCCCATGCTGGTGTATCGCACCGGGCCCTATGCGCCCGGCGGCATTCCCATCGCCAACGGGTTCCGCGACTACTACACCATGATCAACAATCGTGACGGCGGCGTCGGCGGCGTCACCCTGACCTTCGAGGAGTGCGAGACCGAGTACAACACCAAGCTCGGCGTCGAGTGCTATGAGAAGCTCAAGAACAAGGGCCAGACCGGCGCTTCGCTGATCAACCCGTTCTCCACCGGCATCACCTATCAGCTCATTCCCAAGGCGGCGGTCGATGAAGTTCCGATCTTCTCCATGGGCTATGGCCGCACCGCGGCGGCCGACGGCACGGTGTTCAAGTGGATCTTCAACTTCCCCACCACCTATTGGAGCCAGGCGTCCGCGTTCGTGCGCTACGTGGCCCAGCAGGAGGGCGGCGAAGCCAACCTCGCGGGCAAGAAGATCGCCCACGTCTATCACAACTCGGCCTATGGCAAGGAAGCCAACCCGACCCTCGAGAAACTGGCCGAAATGTACGGGTTCGAGCTTGTTCTGCTGGCGGTTGACCATCCCGGTCAGGAGCAGAAGGCGACCTGGCTGCAGGTCCGCCGGGCCAAGCCCGACTGGGTGTTCATGTCCGGCTGGGGCGTGATGAACCAGGTGGCGATCAAGGAAGCCGCGGCGATCAATTATCCCATGGACCATTTCGTGGGTAACTGGTGGTCCGGTTCCGACGCCGACGTCATCCCGGCGGGCGCCGGGGCGGCGGGCTACAAGTCGGCCACCTTCCACTCGCCGGCCAGCGACTTCCCGTTCCAGAACGACATCCTCAAGTATGTCTATGGCGGCGATCTGGCTCAGGCCAAGGCCAACAGCTTCGGCGAGGTGCTCTACAACCGGGCCCTGGTCAACGCCATGTTCGCGGTCGAGGCCATTCGCACGGCCCAGGGCGAGTACGGCGAACGCGCCCTGACCGGCGCCGAGGTCCGTTGGGGGCTCGAGAACCTCAACATCACCGAAGCGCGTCTCAAGGAGATGGGCATGGCGGGCTACACCAAGCCGGTCAAGGTGTCCTGCGCCGATCACGAGACCAGCGGGCCGGTCATCATCCAGCAGTGGGACGGCGCCAAGTGGAGCATCGTCAGCGACTGGATTTCACCGATCCGCGAGGTGGTGCGGCCCATGGTCGAAGATGCGGCCGCGGCCTACGCCGCCGAGAACGGCATTACGCCGCGCGGCTGCTAGGCCGGCCCGCGGCATACGCGCCGTGAGCGAGGCTATTGCCGCACGGGACAGTCCGGCGGCCGAGTCAAATCGGCCGCCGGTGCTCCGTGTCAATAACGTCGAGGTCATCTACGACCACGTTATCCTGGTGCTTAAGGGGGTCTCGCTCGAGGTTCCCGAGGGCGCCATTGTTGCCCTGCTGGGGGCCAACGGGGCGGGCAAGACAACCACCCTCAAGGCAATCTCCAATCTGTTGCGGTCCGAGCGCGGCGATGTCACCAAGGGGACCATTGAGCTCAACGGCGAGCCGGTCCACAGCCTGACGCCCAACGATCTGGTCAAGCGCGGCGTCGTCCAGGTTATGGAGGGGCGCCGCTGCTTCGAACATCTGACCATTGAGGAAAACCTGCTGACCGGCGCCTACGTGCGCCGCGACGGCGCCGCCGCCATCCGCGCCGATCTCGAAAAGGTCTATGACTATTTTCCCCGCCTGCGTGAGCGTTCCAGCGCCCAGGCCGGTTATACCTCGGGCGGCGAGCAGCAGATGTGTGCCGTTGGCCGGGCCCTTATGGCGCGGCCCTCGGTGATCCTGCTCGACGAGCCCTCCATGGGTCTGGCGCCGCAATTGGTCGAGGAGATCTTCGAGATCGTCAAGCGGCTCAACGAGGACGAGGGCGTGACCATTCTGCTGGCCGAGCAGAACACCAACGCGGCGCTGCGCTACGCCGATTACGGCTATATTTTGGAGAACGGCCGGGTGGTGCTGGACGGCGACGCGGCCGCCCTGAGTCAGAACGAAGACGTCAAGGAGTTCTACCTCGGCCTGTCGTCGAGTGGGCGCAAGAGCTACCGCGACGTCAAGCATTACAAGCGGCGTAAACGTTGGCTTTAGGGGCCGGATGATGGGTGATAGCCCTTACTACGACGATCTGGAAACCCGTGATTTCGAGGCTCGCGAGGCGGCGCTGTTCGCGGCGCTGCCCGGCCAGATCGCCCACGCCAAGGCCAAGGCGCCTTATTTCGCCGAGGTTCTTTGCAACATCGACGCCGAAGCGATCACCAGCCGTGAAACCCTGGCGACACTACCCATCACCCGCAAGCCGGCGCTGATCGAGCGCCAGAAGAGTGATCCGCCGTTCGGCGGCTTGGCCGCCGTGGGCCATGCTGATTTCGTTCGCATCTTCGCCTCGCCGGGGCCGATCTACGAGCCCCAGGGCCGGCGGCCCGACTATTGGCGCTTCGCCCGTGGTCTCTACGCCGCTGGCGTGCGGCCAGGTGAGCTGCTCCATAACTGCTTCGCCTATCACTTCACCCCGGCCGGTGCCATGGTGGAAAGCGCCGCCGAGGCTATGGGTTGTCCGGTGTTTCCCGGTGGCGTCGGCAACACCGAGGCCCAGGCGCGGGCTATTGCGGACCTCAAGCCGGCAGCCTTTGTCGGCACCCCGTCGTTCCTCAAGATCATCCTGGAGAAGGCTGCCGAGATGGACATGGAACTGAGCAGCCTGACCAAAGGACTGGTCGGCGGCGAGGCTTTGATTCCAGCGCTCCGCGCTGAACTCGCCGGCCGCGGCGTCGAGGTGCTGCAGTGTTACGCCACCGCCGAACTCGGCCTCATCGCCTACGAATCATCGGCCCGCGAGGGCATGATCCTCGACGAGGGCGTGATCGTCGAAATCGTCACCCCCGGCACCGGCGATCTGGTGGCCGAGGGCGCCGTTGGCGAGGTGGTGGTCACCGTTCAGACCCCTGAATATCCGCTGATCCGCTTCGCTACCGGCGACCTCTCGGCGGTCATGGCCGGGACCAGCCCGTGCGGCCGCAGCAATACCCGCATCAAAGGTTGGATGGGTCGGGCCGACCAGACCACCAAGGTCAAGGGCATGTTTGTCCACCCCGAGCAGGTCGCCGAGGTGGTGGCCCGCTTCCCGGCGGTGACCAAGGGCCGGCTGGTGGTTGATCAGGAAGACGGCGGCGACGTCATGACCCTGCATTACGAGGCTTTGGGCGAGGTCGACGGCCTGGCCGAGGCGCTGCAGGCGGTGTGCCGGCTCAAGGGCCGGACCGAACTTGCGGCGCCGGGTAGCCTGGCCGACGACGGCAAGGTCATAGACGATTACCGCCCGGTGGGCTAATCACCTTTCTTTATGAAGGAAGACGTAGGCACCGGACTGGCGGCCCACGGCCTCGCCTGCGTACGCGGCGGGCGCAGGCTGTTCGACGGCCTCGACTTCGCGGTTGATCCGGGCGGCGCGTTGCTGCTGCACGGTCCCAACGGCAGCGGCAAGACCAGCCTGTTGCGCCTCCTGGCCGGTTTCCTTGAACCCGCCGACGGCTGGCTGACCTGGAACGGCCGGGCCGCCGCCGAGGATATCTCGGCCTATCAGTCGCGAATCACCTATGTGGGTCATCTCGATGCCGTCAAGCGGGCCCTCAGCGTGACCGAGAATGTCGCGTTCTGGGCCGGCCTTCGCGGCGCCGACCCCGACCCCACGGCGGCGCTCGATAGCCTCGGCATCGGTCATCTGGCGACCATGCCGGCGCGCATTCTGTCGGCTGGCCAGCGCCGTCGCATGGGCCTCGTCCGTCTCGCCGTGGCGCCGACGCCCCTGTGGCTGCTCGACGAGCCGACGGTGACGTTGGATACCGCCTCGATCGCGTTGGTCGAGGGGCTGATTGCCGAGCACCGGGAGCGCGGCGGCATGGTGGTGGTCGCCACCCATGTGGGCCTTACCCTGCCCGGCGCCGCCGTGCTCGACCTCGGTGCGTTGTCGTGAACGCCTTCTGGGCCATTGTTCGGCGTGACCTCAAGCTCGCCTTCCGGCGCGGCGGCGACGCCGCCAACGTGGTGGTGTTCTTCATCCTGACCATCACCCTGTTTCCCTTCGGCATCGGTCCCGAGCCGGCGACCCTGGCGCGGGTCGCGCCCGGCATTATCTGGGTTGTCGCCCTGCTCGCCGCCATGCTGTCGCTCGACCGCCTGTTCCGCGACGACCATGACGACGGCAGCCTTGAGATGCTGGTGCTGTCGCCGCTGCCCCTCGAGGTCGTGGTCATGGCCAAGTGTCTGGCCCACTGGCTGACCACCGGCCTGCTGCTGGTCATCGCGGCGCCGCTGCTGGCGGTGCTTATGGCCATGGACGGCGAAGGCTTCGCCACCCTGATTGGCGCCATGCTGCTCGGCACCCCGGTGCTCAGCCTGCTCGGCGCTATCGGCGCGGCGCTGACCGTGGGCTTGCGCCGTGGCGGCGTACTGATCAGCCTGCTGGTGCTGCCGCTGTTCATTCCGGTATTGATCTTCGGCGTCGGCGCCGTCGATGCGGCGGTTTACGGTCTCACCGCCAAGCCCCATCTTATGATGCTCGGCGGACTGTTGGTCGCCAGCCTGCCACTGGCGCCGTGGGCGGCGGCGGCGGCCTTGCGGCTTTCTTTGGAATAGCCAACTGAAACGGAGTAGAACCCTGAAACCGTTGACGCAGATCAAGGAGCGGCGCCGCTCCGCCCCCTATACGGCATGATATGAAATACCTGGTTTTCATAATCTCTTGCGGTAGTTGGACGTAATGCACCGTTTCGCCAACCCGACCCGCTTTATGCGCTACTCGGCGGTGATCCTGCCGTGGAGCATCTGGATTACCGTGGCGCTGCTTGGCGTCGGGCTGTATCTCGCCCTGTTCGTGGCCCCCGCCGACTATCAGCAGGGCGACAGCGTGCGCATCATGTTCGTTCATGTGCCGGCCGCCTGGATGGCCTTGTTCGTTTACACCGGCATGGCCATATCCAGTGCCATGGCGTTGATCTGGAAGCATCCCCTGGCCGACATCGCGGCCCGCGCCTCGGCCCCCATCGGCGCTTGTTTCACTTTGATCGCCCTGGTTACCGGCTCGCTCTGGGGTAAGCCCATGTGGGGTACCTGGTGGGTCTGGGACGCGCGACTGACTTCGGTGCTGGCGCTGTTTTTCCTCTACCTTGGCTACATGGCCCTGGCCGACGCCTTCGACGACCACGCCAAGGGCGCCCGAGCGGCGGCGATCCTCGCCCTGGTCGGCTCCGTCAACGTGCCGATCATCAAGTTCTCGGTGGATTGGTGGAACACCCTTCATCAGCCGGCCAGCGTGGTCAAAATGGGCGGCCCGTCGATCCACCTCTCCATGCTGATTCCCCTGGTCATCATGGCTGTCGGATTCACCACCTTCTATGTCGCCGTGCTGATCCTGCGCATGCGCGGGGCCATCGTCGGGGCCAAGTTGCGAGCCCTGCAAATGGCCATGATCGAGCGCGGCTCATGAGCGAATTCTTCGCCATGGGCGGCTACGCCGCCTTCGTCTGGCCGGCTCTCGCCGTGACCGCCGCGGTCATGGCCGGGCTCTATGTTCAGAGCCACCGGGCGCTGCAGTCGCGCGAAGCCGCCCTTGAGACGTTGCAGCAGGCCAGGGCCGCCCAGGACGAGGCCGACGACCATGAAGCGTAAGCATCGCCGCCTGGTTTTCATTGTCTCGGGCATGCTGGGGCTTGGCATCGCCGTCGGACTGGTGTTGAGCGCCTTCGAGGAGAACCTGGTGTTCTTCTATAGCCCCACGGACCTGGTCAAGAAGGACCTGCCCGACGGCCGCCGCTTCCGCCTCGGCGGGCTGGTCGAGGAGGGCAGCGTCAACCACCTGGGCGATGGCTTGAGCGTCGAATTCGTCGTCACCGACCTGTCGGCCACCGTGCCGGTGGTCTATCGCGGGCCGCTGCCCGATCTGTTCCGCGAGGGCCAGGGGGTGGTGGCCGAGGGCGTGCTGGCGCCGTCCGGCATCTTCGAGGCGGATTCCGTGCTGGCCAAGCATGACGAGAACTACATGCCGCCGGAGGTCGCCGAGGCGCTCAAGAAGTCCGGCCAGTGGCAGGGCGACGAGCCATGACCGCCGAAATCGGCCATTTCGCGCTGATCCTGGCGTTTCTCGTGGCCCTGGTCCAGGGCACCCTGCCGCTGATCGGCGCCCAGCGCGACGACCGCGCCTGGATGGCCCTGGCATTTCCCGCCAGCGCCGCCCAGTTGCTGTTCATCGCCATTGCTTTCGCCGCCCTTATGACCGCCTTTGTGACCTCGGACTTCACCGTCGCCAATGTCGCCAACAACTCCAACTCGGCCATGCCCATGCTCTACAAGGTGTCGTCTACCTGGGGCAGCCACGAGGGCTCGCTGGTGCTCTGGGTGCTGATCCTCGCCCTGTTCGGCTTCACGGTAGCGTTGTTCGGCGGCAACCTGCCGCCGGTGCTCAAGGCCCGGGTGCTGGCGGTGCAGGCATGGATCGCCGTCGGCTTCCTGGCGTTTTCCCTGTTCACCTCGAACCCGTTCCTGCGCCTCGATCCGCCGCCGTTCGACGGCCGCGACCTCAACCCGCTGCTCCAGGACCCGGGCCTGGCGTTCCACCCGCCGTTTCTCTATCTCGGCTATGTCGGCTTCTCCATGGCGTTTTCCTTCGCCATCGCGGCGCTCATCGAGGGCCGGGTCGACGCCGCCTGGGCACGCTGGGTGCGGCCCTGGACCCTGGCCGCCTGGGGCTTCCTGACGCTCGGCATCGCGCTGGGCAGCTGGTGGGCCTATTACGAGCTGGGCTGGGGCGGCTTCTGGTTCTGGGACCCGGTGGAGAACGCCTCGTTCATGCCCTGGCTCGCGGGCACGGCGCTGCTCCATTCGGCTATCGTTTCGGAAAAACGCGACACCCTCAAGAGCTGGACCATCCTGCTCGCCATCCTGGCCTTCTCGCTCAGTCTGCTGGGCACCTTCCTGGTGCGCTCGGGGGTGCTGACCTCGGTCCATGCCTTCGCCACCGACCCGGCGCGGGGCGCCTATATTCTGGCCTTCCTGGTCATCGTCGTCGGCGGCTCGCTGACGCTCTACGCCATCCGCGCGCCGGCGCTCAAATCCGGGGGGCTGTTCGCCCCGGTGTCGCGCGAGGGCAGCCTGGTGCTCAACAACCTGCTGCTCACCACGGCCTGCGCTACGGTCTTCCTCGGCACCATGTACCCGCTGTTCCTCGACGCCCTGGACGGCGGCAAGGTCTCCGTCGGCGCGCCCTATTTCAACGCCACCTTCGGGCCGATCATGATCCCGGTGGTGGCGGTCACGGCATTGGGCCCCATGATGCCGTGGAAGCGGGCCGACCTGGCCGGCGTCATGGGCCGGCTCAAGCTGGCGCTCGCCGCCGCCGTGGTGATGGCGGCGGCGGCGTGGTACTCGGTCGGCGGCACGGCGCCCTGGGCGCCCATCGGCATCGGCCTGGCGGCGTGGCTTTTCGTTGGCGCGCTGATCGAACTGGCCGAACGGCTCAAGCTGTTCCGCACATCCGCCGGCGATAGCTGGGCCCGGGCCCGTCATCTGCCGCGCTCGGCCTACGGCATGACCATCGCCCACATCGGTGTCGCCATGGTGCTGGCCGGGGTCATCGGCTCGCAAGCCTGGCAGGAAGAGCTGATTACGGTGATGGACTCAGGCGAGACCGTCACCGTGGCCGGCTACGACTTTACCTTCCAGGGCAGCCGGGAATTGCCGGGACCCAATTATTCGATCCGGCGCGGCGAGTTCGTGGTCCGCCGGGACGGTGATCTGGTGGCTCATCTGTTCCCCGAGAAGCGCTTCTATCCGGTGCAACAGATGCCGACCACCGAAGCGGCGATCCACACCACCTGGGTGTCGGACCTCTACACGGTGATCGACGAGCCCCAGGCGGGCGGGGCGTGGAGCGTGCGCATCTATCACAATCCCCTGGTGCCGTGGATCTGGCTCGGCTGCATCGTCATGGTATTGGGCGGCCTGGTCAGCCTGACCGACCGGCGCCTGCGGGTCGGCGCACCCCGTCGCGGAAAACGCGCCGCGCCGGCGGTTGCCAACCCCCAGGCCGCGTGACATGACCCTGCGCCTGCGCTTCATCCTGCCCGTGGCGTTGTTCGCCGTTGTCGCCGTGGTGCTCGCCGTCGGGCTCAATCTCGATCCCCGAAAGCTGCCCTCGACCATGATCGACAAGCCGGCGCCGGAATTCGACCTGCCGGCGGTCAGGGGTCGGCCGCGCGGGCTAGCCTCGACTGACCTGGTCGGCGAAGTCCAACTGGTCAATTTCTTCGCCTCGTGGTGTGGCGCCTGCCGGGCCGAACACCCGCTGCTCAACCGTCTTACCGAGGAGGGCATCGTCGCGGTCTACGGCATCAACTACAAGGACCAGGCCGAGGATGCCCGCGCCTGGCTCGACCGCCTGGGCGATCCCTATGTGCGGTCCGGCGCCGATATCCCCGGCCGCACCGGTATCGATTGGGGCGTCTACGGCCTGCCCGAGACCTTCATCGTCGATGCCGGAGGCCGCATCGTCTACAAGCATGTCGGCGCGATCTATCCGGAGGATTTGGAAAACACCATCCTGCCGATCATCGAAAGCCTGCGGCAATGAGGGCCATGCTGATCGTGCTGATCGCGCTGTGGAGCGTGCCGGCTTTGGCTTTGATCGCCGGCGAGGAGCTCGACGACCCGGTGCTCGAAGAACGGGCCCGGGAGATCAGCAAGGAATTGCGCTGCCTGGTCTGCCAGAACCAGTCGATCGACGATTCCAACGCCGGTCTGGCCAGGGACCTGCGGGCCCTGGTGCGCGAGCGGCTGCTGGCCGGCGACAGCGACAGCCAGGTCACCGACTACGTGGTCGCGCGCTACGGCGACTTCGTGTTGCTGCGTCCCCCGTTTAAGGCCTCGACCTACGCCCTGTGGCTGGGGCCGGGGGTGATTTTGCTGCTCGGCCTGATCTGGGCCGGGGCCTACATGCGGCGCCAACCCCGTGAAACCGCCGAGGCGATCCCGCTCGACGACGCCGAGCGCCAGCGCCTCAAGTCCCTGCTCGACGACGGCTGAGCCATGGCCCTGTTCGTCATTCTCGGGCTGATGACCGTGATCGCCCTGGCGTTGCTGGTGGTGCCGTTGCTGCGCCGCCACGGGGCCCAGGCGGCGCGCGCCGACTACGATATCGAGATTTACCGCGACCAGCTCAACGAGCTCGAGCGCGACGTGGAGCGCGGCCTGATCGGGGCCGAGGAACAGGCCACCGCGCGCACCGAGATCGAGCGCCGCATGCTCAATGCGGTGCCGGTGGATGGTTCGCCGGACGATGCTAGACCCACGGGGCAGGGGCCGCTCATCGCCGCCTTCGCCATTACGGTACTGGTGCCGCTCGCCGCCGGCAGCATCTATCTTGGCCTCGGCACGCCCCCGCTCGAAAACCAGCCCTTCGCCGAGCGTCCCGAGGAGGCCCCGGCCACCGCCGCCGACGATGTCGACGCCATGGACATTGAAGCCATGGTCGCCGGCCTTGCCGAACGTCTCCAGTCGGAGCCCGACGATCTCGACGGCTGGGTCATGCTCGGCCGTTCCTACGGCGCCCTGGCGCGCTACGATCAGGCGGTGGCGGCCCTTGAAAGGGCGGCGCAATTGTCCGGCGGCGCCGCCGAGATCACCGCCATGCTGGCCGAACACCGGGTGTTCGCCGCCGACGGCCTGGTGACCCCGGCGGCCAAGCGCGACTTCGAGGCCGCCCTGGCGAAGGACCCGGCCCAGGTGGCGGCGCGATTCTATCTCGCCATGGCCCGGGCCCAGGCCGGCGACTTCCAGAGCGCTCTCGATGGCTGGCTCGCTCTGGCTCAAGTGACCCCGGCGGATGCACCGTGGCTGCCGGCTCTGCGCGAGCAAGTCGACATGGCGGTGCAGAGACTTGGCATCGCCACGCCGGACCTGGAAATTGCCAAGGCCACCACCGCGCCCGGCCCCACGGCGGAGGACATGGCCACCGCCCAGGACATGACCAGCGACGAACAGGCGGCGATGATCGAGTCCATGGTCGCCCGTCTGGCGTCCCGCCTTGAGGACGGGCCCGATGATCTCGAGGGCTGGCGCCGGCTTGGCCAGGCCTATGGCGTACTCGGCGAAAACGACCAGGCCCGTGCTGCCTTCGAGCGCGCCGCCGCCCTGGCGCCCGACGATCCCGATGTACTGGCACAATACGCCGAAGCCATTGCCCAGGCCTCGCCGCCCGGCGCCCCGGTGCCGGTCGACGCGGTTGCCGTGTTCCGCCGCCTGCTGGCGCTCGACGGTGACAGTCCCGTGGCGCTTTGGCACCTGGGATTGGCGGCCGCCCAGACCGGCTATGACACCGAGGCCCGCGAACTGTGGAGCCGGCTGCTTGCCGTAATACCGCCGGGCAGCGCCGATTTCGATGCGGTGCAGGGCGCCATCGACGGCCTCGAAGACTAATCTCCCATGGATGACGTCCTCATCATCGGCGGCGGCGTTATCGGCTCAAGCATCGCCTATCATCTGGCCGCCGACGGCCGGGGCGGGCGGATCACGGTAATCGAGCGCGATCCGACTTTCGAGCGCGCCACGTCGCCGCGCTCCCTCGGCGGCATCCGCCAGCAGTTCAGCCTGCCCGAGAATATCCAGATGTCGCAATACAGCCTCGGCGTCTATCAGGAGTTCGCTGACCTTATGGCGGTGGACGGGGTGGCGGCGGAGATCGATCTCCGCCAGCAGGGCTATCTGTTCCTGCTTACCGCCAAGGAGCGGCCGGTGTTCGAGGCCAACCAGGCCATCCAGCGGGCCCTTGGCGCGCCCGTCGCGATGCTCGATCCGGACGCTATCGCCGCGCGGTTTCCGTCCCTTCGTCTCGACGGCATCGAGGCCGCCGCCTTCGGCCCCGAGGATGGCTGGTTCGATCCCCATGGCGCCCTCCAGGGTTTTCGCCGCATGGCCCGGGCCCTCGGCGTAACCTATGTGGATGACGAGGTTGTCGCCATCGACGATGACGGCGAGCGGGTCACCGGCGTTCGCCTCAAGGGCGGCGATACCCGATCCGCCGGCGTGGTGGTCAACGCCGCCGGTCCCTGGGCTGGCGATGTCGCGGCCATGGTCGGCATGGCCCTGCCCGTGGTGCCGCTCAGGCGTCAGGTGTTCTTCTTCGAAATTTGCGAGCAGCTGGAACCGCTGCCCCTGACCACCGATCCCTCGGGCGTCTACTTCCGCCCCGAGGGCAAGGGCTATCTCGCCGGACGCTCGGACCCGGACGAGCCGCCGGGTTTCAACTTCACCGTCGAGCAAAGCTATTTCGACGACGTCATGTGGCCGGTGCTGGCGGCCCGGGTGCCGGCCTTCGAGGCGCTCAAAGGCGGCCAGTCCTGGGCCTGCCACTATGAGAACAACCAGTTTGACGAAAATCTCATCATCGGCCCCTGGGTCGGCGGCCTGGACGGCTTCTACATGGCCTGTGGCTTGTCGGGTCACGGCATCCAACAGGCTCCCGCCATCGGCCGCGCCGTGGCCGAGCTGCTGCTCGACGGCGGCTATGAGACCCTCGATCTGTCGCGCATGGGCTACCGCCGAATTATCGACGACGAGCCATTGTTCGAGGCAGGGATCGTCTAGCTGCCCTGTGCAAATTCGTTGTTAGCAGGCAGGATGCAAGCGGCGTATCGCCGAACAAGAGTTTAGGGGCGAGGTATGGACGACAGTGCCGTAATTGCAGCGGCCGAGGCATTACGCTTGACGCTTGGCGCGCCGACGTCATCAACGCATGGGCGCGCTACCCGGGGCCTATCGCCCGCCGACCATCGCCGACGGCTACTGGGTGCAGGACACCCTGGTGACGCTCATGGGCGACGATGTGGTCGGCTGGAAGATCGGCTCGACGCCAGCGCAGCCCTGCCCGTGGTACTGTCTGTGGCCGAACGACTCTGCGCCCCGGCCAAATCGTCGCCGGAAGACTGCGCCGCTGTGCCGGCCGAGCGTCTGCGCCTTATGAGCGCCGCCGATCTCGGCTCCGGCCCCTGGGGCGATGACGCGGGCGTGGTGTTGGACGGTGCCGCGGCCGAAGAGGATATTGCCGCCGCCGTCGCCCAATGGGCCGAAGAGGTATCTCCCTGGACCATCTTCGGTCCCGGCACCATGTGGGGCCGCGAAGTTGTCGCCCGGGCCGGCATGCGGCTCAATGCCGGGCTCACCGACGACGCCATCGCTCTTGAGCAGGAGGATGGCCGTCTGGTCGCCTGGAAATCGGCCTTTGGCGGTAAGCTGGTGGCCGCCATCACCGCGACCTCGCCAATCCAGATGGCGACCGTGCGGGCCGGGGCGCTGCCTCAGCTCGATGACCGCGAGGCCAGCGCCACGGTGACCACACAATCAGTGACGCCCCGTGGCCGTGTCGATATCCATGAACGCACCCGGGACGACGAACTCGGTGCCCTGGCGGTCGCCACCAGGGTTGTCGGTGTCGGCCAGGGGTTGCCCGGCGAAGAACTCGCCCAGTTCGACAGCCTAACCGGGGCGCTCGGCGCCGAACTGGCCGCCACCCGCAGGATCACCGACCAGGGCTGGCTGCCGCGGGCGCGGCAGATTGGCATTACCGGCCGCTCCATCGGGCCGCGCCTCTATATCGCCTTGGGTCTCGGTGGCAAATTCAATCATTCGGTGGGTATCCGCCGGTCGGGCACGGTGCTGGCGGCCAACACCGACCCGGAAGCGATGATTTTTGATCTCGCCGATGTCGGCATCGTCGGCGACTGGCGCGAGGTGGCGCCGCTGCTGGCCGATGAACTTAAGTGTAATTTGGAGGAGTGACGTCATGAGCACCAGCGATCTCTATCGCCACACGGCCACGGAAGTGGTCGGCCTGTTGAAGAAAGGCGAAGTCACGCCCTTGGAGTTGATCGATATCGCCGCCGACCGCATCGCCGCCACCGACGGTGCCATCAACGCCATGCCGACGTTGTGCCTGGAGCGCGCCCGCGGCCACGCCAAGCGCCTCATGGTGTCCGGCGAGAAGACAATGCTGGGCGGCCTGCCCATTGCGGTCAAGGATCTCAACGAGGTCGAGGGGGTACGTTGTACCCACGGCTCACCGATCTTCGCCGACCACATCCCCGAACGCTCCGACCTCATGGTCGAGGCCCTGGAGGCGCGCGGCGCCATCGTCGTCGGCAAGTCCAACACCCCTGAGTTCGGCGCCGGCGCCAGCACCTTCAACGAGGTATTGGGCAAGACCCGCAACCCGTGGAACACCGGCAAGTCCGTGGCCGGGTCATCGGGCGGCGCGGCGGCGGCCCTGGCCGCCGGCCAGGTCTGGCTCGCCACCGGCTCCGACCTCGGCGGCAGCCTGCGCACCCCGGCCAGCTTCAATTCGGTGATAGGCCTGCGTCCGAGCCCCGGACGGGTGCCCCATGGTCCCAGCGACCAGGCCTTCAACACCATGTCGGTCAACGGCCCCATGGCCCGCACAGTGGCGGATACGGCGTTGTTCCTTGACGCCATGACCGGCCAGACTCCAGAGGACCCGATCTCCCTGGCTGCCCCGGCGACTTCGTTCGTCGATGCGGTAACGGCCTGTCCGGCGCCCAAGCGGGTGGCGTTCAGCCCCAATCTCGGCATCGTGCCGGTGGACCGCGAGGTCATCAAAATTTGTGAACGCGCGGCCCAACACTTCGCCGATGCCGGGGCCGAGGTGGTCGAGGCCTGTCCCGACTTCTCCGAGGCCATCGAGGCTTTTCAAGTCATCCGCGCCCAGTCCTTCGCCACGGGTATGGAAGGGCACTTGCGCGACAACCGTGAT
Organism: uncultured Alphaproteobacteria bacterium; assembly: GCA_964645285.1. Classification (GTDB taxonomy): domain Bacteria; phylum Pseudomonadota; class Alphaproteobacteria; order JAAXGF01; family JAAXGF01; genus JAYZAP01. The sequence goes on from CAZYDR010000017.1 coordinate 14,544, forward strand.
CTGCTCAAGCCCGAAGTCATCTGGAATATCGAAAAGGGTCTTGCGCTGAGCGCCGCCGAAATCGCCTGGGCTGAACTAGCCCGGGGCCGCCTCTATCACAGCACGGTCAAGTTTTTCGCCGAAAACGACCTGCTGCTGTGCCCGGCCGCCATCGTGCCGCCGTTCGACGTGGACATCCGCTACATCGACCAGGTCGAGGGCGAGAAATTCGACAACTATGTGCACTGGATCAGCATCACCTTCGCGGTGACCCTGACCAGTTGCCCGGCAATCTCGGCCCCCGCCGGCTTTACCGAGAGCGGCCTGCCCGTCGGCTTACAAATTGTCGGCCCGCCGCGCGGCGAAGTCCAGACCCTGGCTGCCGCCGCCCTGCTGGAAGAGGCCACAGGTATCGCTAATCAGCTTCCCATCGACCCGAGAGAGTCAGCTTCCTGACGCGGCTTTCCGTTCACTGTTGAGCAGCGCCTTCTTGCGCTCGACGCCCCAGCGGTAGCCGCCGGAGCTGCCGTCGCCGCGCACCACCCGGTGGCAGGGCACGGCCAGGGCAACGTTGTTCGAGGCGCAGGCGGTGGCCACGGCGCGCACCGCCTTGGGCCGGCCGATGGCTTTGGCGACATCGCCGTAGGACCGGGTCTCGCCGGGCGGAATGGCGCGCAGCGCTTCCCAGACCTGGCGCTGGAAGGCGGTGGCGCGCACGTCCAAGGGCAAATCCAGGTGGGGCTGGCGGCCGGCCAGGTGGTCGAGCAGGGGTGCCATCCACTGGCCGAGGCCGTCGTCGTCGCGGATGGCTTGGGCGGCCGGGTATTCGGTGTTGAGAAATTCCTCCAGGCCGTCGTCGTCGTCACCGAGATAGATGGCGGCGATGCCCCGCGCGGTGGCCCCGACCAGCAGGCGGCCGAGCGGGCAGTCGGCGATGGCGTAGGTGATTTCGGCACCCTTGCCGCCCTTGCGGTATGTCGCCGGGGTCATGCCGAGCTGCTCCGGGGCTTTTTCATACAAGCGGCTCGACGAGCCATAGCCCGCTTCGTAGAGCGCGCCGGTGACCTGGTCGTCATGGCGCAGGCTGCCCTTGAGCCGGGCGATGCGGCAGGCGTCGTAGTATTGCCGCGGGGTGACGCCGACGACCTGTTTGAAGCTGCGTTGCAGGTGGTGGGGGCTCAAGGAGACCTCGGCGCCCATGGCGGCCAGGGTCGGCGGGCCGTCGTCGTGATCCTCGATGAAGCGGCAGACCCGGCGCAGCGCCTCGATGCGCGGGTTCGGGGCATCAGCGTCGCGCGGGTGGCAGCGCTTGCAGGCGCGGAAACCCTCGTGTTCGGCGCGCTCGGGCAGGCCATAAAATCGCACGTTTTCGGGCTAGGGGCGGCGGGCCGGGCAGGATGGCCGGCAGTAGATTCCGGTCGAGGTGACGGCGGCGACAAAGGTGCCGTCAAAAGCGGCGTCGCGGCCCATGAAGGAGCTCCAGCGGTCGGTCTCTGTCATAACGTTTTGGTCCACGGTAATCATTTCCATGCCGGTGAGAGTAATCATTATAGCGCGTCGTTCTATCCGGTGCTTGCGGGCAATGTTATTTCGTTCCAAAGTTCGCCCAGCAATCATTTCGCCCCAGGAGGACACCATGACAGGCAACGTCGAAGGCCGTGAAATCTACAACCAGACCATCAAACTGTTCGGCTCCCACCCGAAACCGGGTTTCGAGACCCCCGAGCAACAGGAATACGTCTGGGGCCGCAACTGGGGTTGCGACAACGATGTCGGCCAGATTCGCCTGATCCTCATGCACCGCCCGGGCAACGAGATGAAGGTCATCGACCCGTCCAAGCGCATCGCCAGCACCGGCGGCTTCGGTGACGTGGAGCGCGGTTGGTACTGGCAGAGCGACGTGGTGCCGCCCATGGAGGAACTTGAGGCTCAGCATGACGTCCTGGTGGCGACGCTGCGCGCCGAGGGCGCCGAAGTGGTGTTTCTCGACGAGGTCGAGGATGACGGCATCAAGTCGATCTATACCCGGGATTCATCCTTCGCGATCAAGGGCGGGGCCATTGTCACCCGTCTGGCGCGGACCATCCGCCGGGGCGAGGAGGCCCATGTTTCCAAGACCCTGGCAAACCTCGGCATGCCCATCCTGCGCACCATCCACGGCACCGGCATGGTCGAGGGCGGCAGCTTCGCTTGGCTAAATCCCGAGACCGCCGTCATCGGCCGCTCGATCTGCGTCAACGACGACGGCATCCGCCAGGTCGCCCAGGTGCTTGAGGAGCAGGGCGTCGAGCTTCTCGTGGTCGATATGGGCGGCTATCAAATTCACATCGACGGCGCCTTGTGCATGCTCGACAAGGACGTCGCCATCGTCAATCCCAACAGCCTCCCCTACTGGTTCCTCCAGCGCCTCGAGGCCATGGACATCCGCACCATCGAGACCACGCCGGCGGACAGCAGCTGGATCATCAACTGCCTGGCCGTGAGCCCGGGCCGGGTGATCATGCCGCCGGGGGCCAGCAACCACACCATGGACAACCTGGCCAAAAACGGCATCGATATCATCAACCTGGACTACGACAAGGTCGCTCTCAACGGCGGCGGAATTCATTGCTCGACCTGCCCGTTAATCCGCGATTCCGTGCATTGAACAGGATCGCTCGACTGCGATTCCTCGGGTATTGGTCATAGATCAACGCAGTAATCTTTGGGTCGTCGCTCTCATCGCGGTCGCCGCCGAGGCCTGGGGCGTCTACTGGATTCCCCAGCGTGCCCTGGCCGCTGGCGGCATGACCGGCGGTTGGTCGACCATCGGCCAGTTTCTGGTGCCGCTCATTCTGCTGTCGCCGATTGCCCTGGTGCGGCGTCTGTGGGGCCGGAGCACCGGCGCCGACGGCGGCTGGCCGCTGCCGGTCTATGTCGGCGACTGGCTCGGCTTGCTGGGCGGCATGATTATAGCCCTGGCCCTGGCCCGTATGAACCACGTCCAGCCGGAAGGCGTGTTCGCGCCGATGTTCGCCTATTGCCTCTACGGCACGATCGTGGCCATCGTCATGGCGTTTGTTCTCGGCGATGCGTTCGGGCGCCGCCGGGGAGCGAGGCCGTTGTCACCATGCTGCCGTGGCTGGTGCTCATGGCCATGGCCTTCATTTTCCCGACCAACACCGCGCTCATGTGGGGCGCGTCGCGGGTTTCGCCCGGGACGTTTGGTATCGTCATTCTGGCCGAGGTCGTGCTCGGCGTGGTCAGCGCCGCGCTGTGGGCCGGCGAGCCGTTTGGTTGGCATGAGACCGTGGGCGGCGTCATGATTCTCGCCGCCGGCCTCAGCGAGGCCCTGGTGGTGGCCCGCCAACCGGCGCCGCTCGAGAACTAGAACCCGGCGATGGCCGTGGTCCAGCTTGGGCCGGCGGCTGCTGTCAGAGTGCCGCGCCGGGGGTTGGCCGCCACCGCCGAGACCCGGCCGAAAGTCATGCGGTCCGGGCGCTCCTCGGCCATGGTGACGTCGTGTCCGGCCTTGGCCAGGCGCTGGCGGACATTTTCCGGAATGCGCCGGTCGACGAACGTGTCGCTGCCTTGGCAGTGAACCCGCGGGTGATCGACCGCTCGCTGTAGCTTCATGCGGTGATCGACTAGGTTCATAAATGTGTGCAGCACGCCGGTCTCGATGCGGTAGCCGCCCGAGCCGGAGGCGGCGAAACGCGCCTTGCCGCCCTTGGTGGCGACTACGGCCGGGGCCGCGAAGACAGGCATTTTGCCCGGCGCGATGCTCGCCGGCAGGCCGGGGCGGGGGTCGAAGTTCTGCATGGCGTTATTGAGGAAGATGCCGACCTCGGGCACGAATACCAGCGACCCGTAGCCTGATCCCAGGCTCATGCAAACCGACGCCATATTGCCGAAGTCATCGGCCACGGCGACCTGGGTGGTGCCCGGCCGCCGGGCCTTTGACGGCTCGGCAGCGGCGCCGTCTGATCCCGGATCACCCGGATCGAAGGCCCAGGGGTCACCGGCCGGGACCGGCCTGTCCATGGCCTTGCGCAAGCGTATCAGCTTGCGCCGGGCGGCGGCGAACGCCGGGTTTGTTAGACCTTCCACCGGGCTCGCCACGAAGCCGGGATCGCCGTAGTGGGTCATGCTGTCGCTGAACGCCAGGGCCAGGGCCTCGGCCACCAGATGACGATACTCAAAGCTGTCGGCCCCGTAGGCCCGGAGGTCGTAGTGCTCAAGAATATTGAGCGCCTCATAGGCGACCTGGTCATAGCAGGCGACGTAGTCGTGACCGCGATAACGCGACGGCGTCTCGTGCAGGACGCGGACCTTATATTTGGCCAGGTCTTCCGTGGTCAGGATGCCGCCGATGGATTGGATGTGGGCGGCGATGGCTTTCGCGACCCGGCCCCGGGCAAAGCCGTTGCGGCCCTTGGCGGCGATGGTCTTGAGGGTGCGGGCCAGGGCCCGGGTATTGCGCATGATGCCCACGGAGTCGTTGAAGTCCGCGACCGGCGGTTTGCCGCCCGGCAGCAAGGCGTCGGCACTGCCGGGAATCGTCTTGATCGGGTCGACCATGGCGGCGATGGACTGGCTGTCGAACCAGGTGAAGGGGACGCCGTTCTCGGCCGCCTCGATGGCCGGTTCCAGAATCTTGGCGAAGGGCAGCCGGCCGAAGCGACTGTGGGCTTCGAAAAAGCCGGCGACGGCGCCGGGTACCGCTGGGGCGAGGGCGCCGTGCTTGGCCTTGTCGCCCTTGGTGAAGGGGTGGCCGTAATAGGTCGGCGCGCTGCCGTCGTCGGGCTCGAACATGTCCGGCGTGGCCGCCAGTGGCGCCCGGCCATAGGCGTCGAACGAGACGAACTTGCCGTAGTAGGCCATCCACACGGAAATATGAGCGTAGCCGCCAAGCCCGCAGTAAGCCTGTTCGGTAACAAAGGCCGTGAAGGCGGCGGCGGTAATGCCGTCGATGGCGTTGCCGCCGGCCCTCATGACCCGCACCCCGGCCTCGGCGGACTGGTGGCTGCCCGCGGCGCAGACGCCGCGTTCGGCCTCGACGGTGCTGTGAGTATAAATTCGGTCGCCGGTAATCATGTCTCACTCTCCCCAATAAGCGACCGCGATCTTAGCGGCGGGGATGGCTCCGGGCGAGAGAAATGGGCCTCAGCGTGCGGCGGTCGCCCTGGGCTTGGGCCGGGTCTTGCCGAGGGACGACAAGCCCATGGACGGCTTGCCGAAAAGATAACCCTGGTCGTAGATGACGCCGACGTTTTTCAGCAGCTCGGCTTCCTGTTCGGTCTCGACCATTTCACCGACGGTCTCGATGCCGAGGTCGCGGTGCAGGGTTGCATGGACTTGAGGTAGGCCTTGCCGTTGGGCTCGGTGAAGGCCTCGCGGACGTAGACCCCGTCGATCTTGACGTAATCCACATCGAGGGCCCGGAGGTACTGGAAGGCAGCGGCGCCAGCGCCGAAATCGTCGAGGCAGATGGTGTGGCCGAGGTCGCGCAGACTGCCAAGAACACGGTTCACGGCCTCAAGATCATTGATGCGCCAGGATTCGGTCACCTCGAAAAGCAGTTGCTTGCGGATGGCGCCACAGCCCTTGAGCATGGCCAGGAGCGCATCGACCACCGCCGGTGTTTCGAGTGACCGGGTCGAGAGGTTGACGGCGACACTCAAATGATCGCCGTTGTTATGGGCCGCCTGGACCGTGGCGATGACTTTGCGCGTCATGGCGAGGTCGAATTCGCCGATAACGCCGACTTCCTCGGCGAAGGTGATAAACTGGAACGGCGACGCCTCCTCGCCCATCTTATGGAGCCGCGCCAAGGCCTCGTAATGGTGAACCGCGCGGTCCGACAGACTGACAATGGGCTGGTAAATGGCATCGAACAGGTTGTCGGCGATGACCCGCTTGAAGGTGGCGATGTCGTAGCGTGTCTGATCCAGCATCTGGCGGTAGCTATCGCCGAGCTCGGTGATGGTGAAGTCGCCGCGGGCCTCGGAGAACTTGTTGATGGTGTAGAGCAGGGCCTTGGCATTATCGGCGTCCGACAGGCTACCGGAATCGAGCTGGATGGTTGCCGCCGCCGTGGTCACGACTTCGCCGGTGGCATCGACGTGACGGGCGCTGGCCTCGATGGTGTCGGTCAGCGCCGCCACGTCGAGGGACGCCTCGTGGACCAGGCCCGAACTTCTCGGCCTCAATCTGGCTGGCCGAGGTGCCGTCCAGGAAACTGCCCGAAGGTGGGTGATAATATTGTGCAACAAGGCGTCCGTCGCCTTGGCGCCGAGTCGCGCCCCGAGGGCTTCGAGGCCGCCGAGGTCAAGCAGAGTCATGTCATGGGGCTTGCTGCTGGCGCTCTCGCCGTGGAGCGCCCGGGTCGCGATGTCGGCAAAGCCGTCCCTGGTCAACAGGCCGGTCTTGTCATCGCGCTCCGCGTCATGGGGCGAGTTTGCCACGGCGCCGAGGCTCGGCGTAGCGAGGGAAAGGAAAACCCTTTTTTTGGCGCCGGGCAGGTACATGCCGGACATCTCGGCACGCACGACCTCGCCGTCGGCGTGGACGAAATCGACCATAATGAGTCCGAGCCGGCCCTGGCTTACCGGGGCGGCGAAGGCGGCGCGGACCAGGGTGTGGTCGATTCCGGCGACAAAGTCGAATAGTGGCCGACCGGTCAGACTGGTGGCGGCCTGGCCGGTCAGCCATGGGGTGGCGCCGTCGGCGAAGGTGATGGTCCCTTCGGAATTAACTTCGAGAAAGGTGTCCGCGGCGGCGAAGGCGAAGGTCACGAAGCGGTTACGCTCGAAGAAGAGGTCGTTGGTCTCTGCTGTCATTCGCCCGTCGATCATATGTGCCGGCGATCCTCCGTAGGCGGCGGATGCCCTGTATTTGGCTATAACGGCTTATGATGTAGATCGGGTTAACCGCCGGCGCTTATTCCTACGGCCCTTCCCACAGGGTCAGCGACTGGCCGATGTCGTCGGCCCTGGCGCGTTCATAGATATGCTGGCCGAGAACGATATCGCTGATAGCGAAACCGCGGTGCCAGAAGGTGATACGCTCGTCATCGGACTGGCGGCCGGGCTGGTCGCCGGCGGCGATTTCACCGATCTCCGCGTGGACCATCTCGCGGGTCAGGTCGCCGCTCTCGATCAAGCTGTGGAAAGTGCCGCCCTTGATGCATTGGGCCCAGTCATCGACCACCATTTTGTCGCAGGCGGTGGCCGGGGCCGGGTCGACCGCCATGATCCAGCCGAAGCTCACCAGCAGGGCGCCGGGCCCTATGGCCGAGGCGGGCACCAGCACCTCGGGGGTCTCCAGGCGGCTCGCCTCGACCACGATGTGGGCGCCCCAGGCGGCGGCAGCCGCGTTCTCGACCGGGCGGGCAGGGATGCCCAGTTCGGCCTCGACTCGCGTCGCCAGGGCGGCTCTGGTCTCGGGCCGGGCGCTGGCGATTCGGACTTCGGTGAGCGCAAAATTGACGGCCACGGCGGCGATGTTGGAAAACGCCGAGCCCCGCGCCCCGATATGGCCCAGCACCGTGGCGTCCCGGCGCGCCAGATGGCGGGCGCCGACCCCGGTCACCGCCCCGGTGCGCAGCCAGGTCAGCACCGTGGCATCCATCAGACAGCGCGGTGTGCCGAACCGCGGGTCGTACAATGTCAACATGCCGACTTCCGAAGGCAGGCCGTGCTTCCAGTTGTCCACGTAGTCGCCGACCACCTTGACCCCGGCGGTGTCCATGGGCCCGGCGTAGCCCGGCAGCACGTTGAAATGGCCGTTGTAGCGATCATCCAGATGGATATGGGCTTTCGGCGGCAACACCACGTCGCCCCGGCCATGGGCTTTGAGCCCGGCCTCGACGATCTCGACGACCTCGGCCATGGGCGGCACCAGGGATACGGCCTGGGCGCGGTCGAGAAACAGGAATTCGACTTTAGGCATTATCCGCCGCCCCTCAAATGGCCGTGTAGCCGCCGTCGATGGCGAAGTCGGCGCCGGTGACGAAGGTGGCCTCGGCGGTCATCAGATAGAGCGCCATGGCGGCGATCTCTTCGGCGCGGCCCAGGCGGGCGAGCAGGTGGCGCTTCACGAAGGCCCGGCGCACCTTGGGGTCGGCGAAAAAGCCGGCGACCATGGGGGTGTCGATATAGCCTGGGCTAATGGCGTTGCAGAGGATGCCATAGCCTGTCTCGGCGCAATGGCGCGCCGCCGACTTGGTCAACAGCCGGACGCCGCCTTTGCTGGCGCAGTAACTCACCGCGTCGCCGGCCCCGACCTGCCCGAGGATCGAGGCCAGATTAATAATTGAGCCGCTGCCCTGGCCCTTCATGGCGCGCCCCGCGTGCTTGCAGCCGAGAAACGCGCCATCCAGGTTGATCCCCATGATACGGCTCCAGCCCGCCGACGATATCGCCTCGAGATTGTCGTCGTCGGGGGCGATGCCGGCGCTGTTGACCAAGCCGTCGAGGCGTCCGAATTCGGCGGTGACGGCGTCGAGGACGCTGACCCGCTGGTTCTCGTTGGTGACGTCGAGGGGCTGAAAGCGGCCGGCGTCGTCAAGTTCGGCGGCCACTGCCTCACCACCCGTCGGGTCGATATCGGCGAGGTTATCCGGGCGCCCTCGGCGGCGAACAGCCGGGCGCAGGCGGTGCCGATACCGGAAGCGCCGCCGCTGATGACGATGACCTTGTCCTGAAGGCGGCTCATGCGGTCATCCCCCATCGATAACGAACTCGGCGCCGGTGGCGAAGCTCGCCTCGCCGCTGGCCATGAACAGGATCATGCCGGCGATTTCGTCGACCGACCCCATGCGCCCCAGGGGTTTGCCGGCAAGCCAGGTCTGGCGCAGCTCCTCGCGACCGGCGAAAAACGTGTCGAGCATGGGCGTGTCGATGACGCCGGGATGGAGTGAATTGCAGCGGATCGGGTCGCCCGCCCGGGCGAGACCATCGGGACGGCCTTGGTCAGCACCCACGCCTCGCCGCCGTGATAGGCGACCAGGACCGCATGAGGCGTGCCCTTGGTGAGGTCGTCGAGGACGACGATGCGGAGCTGGTCGTTGTCCCAACCCAACGTCCGGAGCGACAGGAACTTGGCGGTGGCGAAATCTTCGCAGTCGCCACTGCGGTCGAAGAACTGGCGCGGCTTCGCCCAATAGTCGGCGCTAGGATAGTTGCCGGCATCGGCCTTATGAGGAACGTCATTCATGTAGCGGTTGATCTGATCGAGCTGATCCAGCGGATCGGCGCCCCACGGGCCGTCAATGAAGCGATCCTAATGGGTCGCCGAAACCTCGTGTTTGTAGCGCTCGAGTATGTCGGCCCACTTGGGGAAATAGCGCAAATCCGACGAGCGCACCTCGTCGCTGCCGAACAGATGCGGGGTGTTCGCGGCATTGACCGGGGCCATGGCGCCAAGTAACGCATTTATGGTTAAAGGATTCCTGAATGAAAGATTTAGAATTCCCTTATTTCTCAATTAGTTAGGAGACGATGAAAAAGTCGGGATGAATAGCGCCGAACCCGCTAGCCGATGATCGGCAGCTCCCGGGGCGCCCGCTTGGTCAGCATATGGTTGCCGTCTTCGGTGATGACCACGTTCTCCTCGTGGACGATCATCTTGCCCGGAGCGTATTCCATGCCCGGCTCGATGGTCAGGATCATGCCGGGTTTCAGCACCGTGCCGTCGCCGGGCCGGTTCGACGGCGGCTCGGTCAGTTGCAGTCCGAGGCCATGGCCGAGACGGCCGACGTTGTTGCCGATGGAACCGGCGGCCTCGAGGACGTTTGACTGGGCCCGCCACACGTCGTCGGTGGTGGCGCCGGGCCGGGCCGCCGCCAAGCCTGCTTCGGTGGCCTGCCACACCGCTTCGTGGGTCCGTTTGGCGTCGTCGGCGACGGTGCCGATGGCGTAATTGCGGTCGAAATCGCAGAAATAGCCCTCAAAGGTCGAGCCGGTGTCGATAAACAGGATATCGCCCTCGCGCAGCGCCCGGTCGGTGGGGCCGTAGACAATTTGCGACTGGCCGCCGGGGCCCGAGACACCGGGCATGAAGGGGGTGGCGTCGGCGCCGCGCTCGGCGATGTCGATGCGTAGCTTGCGGCAGGCGTCGCGCTCGCTGTCGCCGACGGCGAGCTTGTCCGGCAGGGCATTGTAGGCGTCGCTGGCGATTTCGCAGATATGGCGGACGCAGGCGATCTCCACATCGGTCTTGACCATGCGGATATCCCACAGGCAGGGTGAGCCGTCGGCGAACTCGAAGCCGGGCAGGCAGTCGCGCAGGGTGTCGAACTCAATCAGCGGCATTCGCAGCACCATTTCGCGGCCCAGTTCGGCGCCGATGCGGCCGAAGCGGTGGGGCAGGTTGGCCAAAGTGGTGGCCAACAGGGAGGTGCCGTCATCCTCGGGGCAGGGCGCCTGCCAGCCGCGAATGTCGGTGACGCAGGTCAGTTCCATACCGGGAACCCCGATGTCGGGAATCACCGCTGTGGGCGCGCCGTCCAAAGGCACCACCAGGAACCAGGGCCGCGTCGGGCTCTCCCAGAACTGGGAATCAAAGCCGCTGAAGTAGCGGATGTTGGGCGGCGCGGTAACCACCAGGGCGTCGAACTCATAGGCGCGCATGATCGCCTGGGCGCGCGTCAGGCGGCGCTCAAACTCGGCTTGGCCGACACCTCTCGGGGGTGCGGTCATGGGGCCATCGCTCACTGGCCGTAACCGGCGATATTACGGACTGCCTGGGCGATCTTTTCGGGGCTGGGAATATAGGCGTCCTCGATCTCGGGGGCGAAGGGCACCGGGGTGTGGGGCGCGGTGACCATCCTGACCGGGGCCTTGAGGGCGCCAAAGGCGTTCTGCGACACCAGGGCGGCGATATCCGTGGCCATATTGCAGCGCGGCGGCGACTCGTCGACCACCACTAGGCGGCCGGAGTTTTCGACGCTTTCGATGATCGTGTCCTCGTCGAGCGGCGAGGTGGTGCGCGGGTCGATGACTTCGCATTCGATGCCCTCGGCGGCCAGGGTTTCGGCCGCCTGCATGGCAAAATGAACCATGCGGGCGAAGGCGACGATGGTCACGCCATCACCGTCACGCAGGATATTGGCTTCGCCGAAGGGGATTGTGTAGGGCTCCTCGGGGACATCGCCGCGGACTTCATCGTAGAGCACCTTGTGCTCGAAGAAGATCACCGGATCGTTGTCGCGGATGGCGCTGATCATCAGTCCCTTGGCGTCGTAGGCCGACGACGGGATGACGCATTTCAGGCCCGGAATATGGGTGAACAGGGGATAGAGCGCCTGGGAATGTTGCGCCGCCGCCCGGTAGCCGGCGCCTATCTGGGTGCGGATCACCACCGGGGTGGTCGCCTTGCCGCCGAACATGTAGCGAAACTTGGCCGCCTGATTGAATATCTGGTCGAAGCAGACCCCCATGAAGTCGACGAACATGAGCTCAGCAATGGGGCGCAGACCGGTGGCCGCCGCGCCGACAGCCGCCCCAATGAAGGCCGACTCGCTGATCGGCGTATCGAGCACCCGGTGATCGCCAAACTCGCCGATCAGACCCTTGGTGATGCCGAGATCGCCGCCCCAGGCATCTTCTTCGCCGGGCGCGCCTTTGCCGCCGGCGATATCCTCGCCCATCATGATGACGGTCTCGTCGCGTGCCATTTCCTGAAAGAAGGCCTCGCTCAGGGCCTGGCGGTAGCTGATAACGCGAGCCATGACAGTGCCCCCTCAATAAGAACTGTAAACGTCGGTAGTGAGATCGGCGTCGGTCGGCCGGGCACCGCCCTCACCGAGCGCCACCGACTGGTCGATAAGCGTTACGACCTCATTATCGACGGCGTCCAGGTCGGCGCCGTCGAGCAGACCCGCCTCGGTAACCCGGCCGCGAAAGATGGCCAGACAGTCGCTCTGGGCACGCAACGCCGCGGCCTCACCGTCGCCCCGGTAGGTTTGGGAGTCACCTTCGTGATGGCCGTAGAAGCGTCCGAACTTGACCTCCAGCAGGGTCGGGCCGCCGCCGCTCCGGGCGCGCTCGATAGCCTCGCCGGCGGCATCGTGGACGGCGAAGAAATCGAAGCCGTCGACCTGGATGCCGGGCATGCCAAAAGCCTCGGCCCGATTGACGATATCGCCGCAGGCGACCGCCCAGCCGCTCGCGGTGGATTCGGCGTAGCCGTTGTTTTCAAAAACGAAAACCACCGGCAGGTTCCACACCGAAGCGAGGTTCATGCTCTCGAACGTGGTGCCCTGGTTGGACCCACCGTCGCCGGTGAAGGTCACAGCGACACCGCCGGTTCCGAGAGTCTTGTGGGTCAGCGCCGCGCCACAAGCCAGCGGCGGGCCGCCGCCGACGATGCCGTTGGCGCCCATCATGCCCTTGTTCACGTCGGCGATATGCATGGAACCACCCTTGCCGCCGCAGATGCCGTCGCGGCTGCCGAACAGCTCAAGCATCATGGCTCCGGTATCGACGCCCTTGGCGATACAATGGCCGTGGCCCCGGTGGGTTGAACAGATGCGGTCGTCATCGGTGAGGTGGGAACAGACACCGACGGCCGAGGCTTCCTCGCCGGCGTAAAGGTGGACAAAGCCGGGCAGGGCGCCGGCCTCAAACAGATCATGGACCCGATCCTCGAAGCGACGAATGGTCGCCATCTTACGGTAGGCTCCGAGCAACGCCTCGCGGCTCAACTGCATCGCGGCACCAGCGGTCATCTCATCCTCCCCGGGTATTCCAAGCGTACGCCTAGAACGAATGCTAGTCCACTTCGAGGCGGCCGGTCACGGGTTTTGTCGGCGAAAGCCACGGGCAACCGCGATACAATGCATAGGTTCCTATCCGCGAGGCTTGCCGAGGTAAAGCGACCGATGGCCACCGACCGCGTTCCGTTCGGAACCGCCGACCGGTTCTATAACAAACTGGCGCCGTTCCATGACTTCGCCGCTTTCGTCGAGTTCGATGCCTATGAGCCGGTGCCCGATGACTGGGTGGTCATGATCGCCGACGTCCAGGGGTCGACCCGGACCATCGAGGAGGGGCGCTACAAGGACGTCAACATGGTCGGGGCGGCATTGATCACCGCCGTGCTCAATATCTGCGGCGACATCGCCGTCCCTTTCGTCTTCGGCGGTGACGGTGGAACTCTGGTGGTGCCGGGTTCCCATCGGAATGCGGCCTGCACGGCGTTGGTCGGTCTTCGGGCCGTATCTCAGGCGACCTTCGGCTTGGCGTTGCGTGTCGGGGCCATACCAGTCGTCGATCTACGCGCTATGGACGCCGATGTCCGCGTCCGCAAATACGAGCTTATGGCGGGGAACTACCTGGCCATGTTCGCGGGCGGCGGCGCCGAACTCGCCGACAGCCTGTTGAAGAGCGCCGCACCGGGCAGTCCCTACCTGCTGGAGGCTGAGCCGCAACGGGGCGAGCCTGATCTCGCAGGGTTGTCGTGCCGCTGGGAGCTGTTGGTTCCAAAAGACGGCCGCATGATGACCCTCATGGTCCAGGGGACGGCGGATGATCCAGCCGGTGAAAGCAAATTGCTCGGCGATGTGGTGCAGGCCATTTCGCAGATCCTCGGTCATCGGCTGCAGGAATCGGCGCCGGCCAGTGACCACGCCATGACGTTCGGGTGGCCGCCCAGGGGCCTCGCGTTGGAAGCTCGCGCCACCGCTGGCCGTGGCGGGTTTCTCTGACGCTACCTCGGGATCCTGGTGTCGTCGCTAATCCAGTTTTGCTGCGAGCGGTTGGATCGACGGGTTGGGTCTTATGACGCACCGATTTATCGCGGTGAGCTTCGTTCCAACACGGATTTCCGAAAATACGACGGCATTTTGCGCATGGTGCTGGATGTGAGCGAGGACCGGGCAGGGCGTATCGAGGCGTTTCTCGAACGTGAACAGAACGCGGGCCGCCTGATCCATGGTGCCCATATCACCGATACCGCCCTGATGACCTGCCTGATCTTCAGTCTCGAGCAGAGCGAACACGTTCACTTCATCGACGGCGGCGATGGCGGCTTCGCCATGGCGGTGAAGGCGTTCAAGTCGCGGCTTGGCGCGCTCGAATGATAGCGTATGATCGCAATCTTCAAGGGGGAGATAGAGCCACATGACGATTTCTAATTCAGAGGCCTATACCGGCCTGACACCCGGCGCCATGGAGCCGTGGCCCTCCGAATACGCCGATCTGGCGTTTTCGCGCGAGGAGTATCTCGGTCGTATCCGCCGGCTGCGCGAACTCATGGCGCAAAACAATATCGATCTGCTCTACGTCACCGCGCCCGACCACGTGGCCTATCTGCACGGCTACGCGGCAAGCTGGTACAAGACCAGTGGCCCCATGCGCTATCCCCAGCTCTACGGCACGGCGATCCATGTGGATTCCGACGAGTTCATCCATTTCGACAATCCCACCGAGCTGCCGGTGCTGGGCAAAACTTCGATATCCACCGATAACCGATTCTTCACCTCGCGCGATGCCGGACCCTGCCTCGAGTTCGTTATTAGCGAGCTCAAGGCCAAGGGCTGGCTCGGCGGCACCGTCGGTATGGAATACTGGAGCTATCTGCCCAACCGGGCCATCAGCACCATGCTGGAAGGCGGCTTTCTCGCCGAGAGCTGCCGGGTGGTGGACGCCAGCGCACTGGTCCGCCGGGTCCGCCGGGTCAAGTCACTGACCGAAATTGCCCATATCGAAAAGGCCACCGAGATCGCCGATATCGGCCACTTGGCGGTCCGCGAGTTCGCCCGCCCCGGCATGACCGAGCTGGAGCTCTACGGCGAGACCCTGCGGGCCATGATGGCGGCCGGCGGCGAGTCCCCGGCTCTGGTTCACAGTTTTACCTCGGCGCCGATCCGCGACGGCCGGCCGATCGCCTCCGGCCACGCCATGATGGGGCGCAAAGTCATTGAGGCCGGCGACTTCCTCAAGATCGACATCGCCGGCGTCTACTACCGCTATCACGCCAATGTCCAGCGCGGCTACGTGGTCGGAGATCCGCCCGCGGCCATGATGGAGAACGTCACCACGGCGGCCGGGGGTTTCGATGTCATGGCGACAGAGGTTAAGGCTGGCATGACCGTGGGCGAGGTCATCGCCATCCTCCAGCTCTACTACAAGGAGGTCGGCCTGTGGGACCAGCCGGGCTGGGCTCTGGGCTACGAACTCGGTCTCAGCCTACCGCCGGACTGGGTCGGTGAGTTCTATTTCCACTTCCGCGACGAGCGCGACCTCGACCGGGTATTCGAGGAAAACATGGTCACCAACTACGAGAGCATGTTCAACACCTGGCTGGTCGACACCCTGGTCTATGGCAAGGACAGCACGCGGATCCTGTCCAAGACGCCGTTTGAGCTGCTGGGAGTCGGCTGATGCCATGATCGACATCCTGATTACCAATGCGACGGTAATCACCATGGATCCGGCGCGGCGGGTCATCGACCAGGGCGCCGTGGCCATAACCGACGGCCGGATTGCCGAGGTTGGTGACAGCGACGATCTGGTGGCCCGCCATCAGGCGGCGCGGGTCATCGACGGCCATGACATGGTCGCCATGCCGGGGCTCATCGACTGTCACGGCCACGCCGGCCACGGCCTCATCAAGACCATGGGCAGTAGTACGGAAAACGCCTGGAACGAGGCCTGCGAGACCGTCTATACGGTCGCCTCCAGCGTTGACTACTGGCGTGCCGAGGCGCGGCTGGCTGCCTTGGAACGGCTCAAATGCGGCGTCAACTGCGGGGTTTCGTTGTTGGGCGGCGGCAACGACATCATGCGTACGGATGAGCTGGCCTACGGCGAAGCCCACTGCCGGGTGGTGGCCGAGGTGGGCATTCGTTCGTTCCTCGCGGTCGGGCCGTGCCGCCCACCGTTTCCCCGGACCTTCGCCCGCTGGCAGGACGACCGTGCCGTGAGCCTGTCGATCACCCAGGCCGATCAACTGGCGAGCTGTGAGGCCTTGATAAAGAGCTGCCACGGCACCGCCGACGGGCGCATCAACATCGCCCTCAACCTGCCGGTCTATGGTCGCCCCAGCGATGACGACGGGCCGGGCGAGGCGGTAATCGAGCAATCACGCGCGGTCCTTGCCATGGCCCGCGATCATGGGCTGAGGCTGATCCAGGACGGCCACCGCAACGGCTCCATTGCCATCGCTCACGACGTCTACGGTTTGCTCGGTCCGGACGTCTTCCTGTCCCACTGCAACAACCTGTCGGACCGCGAAATCGATCTGTGCCGGGAGACCGATACCAGGATAGTCCACAACCCCAGCGCCATTGCCTCGGTCATGGCGCGCTGCCCGGCGCCGGAGCTGATCGAGGCCGGGGTCACCGTGGCCATCGGCTCCGACGGCACCGCGCCGGACCGCGGCGCCGACATGTTCCACCACCTGTTCCAGTGCATGCACCACCAGTGCAGCCACTTCCACGACTCCAGCGTCATGCCGGCGGGCAAGGTCATGGAGATGGTCACCATCGACGCCGCCCGGGTGCTCGGCCTCGAGCACCGCATCGGCTCCCTGGAAGCCGGCAAGGCCGCCGACGTGATCCTTATCGACATGGCCAAGCCCCATCTCTACCCGTCCAACATGCCGCTCTACCGCATCCCCAACTACGCCAACGGCGCCGATGTGGACACGGTGATCGTCGATGGCAAGGTGCTCATGGCCGGCAGGGCGGTGACTACTGCCAACGAGGCCGGGGTGCTCGATGATGCCCGGCGTGAGACCGAGAAGATGATCGAACGCAGTGGCCTGCAGGCCCTGCTGGAAACCCCGGAAGGCTTCTGGGGAAGAGCCCGGTTCCCGGATTAGCCCCCGGCTATATCCCGCAGGTCGATGACGCGTTTGGCCTTGCCCATGGAGCGGTCGACCTTACCCACCGGGACGATGCACACCCCGGCGGTGACGCCGGTGACGGTTCTGATGTGGCGGGTGAGATCGATGGCGCAGGTTTTGCTCAGCTCGTCCAGCTTGCTCTCGTGGACCGGTTTGACCTCGACCACCACGTCCAGGGTGTCGAGGCGGCCCTCGCGGCGCACTTCCAGGACGTAATGGGGAGACAGGCACTCGTCCTTGAGAATCTGCTCTTCGATTTGCGACGGGAAGACGTTGACGCCGCGGATGATCAGCATGTCGTCGGAGCGTCCGGTGACTTTCTCCATGCGCCGCATGGTCCGTGCCGTGCCGGGCAGAAGGCGGCTCAGGTCGCGGGTGCGGTAGCGGATTACCGGCAGGGCCTCCTTGGTCAGGGATGTAATCACCAGCTCGCCCTTTTCGCCATCGGGCAGCACTTCGCCGGTGGCCGGGTCGACGATCTCCGGCAGGTAGTGATCTTCCCAGAAATGCAGGCCATCCTTGGTCTCGACGCACTCGGCGGCGACCCCCGGGCCCATGACTTCCGAGAGGCCGTAGAGATCCACAGCGTGCATGTCGAAGCGGCTCTCGATTTCCGCGCGCATGGCCTCGCTCCACGGTTCGGCGCCATGCATGCCGATGCGCAACGATGACTTTCGCGGATCGAGTCCCTGGCGCTCGAATTCGTCGCCAAGGGCCAGCAGGTATGACGGCGTTACCATTATGATGGTCGGTTTGAAGTCCTGGATCAGCTGAACCTGGCGCTCGGTCTGGCCGCCGGACATGGGGATCACCATGCAGCCCAGGCGCTCGGCCCCGTAATGGGCCCCGAGGCCGCCGGTGAACAGGCCGTAGCCGTAGGCCACATGAGCAATCTCGCCGGGATGACAGCCGGCGGCGATCATGCTGCGGGCCATTAGATCGCTCCAGATGTCGATATCGGCCTGGGTGTAACCGACCACGGTCGGGTTGCCGGTGGTGCCGCTGGAGGCGTGAACCCGGACCACCTGGTCCCGGGGCACGGCAAACATGTCGAAGGGATAGGCGCGCCGCAGGTCGTCCTTTTTGGTGAAGGGGAACTTGGCCAGCTCGGAAAGGTCGTTGAGATCATCGGGATGGACCCCGGCATCGTCGAAGGCCGCCCGGTGGTGGCCGACGTTCTCGTAGGCGTGGGTCAGGGACCACTTGAGCCGTTTCAGTTGCAGGGCGCTGATTTCGTCGCGGCTGGCGGTCTCGATGGCCTCGCGCGGCGCCAAAGCTTTAACCGTGGCGTTCATGAGCTTCTCCTCCTAGAGCGTTCAGCCCGGGTACGGACTCGCCCTTGACCTGGCGGGCGGTTCCCTGAAACACGGCGACAGTCCGGTCGTCCTCGCCGGTGACGGTGACGTCGTAGATACTGTTGCGGCCCTGGCGAAAGCGCTCTTCGGACCGCGCCGTCAAAATTTCGCCGCGGCGCCCCGGCGACACGAAACTGATGGCGCAATGGGCCGCCACGGTGGTCTTGTTGTCGCTGTTGCAGGAATAGGCGAAGGCGGTGTCGGCCAGGGTAAAGATGAGGCCGCCGTTGCAGGTTGTGTGGCTGTTGAGCATGTCGTCTCGGACGGTCATGCGAACGCAGGCGCGGCCGGGGCCAACCTCGACGATGTCGATGCCGAAGGCCTGGGCCGCATTGTCGATTTCACGCATGCCGGCGGCGACGATTTCGGGAAAGCTGTCGGCCGCCATGGGACTAACTGGCCTTGGCCGTGGCGGCCAAAGCGGTCATGTCATAGCCGGCGGCAACCGCTTCCAGGTTGAGCTCGAGAAACCGCTTCGGCACCCCGGTGCGAACCGTTTCGAGAAGGGTGTCATAGGCACACGTGCCGCCGAGGCCGATCAGCGCGCCGAGGCAGACGATATTGGTCACCCGCTCGTTGCCGAGCCGGACCGCGGTCTCGCTCAAGGGCAGGGAATGCACCGTAAATATCCCCTCGGGCGGCTCGGTCACATGGCGGGAGTCGGTGATGACAACGCTGTCGGGCTTAAGCAAAGCCAGGGATTCCGCCACCGCGCCCTGATCCAGGACGATGAGATAATCGAGCGCCGTAGCCAGGGGATAGTCCACGGTCCTATCACTGACCACCAGATCCGAGCGGCTTGATCCGCCGCGCGATGTCGGCTCGTAGCTTTGTGAGCGGGCCACATGCTTGCCCTCGCCGTTGAGGGCGGCAGCCATGATTCTCGCGGAAAGCTGCAGGCCCTGCCCGCCGCTGCCGCTGAAGCGAAGTTCGAAGCCGGCCACGACTAGGCACGTCTCTGCTGGACGGCGTCGATATGGCGGCGGTAGGCAGCGCCGTACTCGGGCCGGTCGTTGCGCGCGAGGACGCCGGTTTCCAGGGTATTGGGCCGGAACGGGGCGTCGTTCCCGGTGCCGTACGAGTCCGGCTTCATGCCGGCCTTCTGGCTCAACATCATCTCCGGCGAGTCGCCGAGATCGTTCTTGCGTCCGAAGATTTCCGTGCAATCGGAAATCACTTCGACGAAGGAGAATCCGGGGTATTCGATGGCTTCCCTGATGAGGTTCTTAAGGGACGGCGTCTGCATGGTGACTTCGCGCCCGACCAGACCGGCACCGGCGGCGGTGGCCAGGGCGCAGGCGTCGAACACCGGCTCGATGCTGCCCGTAGGTGTCGTGGTGGTGTAGCGGGTGGCACTGGTGGTCGGCGACGCCTGGCCGCCGGTCATGCCATAGACCTCGTTGTTGAGCATGATGCAGGTCATGTCCAGGTTGCGCCGGCAGGTGTGGATCACATGATTGCCGCCGATCGCCAGGCAATCGCCGTCGCCGGTAATCACCATGACCTTGAGGTCGGGCCGCGATAGGGCCAGGCCGGTGGCGAAGGCCAGGGGCCGGCCATGGGTCACATGGAACGTGTTGGCGTCGATGTAGGCGCCCAGGCGGCCGGCGCAGCCGATGCCCGATACGATGGCCAGCTTATCGTTGGGGATAGCCAATTCATACACCGCCCACAGCATGGCGCGAAGCGCGATGCCGTGGCCGCAGCCGGGGCACAGGAAATGGGGGAACAGGTCCTCGCGCAGATAGTCGCGGATATTGAAGTCGTCGACGTCCGAGCCGGTCATTTCACGCCACCTCTTCAATGCGGGCCAGTTCTTCGATGCGCTCAAGTACCTCGGCCGGGCTGATGGGCTCGCCGTCGATGCGGTTGATGCCGGTGACAGGCGCCCGGCCGTTGATCAAACGCTCGGCCTCCAGCACCAGCTGACCGGCGTTCATTTCCGGGACGATGACCGCCTGGGCATGAGCTGCCGCCGCAAGGAAGGCATCCTCGGGGAAGGGCCACAGGGTGATGGGGCGGAACAGCCCGGCCTTGATGCCTTTTTCCCGCGCCTCTTTCACCGCCCAGGCGGCGGCGCGGGCGGAAATTCCCACCGTCATAATGACGATCTCGGCGTCGTCGCAGTCGACCGCGTCAAAGGATTGAACGGTCGACTCGTGATGATGCAGCTTGCCCAGGATGCGCCGTTGGCTGCGCTCGACTTCCTCTGGAACCTGGGTGGGAAAGCCGTCCTCGCTGTGGGTCAGCCCGGTGGTGTGGGCGCGATAGCCGTCGCCGGGCCGGGCCATGGCGGGCACCATGTCGTCGGTCTCGCCATAGGGTACGAAGTCGTCTGCCGGGCAATCGGCCCATTTGCGCTCGATCAGTGATACGTCGCTGGCCTCGGGGATCTCGACAGTCTCAACAAGATGGCCGATGACCTCATCGATAAGGATGATCACCGGCACCCGCAAGGCTTCCGACAGGGCGAAGGCCCGGATGGTCTCGCTGTATACCTCCGGCACCGAGGCCGGCACCAGAACGATGGCCGCATGGTCGCCGTGGGTGCCCCAGCGCGCCTGCATAAGGTCGCCCTGGGCCGGGCGGGTCGGCATGCCGGTGCTGGGGCCGCCGCGCATGACATTGACGATGACGCAGGGGATTTCGGCACCGGCGGCGTAGCCGATGTTCTCCTGCTTGAGGGAGAAGCCGGGACCGCTGGTCGCCGTCATCACCTTGGCGCCGCCCAGAGAGGCCCCGAGGATGGCGCCCATGGAGGCAATCTCGTCTTCCATCTGAATGAAGACACCGCCCACCCGGGGCAACTCCAGGGCCATGCGCTCGGCGATTTCCGACGATGGGGTGATGGGATAGCCGGCATAAAAGCGGCAGCCGGCGGCAATCGCCGCCAGGGCGCAGGCATGATTGCCCTGCAGGTTATCCAGCTGTTTGGAGGCGCTCATCTCAGACGGCTACCCTTTGATCGCTGTTCTTGATGATGTCGATGGCGAAATCCGGGCATAGCCACTCGCACAGCCGGCAACCGGTGCAGGCGTCGCGGTCGGTGACCACGACGATCTGCTCGTTGTTAAGGGCCAAACAGCGCTCCGGGCAGACTTTGACGCAGATATCGCAGCCCTTGCACCACTCGGGCGTGATTCTGAGGTCGAAGTCGTCGTTGAGTTCAGCCGGGAACTGTAGCGGCGCCGGCTTGGGCATGGGTATGACGGGGGCCTCGGCCGTCGCGCCGTTGCCCTGCTGCTCCAACCATTGGCGACCCTGGAGAAAAGCCTCGCGGTTGATCTCGACGGTCTTGGGCGGAACGAATTCGGAAATCACCTTGAGCCAGTCCTCGACCGGAAAATCCAGGGTCCCGGACAACGCACCCAGGAGCACCGTATTGGACGCCCGCAGGTTGCCCAGCGCCGTGGCCATGGTGGTGGCGTCGAGGGCATAGCCCTCGGTGACCATGGCCACGACCTCGTCCGGAGTTTCCGTGGAATAGGCGCTCAACGCGCCGCGCTTGCGGTTGCGGCAGGCGAAGGGCGGAACGATATGCTGGGTATCGGCGATAAAGGTGCCTTCGCCGGGCTTGAGATAGTTGATCCAGCGCAGACCCTCGGCCCACTCCAGGGCCAGCAGCACATCGGCCTTGCCCCGGGGGATGGTAGGCGACCAGATTTCGTCGCCGAAGCGCACATGACTGAACACCGTGCCGCCGCGCTTAGCCATGCCGTGGACTTCACTCTGCTTGACCTTGAAGCCCTGGAACTGGCACAGGCGGGCCAGCACCTTGGAGACCATGATGACGCCCTGGCCGCCGACCCCGACAACCAGAATGTTGGTCGCGACCTTGGTTTCGGCTTCGATGGTATCGGTGGATTGAACCGCCATGGCTTAAGCCTTGACCGGCTGGATGCAGTCGGTCGGGCAGACCTGGGCGCAGAGTGAGCAGCCGATGCAGCCGGCGGCGTCGATTTTCACCTTGTGGTGGCCGTCGTACCACTCGTCGCTCCACACGATGGCCGGGCAGGAAAGGTTCATGCAGGCCTGGCAGGCGATGCAGTTTTCCGCTTCCACCACCAGGGCGGGGCCTTTGATCTTGAAGGGATCGAGAACGCAGGGCCGATCTGAAATGACCACGGAGACGCCCTTGAACTCGACCGCCTCGCGGAAAGTCTGGTACATGGCGGCGACGTCGTAGGGATCCACCGTTTTGACCCATTTGACACCGACGGCGCGGATCAGATCCTCGAAGATGACCCGATGGGTGGTCTCGCCGCGAATGGTCTTGCCGGTACCGGGGTGATCCTGGCCGCCGGTCATGGCGGTAATCTGATTGTCGAGCAGGATGACCGTGATGTTGACGTCGTTGTAGACCGCGTCGATCAGTGGCGGGATGCCCGAGTGCAGAAAAGTCGAATCGCCGATGGTGGCGATGATCGGCCGGGTTTCTTCGCTGACCTTGGCCAAGCCGATGGCGTTGCCGATGCTGGCGCCCATGCAGACGCAGGTATCGATCGATTTGAGCGGCTCGACAGCGGCCAGGGTGTAACAGCCGATATCGCCCATGACCCGGGCATCGAGCGCCTTGACCGCCATATAGCTGGTGATGTGGGGACAGCCGGCGCACATCACCGGCGGCCGCGCCGTGGCGGTCAGCTCGAGGCGCATCTCATCTTCCAGAGGTTCGAGCAGACCGGCCTCGACGAAGCCCTCGCGCACCAGTTCCGGCGACATTTCGCCAAGCCGCGAGAAGAATTTCTTACCCTCGATCGCGATGCCCATAATGCGCAGATCGTTCTCGATGATCGGCTCCAGTTCCTCGACCACGATCACTCTGTCAACGGACTCACAGAACTCACGAATTTTCGTTTCGGGCAGGGGGTAGGAGACGCCGAGCTTGAGGAAGCTGGCTTCCGGGATGACTTCCCGGGCATAGGAGTAGGCGACCCCCAGGGAGATCACGCCGACTTTGGTGCTGCCGGGATCGACACGGATCAGGTCCGAGGTCTCGAAATGAGCCTTGAGCTTTTTCTCGCGCTCCAGCAGCAGAGGATGGCGGATGCGCGCGTGGTTGGGCAGCATGACGTTCTTGCTGGGGTCCTCAAGGAAGCCCTTGGACAGAATTTCCTGGCGCTCGCCGACCTCGACCAGGCTGCGGGTATGGGATAGCCGCGTGGTGGCGCGGACGATCACCGGGGTATCGAATTCCTCGCTCAGATCGAAGGCGTGGCGGGTGAAGTCGAGGGCTTCCTGGGCGTCGGTCGGCTCGAGGCAGGGGATCATGGCGAAGCGGCTGTAGTGCCGGGTGTCCTGCTCGTTCTGCGACGAGTGAATGCCGGGATCGTCACAGACGATAATGACAAAGCCGCCGTTCACCCCGATATAGGTCTGGGACATGATGGTGTCGGCGGCGACGTTGACGCCGACGTGCTTCATGGCGGTCACCGCCCGGACCCCGGCGAAGGAGGCGCCGATGGCGATATCACAGCTCACCTTCTCGTTGATCGCCCACTCGGCGGCGACGTCTTCTTCGGGATGGCGGGCCAGGTTCTCCAGGATCTCCGTGCTCGGGGTGCCGGGATAGGCGGCGCCGACCTTGACACCGGCCTCCCAGGCGCCACGGGCCAGGGCCTCGTTACCGGTCATGGGACGCACGCTGGAATCGTTGCGGGTGCCGCCGTTGGTCGGTTTCGCCTGATAATTCACGGCGAGGCTATCCTCTCGTCAGGGATGTCTGGAATTGGAAATGAGAACAGTTCCTTATTCCCACAATCTTCATAGGGAATAGTAGGGAAAATACCGACTTCCAGGGGCCATGGCAAGCGGTGCCGGCGGCGTTGCGGTCAGGGGTCCGCCGCGGTCTCTTCCTGGGGTACGAAGCCGGACACCGTGATCGCTTTGGGAGCGACGATGCAGGCCTCCCGGCACAGGGCGCACCCGGTGCAGTGTTCCTGGTTGATCACGGGCCTGACGCCGTCCTCCCACTCCAGGGCGCCGGGCACCGGACAAGCGTGAGCGCAGGCGCCGCATTCCGGGCCGGAATAGGGCAGGCAGGTCGCCGTGTCGATCTCGACGACAGCGAGTTTTGCTGGCGTGTCGTCGTCCTCATCGGGAAGAACCAAGGCGCCCGGCTCGCAGGCTGTGACGCAGGGCCAGTTGCGGCACAAATGGCAGCCGTGGTTAAGCAGGTCGAGGGCCGGGGTGCCGGCGCCGTCGAGCCCGACCCGGTCGGTCAGCTTGAAGATCACGTTTCGAGAGCAGGCGGCCACGCACTTGTCGCAGCGGGTGCAACTCAGGAGGAATTCCAGTTCGGGTTGGGCGAACGGCGGGCGCAGCCAGTTCTTCGCCCGCTTCTCGGCTTTCTTGCTGGCCAGTTCGTAGGCGGCGCCGGCGACCTTATGGGCGCCAAGCCTGAAGACGTCCCTACGCTTCATCACGGTTCTCATGGGCGCCGCGAATTTTGCCCGACATGGCGCGGCGCCCCTGGATCGCGGTGATGGTGACAAGCACGATCAGCAGGGCGCCAACGGCGATGCCGAAAGGCCCGACTAGGGGCGGCTCGCCGATGCGCAGGGGAAAGTCGATGGTGTAGGGCCCGTCGCCCGCCTCGAAGGCGGCGGTGACTATGTAGTCGCCGGCCTCGGCGAAGAGAAAGCCCTGGCGATAGACGTTGTCGTCCGATGGCTGCCGGCCAAGCACTTCGCTGTCGCCTTGCAGCCATGGCGCCCAGGGCTCATCGCGGACATGGAAGGTGACCGTGCCGTCGTACGGCGTGCCGTCATCGATGCGCGAGATATAGAGATTAAGCCGCCCCGGCTTGTCCGGTTCCGGGAAGGCGGGAAAGACCATGTAGGTCACGAAGAAATCGCCGATCTGAACCTCGGCCTGTATGCTTGGCGGCGTATTGGAATCTTCGCTCAGGCTATAGGCCGGGCGACCCAGCACATGGTGGGCGACAGCAAAATCGACGGGCAGCAGCCAAAGTAGCGCCGCCGCCACGGCGGCCAGCATATGGATGTAAACCCTGGCCATACTTATGTCTGTTGCTCCACGGCGGCGTCTCCGCTGCGCTGGACAATCCAGATCGGCTTGCTCGGATGGGGGCAGACCTCGACGCACAGACCGCAACCAACGCAGCCCTGCTTGATAACGGGGCGGTACTGGTTCCACAACTTGAAATCGATTGCCTTGTCACCCAGTGGACAGATGCTGACACAGGCGCCGCACACACCAGTATCAACCCAGGGATAACACGCCAATCGATCGATCTCGGCAATGCCCATATAGACCTGTTCGCGCGGGGCCGGTACCAGGGCCTCGGTAGGGCACACGTCGCCGCATTTTCCGCACAGAATGCAGGCCTTGGCTTCCGCATCGATATAGGGGGTGTTGACCTTCGCGCCGCCGTCGCGGGCGTGGAAAAGAATGCAGCGCGGCGGACATATCTCGCCGCACAGGCCGCAACCGATACAGGCGGCGACAAAGGCTTCGTCGTTCTTGAGGGCGCCCGGCGGTCGCAGATAGTTGCGTTGCGCCGTCGCCCGGCGCGGCGCCAGCAAATGGGCGATACCGTAGGGGACGGCGCCGGAGGCCACGGCCGCGCCGCCGGTGACAAGATTTCGCACGAATCCCCGGCGCTCCATCAGCCCGCCTCGTCCCCGGTGTTCCCTTGATGGCGGAAGTGCCGGCCGAGATGGCCCGGTCCTTGGGGCGGAACGTCGGTCGGCCGGATTGTGAAGGTCATGGCATCCGTCGGGCAGACCGCCATGCAGGCGGTACAGTTGTTGCACTCCTGGCCGAAGCCGTCGCGCAGGGGGTCGAGGTCGAATTCGCAGACCACGTTGCACTTCGCACAGTCGTTGCAGGTCTCGACGATGCGGCGGATGCGCACCAGGCGATAGCGGCCAAGTAGGGAATAGAGCGCGCCGCCGGGACACAGATAGCGGCAGAAGCCGCGCCGGGCCACCAGCAGGTCGAACAACAGGGTGCCAAGGAAGAACACGGTGCCGACGCCGAGACCGCCCAAGGCAATGGCGTAGTAGATTTCGCGGCCGATGATGGCCGGCGGATAGACCGCCGAGACCAGGACCGAACCAGTCGCCGACGACAATACCAGCCCGACCCCGAGAACCGCGTATTTGATACGCTCGTCGAGGCGCCGGTTGCCCGGTCGCAGCCCGGCCCAGCGCAGCCAGGAGGCAAAGTTAGTATTGAGCTCATAGAGCAGGGTCGCCGGGCATATCCAGCCGCAGAAGAAGCGCCCGAATACCACGGTCAGAGCCACCGGGATCAGCGCCGTGACCAGGAACGGCCAATAGAGCCTCTTGCCGGCGGCAACTTGGCCGGCCACGGCCAACGGGTCTGATATCTGAAAGCCCCAGAAGGTCCCTGACCAGGTGTTGCCCTTGATAACGTCCAGGTCCTCCGCCGGATCATTGGTGAACGGCGCGGTGAGTGCCTCCATGGCGTCGTAGAGGGTCTTTTCTCCCGGCAACAACAGGTCGTAGGCATGGGCCGCCGTGTAGGTCTGATAGACATGCAGGAACGGCAGCAGGACTAGCATGGCGAACACCATACTCAGGGTCACCCAACGCAGCTTGTTTAGGTGGTGCCAAAGACCAAAAGGTTTATGTGTGCTCATGGTTGGTTGATCCGCATTCAGGCGATATCGGGGATGATGCGAATGGCCTGGGGCAACTGAATACAAGAGCGCTCGCACAGGCCGCAGCCGACGCAGTCGTCGGTGACGTGGGGTTGCTCGAGCATGCCCACGGTGATGGCGATGTCGGGCAGCGGGCAGGCCCGGTAGCAGACGCCGCAGGTCTTGCCCTGGAATGACAGGCACAGGGATTCGTCGACCCGGGCCTTGCCCATCTGAACCCCGGTGAGGATGGCGTCAAGCTCGCGGGCGATGGGCTGGATGGCGCCGCTGGGGCACACGTCGCCGCATTTCATGCACAGGATGCAGGCCTTCTCGCGCGGGGTGATGTAGGGCGTGTCGATGGAGTTCCAGTCGTTCTCCAGGCCGAAATACTTGATGCAGCGGTTGGGGCAGACCTCGCCGCACTGACCGCAATTGATGCAGTGGGCCAGGAAATCTTCCTCGGCCAGGGCGCCCGGCGGACGGAGATAACGAAGCGACGGCTGGTTTATGGCCGTGCGACCGACGCCCGGCGTCGCCACCGCCGCCGCGCCGGCGGCCATCGCCACGATGAATGCTCTACGCTCCACGGCCTATACCGCCCCCTGGTAATGCGGCTCGGACGGACCCGTTAAGACCCGCCGGGGTGTCGCTAGATCTTTTCGATCCGGCAAGCGCTTTTCTTGAAATCGACCTGCCCGGAGACCGGATCCCAAATTCGGCTGGTAACACCATTGGCCAGCCATTTATTTTTCTTCGGATCGGCGCTGTCGGCAACCGAGAGATTCCACGGCCCAAACATATAGCCTCGCGGCACGTTGTTACGCGCCGGTTTGACCAGCGAGTTGGTGCCGACCTGGGCGCGGGCCTCAAGCGAGCCACGCCGGGTCACCACACGCACCTTGTCGCCATCCTCGATGCCGAGGTCGGCGGCGTCGTCCGCATGCATCTCGACGTACATCTCCGGCACTAGCCGGCGGGTCGTCGGGCTGCGGTTGGACTTGGCCGTATGGAAGTGTTCATAGACCACGCCGAGGCCAAACCAGTAGGGGTACTTGTCCCGGGGCACGTCCTGCCAGCGCTGGTGACGATAATCCTCGTCCGGCATGTCTGGGGTCAGTCCCTTGTCGCGGGCCAGTTTGATCAGGTCCATGTGGTCGATGGTGTAGAGCCCTTCTTCGGCGCCGAACCGCATGAGTTCCTTGGTCACCTCTTCGCGGTCGGAATAGTCCTGGTGGACCAGTTTCATGTGCACCTTGCCGTCCTTGGTGCGGAAGTAGCCGTAGGGCTTATCCGCCCAATCGCCTTCCTGGAGCATGAAGCGGCGCTTGATGCCGCCGTTCTGGGCGCTTTCGTAGGATGGCGCCGGCCACTGGATGCCGCGCAGTTCCTCGAGTTGCCCGTAGGGCGAAATATCGTCAAGCTTCTCGACCTCGAGAATGCCGGTCAGATCGGTGTCGGTACCCTCGGATGCACGGATGACGTCGCGGAAAATCTCTTCCGCGTCGTAGAACCCGTCATCACCGCGCTCATAGGGTAGGGCCTTATTCATATCGAGACCCAGAAGGGTGCCGATCCCCTTGGCCTTGTCGATCACCATGTCCAT
>CAZYDR010000018.1:0-42421 GCA_964645285.1 uncultured Alphaproteobacteria bacterium
TGTCCGCGAGAACCAGGGCGTGGCCGCCTGCAGCGAGCATCCGTGCGACGCCTTCACCAATGCCCTGGGCCGCGCCGGTGACGATTACGCGCATGGTCTGTACCTCATTGATAAACCTGTTGCCGAGACGTAGCGCCGCCGCCCGCGAGCCGGCCGACCCGCCGTGAACGCGGTTCCTGTTACCGTGTTGTCGAAAGCAACAGTGGCGCGAGGGAATTCGTATCATCGTACCACCGCCAAGGGAACGCCGTCTCTTTCGCGACCATCATCGGCGTCGTGCGCCCAGGCGTCGCCATTGCATCACCCGGCCTGGGAGGGTGTCCAGGTCGTCACGAGTTTGTACTCGGCGGCCTGTATCACGTGTACGATCTTGGCGCATGACATGACGGATCATTTTATTGCGCCCTACGAGTGGGACCTGGGCCGGGTCAATGACCAGTTTCGAGGTGTCGATCACCATGGAGATTTCCCAGGTCCACGAGCACGCCTGGATCCGCATAAACGGGGGCCGATGAGGGCCAGATGATCGGCGAACTTGCAGACGAAAGGAACCAGGAATGATGGTGGCAAGGAACCCTGAAAATCATTGCTATGCCCTCCTGGGCTCGGGGCGGCTGGCGCGGCATTTCGCCCGTTATTTTGGGGCGGAAGGCATTGCGACCAGGGCCTGGGCGCGCCAGCTAGACCCTGCTTTCAACACCGTAGACGTTACGGCCGTTCCCGATCCTCGGGCGCGCCTTGAAGCAGCTATGGAACCGTGCACCCACGCACTCTTACTGATCTCTGACGATGCTCTAGAACCATTCATCCGAGACCACGATTTCTTGCAGAGCAAGACTTTGATCCACTGCTCCGGGGCTCTTGTTGTCGAGCAGGCACATGGCGCCCATCCGCTCATGACGTTTTCAAACGAGCTTTACGAGCCGGAGATTTATCGCCGAATTCCTTTCGTGACGGAGGCGGGCGGGCGGGGTTTTAGCGAACTATTCCCTGCCCTGTCCAACCCGAGCCATACGCTCGCACCGGAAAAGAAGGCGCTCTATCACGCCTATTGCGTGGTGAGCGGCAATTTCACGGGGCTTCTCTGGGAGCGGGTATTCCGCGAATTCGAGTCCGAACTCGGTCTGCCCAAGGCAGCGCTGTTGCCGTACATGGAGCGCGTCTTCGCCAATCTTGCCGACAACGACGGTGTCGTGACAGGCCCGCTTGTTCGCCGGGATAGGCAAACGATCGAGAGCAATTTGCAAGCTCTTGCCGACAATCCGCTCGGCGACCTCTACCAGGCGTTTCTCAGGCTGTGCCGCAGCGCTTTCTAGAGCAGTGCCAGGGGACACGCCACGGCGCGGCCTATTTTGCCGTCGCGCGGCGCACCAGGTCGCGGGCGATGACCAGGTTCTGGATTTCGGTAGTGCCGTCCAGATACTGGGCCATCTTGGCACAGGCCAGATGGCGGCCGAGCGGATATTCCTCGCTGTAGCCGGCCGCGCCCATGACCTGCATGCAATCGGCAAGGCCCTTGAGGGCCGCGCGGGTGGCGAATTTCTTGGCGTGAGCGGCGGCGATGGTACCTTCGTTGCGGTTGACCGCCTCGGCCGCTTCGGCGGTCAGCAGGCGGGCGGCTTCCAGATCCGTGGCGACATCGGCCAACATCCACTGGAGGCCCTGAAATTCCAGGATCGACTGGCCGAAAGCACGTCGCTCGGCGGCGTAGGCCAGGGCGCAGTCGAGGCCGGCACGCATCATGCCGCAGCACAGGGCCGCGACCCCGACCCGGGCCACGTCGATAACCGCCAGCGCCTCCTTGAAGGCTTCACCGCGCCCACCGACCAACAGGGCGGCGCCGCCGACCCGGCAGTTCGAGAAAACGAAACCGCCGGTGCCCATGGCGTGGCCGCCCATGAGGCCGTAAGTCGGCAGGCGCTCGATGCCCGGTGTCGCGCTATCGACCAGGAAAGCAGCGATACCACGCCAGCCCAGGGTGGCGTCGGTCTGGGCGTAGACCAGCAGGGTGTCGGCCACCGCCGCGTTGGTGATCCAGGCTTTCTCGCCGTCGATGACCCAGCCGTCGCCATCGCGGGTCGCGGTGGTGGTAATGCCGGCCACATCACTGCCCGCACCCGGCTCGGTCAGCAGGAAGGCGGCGATACGCTGGCCGGCGACAATGCCCGGCAGGAAGCGTTCGACCAGGGCCGGTGTACCGCGCCGGGCCAGACTGTCGGCGAAATTGTTCTGCACCTCCAGGCTCAGGGCCAGGGCGAAGCAGCCGGAGCCGATCTCTTCAAGAGCGGCGGCGGCGGCGGACCGTGAATGGCCGCCACCGCCCAATTCGGACGGCACCAACATGGTGGTCAGGCCGTGCTCGGCGGCGGCCATATAGGCTTCGGTGGGAAACCGGCGCTCGCGCTCCCAGGCGGCGGCGTTGGGCATCACCACGTCGCGGGTAAAGGCTTCGGCGCTGGCCGCCAGGTCGCGGTCCTCGGTAAGGGGCGTGGTGTTCATCTCGATCTTTCGATTGGCGTCGAAGGAGACGGCGGATCAAACCATGCCGCCTTGGCCAACGCAACGCGGAAAGCCTGGCCCGTCAATCCGCCTCTTCAAGTTTCCGCACCATGGCCTCACGCATGACGAAGGTCTGCACCTTGCCGGTGGTGGTGGTGGGAAACTCATGGACGAACTTAATGTGGCGCGGGATTTTTCCTTTGGCGATCCGACTGCGGCAAAACGCTATTATTTCCTGCACCGTCGCCGCTTCACCGTCGGCCAGTATGATCCAGGCGCAGAGTTCCTCGCCATAGCTCTCGTCGGGAATGCCGAAGACCTGGGCCTCGTCGATCTTGGCAAAACCGCGCAATACGTCCTCCACATCGCGAGGGAAGATATTTTCGCCGGCGCGATTGACCATCTCCTTCAGGCGCCCGGCAACCCGGCAAAAGCCGTCCGCATCGATGGTGACGGCGTCGCCGGTGTGCAGCCAGCCCTCGGAGTCGATGGTGGCCCGGGTCTGAGCCTCGTCATTCCAATATCCCAGCATTACCGGATAGCCGCGAATGCACAGCTCGCCTTTGTCGCCGGCCGGAACAGTCGTCCCCGCGCTGTCGATGACCTTGGCCTCCACATGGGGCCCGACGCGGCCAACCGAATCGACGCGCCGTTCGACCGGATCGTTGCCGGCAGTTTGGAAGGTGCAGGGGCTGGTTTCGGTCATGCCGAAAGCGTTGGTGATTTCGACGATGTGCATGTCATCGACGATGTGCTGCATGAGTTCCATGGGGCACAAAGCGCCGCCGATCACACCGGTACGGAGGGACTGGAGATCGAAGCGACCGAAATCGACATGTTCGAGCTCGCGCTTGAACATCAACGGCACGCCGTTGAGCGCCGTACAGCGTTCGGCCTCGACCGCGCCGAGCACGGCGATGGGATCGAAGCGGCCGCCCTCGGCCGGCGCCGGGTAAACCATGGTCGCGCCATGGGTCATGGCCGCCATGTTGCTCGCCACCATGCCGAAACAATGGAACAGGGCAACCGGAATACACAGCCGGTCGACCTCGCTGAAGCCCATGGCTTCGCCGATGAAAAAACCGTTGTTGAGCATATTGCGGTGGGACAGGGTCGCCCCCTTGGGACCACCGGTGGTGCCGCTGGTAAACTGTATGGATACAGGGTCGCCGGGCCTTATGGTCGCCGCCACCTGTTCGAGGCGCTGCCGATCATCACCCTTGGCGAGAATATCGCTGAACGTCATGGCGCCGGGCGCCTCATCGGGGCCCATGTGAATGACCCAACGCAGGTCGCCGGGGTCTTCGCCGTGGCTGAACGCCTGGGGCGTAATCAGCGCCCGGCACCCCGCCCGGTTCAGTACATATTCCAGCTCGGCCGGGGGCGACGACGGGTTGGCGGGCACCAGCACCAGACCGGCCTTGGCGGTGGCTAACTGGACCACCACCCAGTCGGCGCTATTGGCCGACCACAGGCCCACCCGGTCGCCAGGATCGAGGCCGAGCGCCAGCAGGCCGGCGGCGCAGGCATCGACCCGCTCGCCGAACTCGCCATAGGTCCAGCGCACGTCCTGGCCGCACCACACCAGGGCCTCGCGGTCACACCAGCGCGCCACGACGCCATCGAAATAGGCGCCGATCGACTGTTCGATCAGCGGCACGTCGGTTCGGCCTCGCACCACGGCTTCATCATCCGACATCAAAAGACCTCTGTAGCGCCCCGGCATCCGACCTTATAGGCAGCAGCAACCCTGCCTGTCGATACCTCAGCGGTGCCATCGCGCAACGGCTCGGACTGATCCAGATTAAGGAAGCCAAGGGCGGACCCGTTTAGAAACCAGGGGAACTTCGCTCAGCCAGGGGCGCGGCCCGCTGTCGCTTAGGGATTTATCGGCGGCGCGGGTTTGTGAGTATAGTCGCCGCGATCGCCGGAGCGTGTTGGCTCGTTAACAGCTTGGGAGCGCGTGATGCCTTTTTTCATTCCAATTCATGTGGCCAACACCTTTGCGGCCTCGACCGATCAGTGCCGCGACGCATCGGGCATGCGGGAGAAGCCCGAGTGCGTGGTCCTCGGTGTCGCCGACGGTGTCGAGCCCAGCCCCAAGCCACCGGTACGCATCTTCCTCGGTACCGAACCCGCCCAGTATCGCGCCGAGCGGATTTTCGTCTGGTCCATCGAGCAGGTGCGCGATCCGTCGCGGGTCTATGAAATCCACCTGATGAAGGAACTATCCGGCTTCAACCGGCGGCGCTGGCTCACCGGCTTCACCAATTACCGTTTCGCCATCCCGCATTATGCGGGCGGGACCGGACGCGCCATCTGGAACGATGTCGATATGGCTTATCTTAGCGATCCCGCCGAATTGTTCGACGCCGAGATGGGCGATCATGGCTTCCTCGCTATCGCGCCAAACGGGCGAACCGACACCGCGATCATGTTGCTCGACTGCGAACGCATGATTAAGGTCTGGAGCCTTGAGGACGCCCAGCACGGCTACAAGAACCCCTTGATCGCCAAGACCACGGCGATCCCCGGTCTGCGCGGCGGTCTGGCGGTTGAGTGGCACGCCCGTGACGAGGAGTACGTGCCGGGCCGCACCAAGATGCTGCACTGGACCATCCTGCACACCCAGCCGTGGCGGCCGCTGCCCGGTCTTTTCGTCTACCAGAACAACCCCGCCGGCGCCGTGTGGCACGACATGAAGCGCGACGCCGACGCGGCCGGTTATCAGGTATTCACCGCGGATCGCCCAAGCGCCCAGTACAGCAAACTGCTGACCCGGCTCCAGGCGGCGGCTTCGAGCACACCGGCTGGGCCCGCCGCTCGCCAGATGCCGCAAGACGTTCTCGATCTCGCGGCCAAGGCCGACGCCGTGTCGATCCTCGAGTATTCCTTTGGTGCGGAAAGCGCCGGTCCCGCTGGATCGGTCATTACACGTTACGATCCGGCCATTTCGGCCATCGCCGAGGCGCCATCATCCGATTTCGACGGCGTCATGTGCATCGAGGGGCTGGACTTCGTGCCCGATGAGGATGTGCCGTGGGTGATCGACCGGATGTTCGAACATGCCCGGCGCTTCGTCTACGTCAGAGTCAGCGATAGCGCCGTGACCAAGCGCCTGCCCGACGGTAGCCAATTGACCAGCCGGCCGCGCGACCGGTCGTGGTGGTTTGAGCATTTCGAGAATGCCGCCAAGCGTAACCCGGCGATTCACTGGACACTGGCTTTTGGCGCGGGCCAGGCCGACGGCAGTAAACCAGCCTACCTGCGCGAGGCCGGCCGCTGCCTGGGCGGCCCGCCCAACGTCTGGGTGCTGACCAACGGAGCGTCGGAAAATACCGCCCAGTCGGTCGCCCTGGCCGAGGCCTTGGGCTGGCCCTTTGAGATCAAGAAACTGAGCGGCGCCGAGGCGCCCAAGGCGCCGTGGCCCGATGTGGTGATCTCCGCCGACGACCAGACCGCCGAGGTCGCCCGCTCCATCGGCCAATGGACCCGAGGAAAGACCCGCCTGGTGCAACTCGACAACAAGGGCAGCAATTTCGACGCCTGGGCCGACGCCGTGGTGACCCCGGCATACTATCGCCTGCCGCCCCATCCCCGGCGGGTCGAGACCGTGACACGGCTGACCCGTGTCGCCCCCGACCAACTCGCCGATCAGGCCTCCCGGTCGCCCGACTTGTTCGGCGACGCAGCGCATCCCCATGTCGTGGTGCTGGCCGGCGACGACAGCTCGCCCCATCAGTTCGATACCGCGACGGCGCGGCGCATGGGCGAGGAGGTTCGCACCTTCGCTGAAGGCGGCTCGATTTTCGCTTTTACCGGCAACCGCATGGGGCCGACCGCTTCCGGGGCGCTGGTCGCCGGGCTCGGCGCGACCAGCCATATGCACGGAAGGCGACCGGGCGACCAGGACAACGAACTCTATCTCGCCTATCTCGCCGCCGCCGACGCCATCGTCGTTACCGGTGAGAGCGAATCGATGCTGGCCGACGCGGTCGCCACCGGCAAGCCGGTCTATATCTATGCGGTACCGGATCGGCAGCTCGGTTTGGCTGAACGCATCGAGGAAGCTGTGCTGGCACGCTCCCAGGCACGGCCCCTCAACCGGCGCGGCACGGTGCGCCCGCAACAGGGTCCGGAATATCTCTGCGCCCGGCTCATCGAACGAGGCTATGTCCGGCCGCCGCACGACCTCACCGCCCTGCACCAGGATCTTTTCCGCCGCGGTGTCGCGCAGCCATTCAGCCCATCGCTACCGGGCTGGCGGAACACATCCGCTCTCCGTGAGGCCGACGACGCGGCCGGCAAGGTGCGGAGCTTGCTGGGTCTCATCGACCCATGACGTATCTCAACTTTGAGCGGCTGGACGCTATCGACGCCGACGCGTTTCAGTCGCAGACGCCGTTTCCGTGGATCAATCCTCAAGGGGTTCTGACTGATGACGGCCGCCAGCGCCTAGTGGACACCCTGCCCGATGTGGCAAAGCTTGGTCAAAGCTTCGGGGTCAAGCGCTGGTACGGCCAACAGTCCCACGACCGCTATGCCGCCGAGTACACCGAGGATTTTGATGTGGCGGCGCCATGGAAAGATTTCGTTACCGAGCTTTGCAGCGATCGCTATCGCGCTTTCGTTCGGCGCCTGTTGGGAATCGAGCACTTCGACATCAACTGCCACTGGCACTACGCGCCGACCGGCGGCTCAGTCTCGCCCCATTGCGACGCCCGACGCAAGCACGGCTCCCACATCTTTTACTTCAACACAGAGAACGACTGGGACCCGGCCTGGGGCGGCCAGACCGTGGTGCTCGACGACTACGGGGTCGGCAATCACGGCTCAAGCCCCGGGTTCGAGGACATGGACTGCGTCGCCGAATCCCAGGCGGTGGGAAACTACAGCCTGCTGTTCAAGCGCGGTGAACACTCATGGCACGGCGTTCGCGCCGTCACATGCCCACCCGACCGGCTGCGCAAGGTCTTCATCGTCGTATTTAACCGGGTAACACCCATGGTCCGGATCAGGCGGCTGTTCGGCGGACTGCCCAAGGGTTTCTAGAGATGGCCGCGACCGATGCGCCGTTGCCGGTACTCCAAGCACGGCGCATCGTGACCGACCTGTATGCGCCCAATCCGCTGATCTACTGGGCCGACTTTCTGTTTTCGATAAGCCTCGGGTGGAGCGCATTCGCTCTCGCGGTAACGCAGCCCATGTTCGCCATGGCGCAACTCGCCTGCACCGTCGTCGCCACCCTGACGCTCTACCGGGCGGTGATCTTTACCCACGAACTGGCCCACCTCAAGAAGGGCACCTTCAAGGCCTTTCGACTGGTCTGGAACATTACTTGCGGGGTTCCGCTGATGGTGCCGTCGTTCACCTATCGCGGGGTCCACAACGACCACCACAAGCGCGATGTCTACGGCACCAGGGCCGACGGTGAATACCTGCCGTTCGGGGCCAGCCAGCCCTACAAGATTATTCTTTACCTGCTGCTGATCTTCGTCCTGCCGGTGATTATGGCGGGCCGCTTCATCGTCCTCACGCCACTGACACATTTGTATGGACCCCTGCGACGCTGGGTGTGGCAGCGGGCATCGTCTCTGACCATCGACTTGAGCTATCACCGGCCCCTGCCGTCGCGCCGGGATGGCAGGACGTGGGTCTCCCAGGAGACGGCCTGTTGCTTTTTGGGTATCTCGGCCATCGCCCTGGCGGCGGAGGCGGTACTGCCCTACGAAGCCCTGGCCCTGTGGTACATCGTCGCGGTCCTGATCTTCCTGTTGAACTCCCTCAGAACCCTGGCGGCCCACTCCTACAGGAACCCCGGCCACCAGCCCATGGACCTGTCAGAGCAGTATCTCGATTCCGTCAACGTGCCGGGCCATCCGTTCCTGACCACGTTGTGGGCGCCGGTCGGCTTGCGCTACCACGCCACCCATCACCTTTTCGCGGCCATGCCCTACCACGCGCTCGGAACCGCCCATAAGCGCTTGATCGAGGAACTGCCAGATAACGAAGTCTACCTTCGCACCACCAGAACCAGTCTGTGGAATGCGCTTACGCGGTTGTGGGCCGATGCCGCCGCCGGCGGTGGTCCTGCAAAGGCGAGCACCACAGGATGAACGTCATGACAGCGGAGTCCCAAACCGACGTCCGCCAGGTCGTGACCAGCGTGTGTGGCATCTGCCCGGCCGGCTGCGGTGTCGATGTGCACCTGCGGGACGGCAAGATCGCGCGCCTGTCACCGGTGAAAAACCATGCCCTGGGCGAGGTTTGCCCGCGTGGGGCGCGGGCCGCGGCGGTGGTCCATTCCCCGGAGCGGATCCTCTATCCGCAGCGGCGTATCGGCGCCCGTAGCGAGAGCCGGTTCGAACGCATCTCCTGGGACGATGCCTATGACATGCTGGTCGGCGCCCTTGAACGGACCGCCCGGAAATACGGCCCCGAAGCGGCTTGCACCTATACGGGCCGGGGCAATTTCGAGTTCTCGCTATGCGAATTCTTTGCTCCCAGCGGGACCTCGGAATCCTCGGCCAACACCGTGCTTTTTCCCTTCGGCTCGCCCAACGCCGCCGGTGTCGGCTCGTTGTGTTACGCCGCCCACGGCATGATCGCACCCTATGCCTGCTTTGGTGACTATCTGCGAAACCTGTTCGACGACATCGACAACGCCGATCTGATCGTCGTCTGGGGGGCGAATCCGGCCACCGACTCGCCGCCGATCAACCTCAAACGCATCAAGGCCGCCAAACGGCGCGGTGTCCGGGTCATCGTCATCGACCCGCGGCGCAGCGAGACCGCCCGGGCGACCCATGCGGAATGGATCGGCGTTCGTCCGGGAACCGACGGCGCCCTGGCGCTGGGCGCTATCCATGTGCTCATAAAAGAGGATCTCTACGACCATCGCTTCGTCGAAAACTGGACCCACGGCTTCGACGACCTGCGCGACTACGTGCGCGAATTCACGCCCGAGCGGGTCGCCGAAATCACCTATGTTCCCGCCGCCACCATTCGCGACCTGGCCCGCTCCATCGCCAAGGCAAAGGGTTGCTCCTTCGTCATGTACACCGGCCTCGAATACTCCAACAGCGGTGTCCAGTCGGTGCGCGCGGCGTGGACCTTGCAGGCCATGGCCGGGCACCTGGAGGTACCCGGCGGCAAGCTGTTCAGGATGTCGGGCCGCCTGAAAACCAACCGAATCCTGACCCCACCGCCGACGACGGGGCGCAAACCTATCGGCGCCGACGTCTATCCGCTCTACCACCAGACCCGCAACGAGGCCCACGGCGCGATGTTGCCCCGGGCGATCCTTGAGGGCGACCCCTACCCGGTTCGCTCCCTGATCATCGGCGGCGCCTCTATCATTACCGCCTGGCCGGATCCCGATCTGTGGCGCCAGGCGCTGGCGGCGCTCGACTTCCTGGCGGTCATCGACCGTTTTCCAACCGAGGATTCGCGCTACGCCGATCTGATATTGCCGGCGGCGACCATGTTCGAGACCGAATCCTACATGATCCACGACGGCTACATCCAACTTCGCTCGAAGGTCATCGAGCCGCTTGGCGAGGCGCGCGGCGACTATGTCATTTATGCCGAGCTGGCGCGCCGGCTGGGCTATGGCCATCTGTGGCCCCAGAGCGAACAAGCCATGGTCGAGCATGCCCTCGAGGGAACCGGCATTACGCGGGAGCAATTGCTGACCCAACCCGAGGGTATCGCGTTCGACCGGCCTGACATGCACTACCGCAAGTATGAATCCGGCGAG
Source organism: uncultured Alphaproteobacteria bacterium (assembly GCA_964645285.1). Classification (GTDB taxonomy): domain Bacteria; phylum Pseudomonadota; class Alphaproteobacteria; order JAAXGF01; family JAAXGF01; genus JAYZAP01. The sequence continues at coordinate 10,259 of CAZYDR010000018.1, forward strand.
TTGCGGGCCGACGGCGAGCCGGGGTTCGAAACCCCGACGGGAAAATTCGAGATCGCTTCCGAGTGGCTGAAACAACACGGCCATGACCCCTTGCCGGCCTACATCGAACCCAAGGAGGGGCCACTGGCGACGCCCCGTATTGCCGAGCGCTTTCCCCTGGTCTTCAATTCCGGCGCCCGCACTCAATCGGCCTTTCGCTCCCAGCATTTCAACATCGCGCCCCTGGTTGCCCTGCAACCCTTGCCCCTGGTCCATCTTCACAAGGATGACGCCGAGGCGCGGGACATCGCCGACGGCGACGAGGTCGTGGTCTCATCGCCGCGCGGTCAGGTGCGCTTCTGGGCCCAGGTCACCGACAACATTCTGCCCGGCGTGGTCGAGGTCAACATGGGCGGCGGTGGACCGCTCGGCACCGAGGCCTGGCAACAGGCCAACGTCAATACGCTGACCGATGCCGCCAACGTCGACCCCATGTCCGGCTTCCCGGTCTACAAGGCCCTGCTCTGCCAGGTGACCAAGGCCTGATCCTATACTGTCGGACACAACGCCTTGAGCTGGTGCGGCGCGATTCGTACTCTCTCGGGACGAAACAGGAGGAGCTGGTTCCATGGAGTTGGTCGAAGCAACCGAGGCCCATGTGCCGCGATACGCCGATGAGTTCGCCGCGCTGGTCCATGCTACCGGCCCCGTAACCTATGACTATCAGTTCCTCCGCCGCGAGCTGTTCGACGAGATCGTCAAACGCTCCTGGGCCATGGCGGGAACCTTGTTCGCCTACGACGAAACCACCCTCGCCCTCGACGGCGATGAGCTACTCGGCATGGTCGTCCGCTTCCACGGGCCGGCGTTCATTCAACGGCGCAAGGCTCTGGCGCCAATATGGCAGCCCTTGATCGAAGACGGTGTCCTGCAGCCCGAGGAGCTCGCCGAAATCGGCAAACGCACCCATCTCTGCAGCTACCTCAACGCGGCCATCCCGTCGGTGGTCTACTACATCCACGCCATCGCCGTGAAACCGGACCAACGCGGCCGCGGCGTCGGCGCGAAACTTGTGCACCACGCCATGGAGCGCGGCAAGCAGGCGGGCCTGCGAGGGCTTCATCTCGACGTTCTGTCCGACAACCCGGCGGTCGAGTTCTACCGCGCCATGGGTCTCGAGTGCATCGTCGAAACCGTCGCCCCGGTCCCCCTGGCCAACGGCGTACCCATGGAAATGCGCATGGCAATGATGTTTTAGGTCAATTGCATCCAAGGTCTATTGGTAAACCCCACCGTCTGCGGCACAATCCCTCGCCATGAGCCGAACCCAAAATCTTCTGCGATTCTTCAAGCCCCGGACCGTTGCCTTCGTCGGCGGCCGGTCGGCCCAGCAATACCTGCGGCGCTGCCGGGGGTACGGCTTTGACGGCGACCTCTACTACGTTAATCCCAGGCTCGACGGTGGTCCGCCGGCGGGGTTGGAAGGGGTCACCTGCGTCGCAACCCTGGCCGATCTGCCAGCGCCGCCCGACGCGACGTTCCTGGCGGTCAGCGCCGAGCTTACCCTGGGCTATGTCACCGAGTTAGCCACCATGGGGGCCGGCGGCGTGGTCTGTTACGCGGCCGGCTTCGGCGAGGTTGGCGACGAGGGCCGCAAGCGGCAACAGGTCCTGATCGACGCCGCCGGCTATGCCCTGGCCGTGCTCGGCCCCAATTGCTACGGCTTTATCAACGCCGTCGATCAGGTTGCCTTGTGGGTCGGCAATCCGTCGCTCACGCCGGTGGCGAAGGGCGTCGCCATCGTCTCCCAGAGCGGCGCCCTGGTCGAGACTATCACCATGGGGTCGCGCTCGCTGCCCACGGCCTATGCCATCAGCGCCGGCAACCAGGCGGTTCTCGCCGTGGAAGACCTGGTCGAGGCCTTCCTCGACATGGCGGACGTGACCGCCATCGCCCTCTACATCGAGGCGCTAAACAATATCGACCGGTTCAGCCGGGCCGCGCTCCGCGCCCTCAAGCAGAACGTTCCGATCATCGCCATCAAGTCGGGCACGTCGGCCGTGGGCAAGACTATCGCCATCGGCCATACCGGGTCCCTGGGCGGCGCCAACAAGCTCTATGACGCCCTGTTCGAGCGTTTGGGAGTGATCCGGGCGTCAACGGTGACCGAACTGGTGGAGACGGCGAAAATGCTCTCCGTCACCGGCGTGCCGGAGGGTCCGCGCATGGCCGCCACCGCCGCGTCCGGCGGCGACATGGCGATGATTGCCGATGCCGGCGAACAGCTGGGCCTGGAATTTCCGCCCCTCAACGACGCTCAATACAAAACAATCAGAGCCCTGCTGCCGGACTTCGCCACGGTCAGCAATCCCCTCGATTACACTCTGGGCGGCTGGGGCCGGCCCGAGGTGCAGCGCATCATGTGCGAGCAACTGGCCGGCGGCGACGTGGATATCATGGCCCACATAACGGAGTTCCCATCGTCGATTGACGATGGTTCCGAGCCCGATCCCGCCTATGACCAATGCCATTATGTGATAGATGCCTTGATCGCCGCGCGGCAAGCCACCGGGAAGGCCGTCGTGGGCATCACGCAGATGCCGGAGAATATGCCCGACTACGCCCGCGAACGCCTGGTCACCAACGGGGTCGCGCCGCTTCTCGGTCTCAGCGACGCCATGCAAGCCATTGCCCATGGGGTTTGGTATGGCCGGCAACGGCAATACATCCTGTCGCAGCCGCCGGAGAGCCGGCTGTTGAGCGGCGTTTCAGTTTCCGCGGCGGATCACACCACCCTGACCGAGTGGCAGGCCAAGCAGACCCTGGCGGGACTCGGTATCAAGGTGCCGTCCGGGGCGCTGGCCACCTTGGAAACCGTGGCTCAGGCCGCCGACGACATCGGCTACCCGGTAGTCATCAAGGCGGCGGGGGCGGTGATCGCCCACAAGACCGAGGCCGGGGCCGTCGCCGTGGGCCTTAAATCCCGCGCCGAGGTGCAACAGGCGGCCGAGGACATGGCGCGGCGGCTGCCCGAGGCGTCGCGCTCGTTCCTGGTTGAGGCAATGGTCGGCAGCCCGGTCGCCGAGTTGATCGTCGCCATCGGCCGGGACGAGCAGTTCGGCGCCTACCTCACCATCGGCAGCGGCGGCGTTCTGGTGGAACTGCTGCAGGACAGCGCGACGCTTCTGTTGCCGGCCACCCGCGACGATATCGCCCGGGCCATCGCCAAGCTTCGCGTCGCCACGCTTCTTGAGGGCCATCGCGGCGGCCCGCCCGGCGACGTGGAGGCTCTGACCGACACCATATTCGCTCTCGCCCGATTTGCCGAAACCCAAGGCGGCGCCCTGAGCGAGCTGGAAATCAATCCCCTGTTCGTCATGGCGCACGGCGGTGGGGTCTACGCCATCGACGGGCTGATCGTCGGGGTTGAATAGGAAAGGAAGAAACCCATGGGCCCGCTGGACGGTTATACGATCATCGAGCTGGCGGGCATCGGGCCGGCGCCCATGGCCGGTATGATCCTCGCCGACATGGGGGCTTTGGTTATCCGCATCGAGCGCCCCGGCGCGCCGGACCCGGTCGCCACCAAGGACCCCAGCCTGCGCGGCAAGAAATCCATGGTGGTCAACCTCAAGGATCCGCGCGGCGGCGAGACCCTGCTGCGCATGGTCGAACACGCCGACGTACTCATCGACCCCTACCGCCCCGGCGTCTGCGAGAAGCTGGGTATCGGGCCGGAGCCCTGCCTGGCGCGCAATCCCAAACTCATCTACGGCCGCATGACCGGCTGGGGCCAGGACGGGCCCCTGGCCACGGCGGCGGGCCACGATATCAACTACATCGCCATCACCGGCGCCCTCTATGCCATGGGCCACAAGGACGCCAAGCCGATCCCGCCGCTCAACCTCATCGGCGACATGGGCGGCGGCGGCATGCTGCTGGTCAACGGCATCCTGGCGGCCCTGCTGGAGCGCGCCACATCGGGCCGGGGCCAGGTCATCGACGCCGCCATGGTCGATGGCGCCGCCCAGTTGATGTGGATTTTTCATGGCCTTCAGGCCACGGGCCGGTGGGACGAGACCCGGCGCCAATCCAACATGCTCGACGGCGGCGCGCCCTATTACAACACCTATCAATGCGCCGACGGTGAATACGTCGCCATCGGCGCCATCGAACCCCAGTTCTACGCCCTGCTCATGGACAAGGCCGGCCTCGACGCGGCGACCTTCGCCGACCAGAACAACCAGGCGCGCTGGCCAGAAATGACCGAGCGCCTGGCCGAAGTCTTCAAAAGCAAAACCCAGGCCCAGTGGTGCCACATCATGGAAGGCAGCGACGTCTGCTTCGCCCCGGTGCTCAACTTCATGGAAGCCCCCAACCACCCGGCCAATGTGGCGCGAGACACCTACATCGAGATCGACGGCACCCCCCAGCCGGCCCCGGCCCCGCGCTTCAACCGCACCCCCAGCGAGGTGTGCCACGGCGCCCATGAATTGGGCGCCGACACCGACAACACATTGGCCGCCATGGGCTTCGAGGACGGGGAGATCGAAGACCTGCGCGGGGCCGGCGCTATCGATTAGCGAGTACAATGTCATGCAAATAGGAGACACAAGATGACTGAGCAAATGGGCGTGTTCGACGTTATGCATAATTGCCGGGCCATGCGGCGGCTGTCGCCCGCGCCGGTTCCGGAGGCGACGTTGCTCAAGCTGGTCGATGCGGCGACCCAAGCGGCCACGGGCAGCAACAAGCAGGGCGCGCGGTGGATTATCGTGCGGGACGCGGCGCAGAAGCAGCGCATTGCGGACTTGAACCGGGCGGCGTCGGAGGCGCTGGTGCGGGGCCGGATTGAGCGGGCCGAGGCTCTGCCCCATCATGACTCGGCGACGCGCGGGCGCATGCTCAACGCGGTGCTGTGGCTGGCCGAGCACATGCACGAAATTTCCACCCTCATGGTGCCGTGCCACCAGTTCGAAGCGCCGCCCACGGCGGAAGACATGTGCGGCGCCGGATCATCGGTCTGGCCCGGCGTGCAGAACTTATTGCTGGCGTCCCGGGCCGAGGGCCTCGGCGCGGTGCTGACGACTTATTCCCTGAGCGACTACGACGCCTTCGCCAAGGTTCTCGACCTGCCCGCCGACATGGGCGCCTTCGGCCTTATCCCGCTGGGTTATCCCATGGGCAAATTCGGCCCGGTGACCCGCCTGCCGGTGGAACAGGTGAGCCGCTTCGACCGCTGGTCGTAAGATAGGTCCACCACCAAGAGACAAAGACACCTAGGAGAAAAATAGGTCCTTCGTGCTTCTTTGTGCCTTGGTGCCTTGGTGGTGAACCCCCTTGCTTACGTCACTCTTCGCTGTGGTCGATGATCTTTTCGGGGGTTATGGCGAGCATCACCGAGGGCCCCCAGTCGGGCTTGGTTTCGTCGTAGTGGCGGGCGGTGGCATCGTCTTCGTGGTAGTGGAGCGTGATCCGCCATCTCAGATCGTCGATCCAAGGGCTGGGTTCTTCCAGTATCTCGGAATTGCCGTAGACCGTCACCGAACGGCCGTCGGGATGGCCTTCGTCGAAACACAGGCTGACCCGTGAATCGCGCCGAATGTTGCGCGCCTTGGCGCTGTTCTCGGCGCAGGTGATATAGATGCGGCCGTCCTCATAGAGGTACCAGATCGGGCTTAGCTGGGCCGCGCCGACCCGGCGACTGGTCGCCAGGACAGCGTTCAGCGGCTGCTTGACGATGTCCTCGAATATGCTCTGATCCATGGTCTCTCCTCCGTCATACGGCGTAGCGCTCCAATATGGCGCGATAGCTCGAAACATGGCCGGACGGCTCCACATCCTGGAGCGCAGGCGGCGCGTGGTCGGCGTGCTGCCAGGCCGCCTCGTAGGCCGCGCTGTCGCCGCGATAGATCATTCCCGCGGCCATGCGCCCCTCGGCCGCCATGGGGGTGACCGCGCCGAACGCCGCCACTCGGTCGGTGGGATCGTAGCCGGGCCGCTCGTCGAGATTGTCGAGCGCCGTCTCCCAGGCCGGATAGGTGTCGTTGTAGGTGACGCAGGGCGACATGATTTCGAGGAAGGCGAAGCCGCGTTTCTCGCGGGCGTGTTCCAGGGCGGCGACCACCAGCTCCTGCATGTGGTCGGGCCAGCGGGTGAAGGCGCGGGCGATGAAGCTGCTGCCCGGTATCGACAAGCCGAGGGCGACCGCGTCGATGGCCTGTTCCACATGGTCATTGCGGTGCTGCTCCACGGTGGGCGAATCCTGGCCCTTGGTCAGCCCGTAAGTGCCGTTGTTCATGACCATGTAGACCATGCTGGGATTGCGCTTGAAGGTGTGCACCAGATGGCCGCCGCCGATGGCATAGCCGTCACCGTCGCCGCCGGTGGCGATCACCGTGAGGTCCGGATTGGCCAGCACCACCCCGGTGGCGGTGGGCAGCACCCGGCCATGCATGGCGTGATAGCCGTAGTTGCTGATGTTGTTCTGCAAGGTCCCCGAGCAACCGATGCCGGCCAGCACCATGACGTCGTGGGCCGCGATGCCGAGATGATCGAGAGCGTTGACCAGGGCGCTCTGGACGCCGAAGTCGCCGCAACCGGCGCACCATATGGGCCGGGCCGGAGTGAATGTCCTGGTCATGGGTTGCCCCCTTCCCCGGCCGTCACCGCGTCGACCAGTTCGGCCGGACGGAACGGCGTACCGTCGTATTTGAGAATGCTTGCCATGGTCTCGGATGAGGCGCCGCCGGCAGCCAAAATTCGATAGAGCTGAGCGCTGGCGCTGTGCTCGATGACGTAGACCCGGCGGCGAGCGCGAATGAACGCCAGGGTTTCTTCGGTCAGCGGCCACAGGGTCAGGGGCCGCAGCACCTGGACACCGATGCCGGCGCCCGCGAGCCGCTCGGCGGCCTCGATCATGACACCGGCCTCCATGCCGACACCAAGCAGGCCGATCTCTGCATCCGGATCGCCAAAATGATGGCCGTCGGGCAGGCTGTCACGAACCAGTTCGACCTTGCGCGCCCGCTTGTCGATCATGCGAGCGCGGTTCTCGGGGTCGGCGCTGACCAGACCCCACTCGTTGCGCTCATTGCCGGTAACCAGGCTCTCACCGCCCGGTGTGCCCGGCACCGCCCACGGCGACACCCCGTCGTCGGTGATCCGGTAGCGCCGGTATTCCTCCAGGCCGGCCACGTCTTCGGGACTCAGGCGCTTGCCCTGCTCAATGGTGATGCCGTCAATATCGAACGGCTCGACGGTCGCCGAATCCTGACCCACCGCCTGGTCCAGGGCGATAATCACCGGCGCCTGTAGACGCTGGGCGAGATTAGTCGCCAGCACGCCGAGATCGAAACATTCGCGCGGATTGCCCGGCGTCAGCACGACACGGGGAATGTCGCCGTTGCCGCCCAACACCAACATGGCGAGGTCGCTCTGCTCCGGCTTGGTCGGCATGCCCGTGGACGGTCCGGCGCGCTGGCAATCAACGATGACCAGGGGGATCTCGGCCGAGCCAAGATGACTGAAAGCCTCCTGCATCAGCGAGATACCCGGTCCCGACGAACCGGTCATGGAGCGGGCTCCGGTCATCGCCGCGCCGATCGCCATATTGATAGCCGAAAGCTCATCCTCGGCCTGGATAGCGACGCCGCCGAAGGCCGGCAGATGTGCGCTCAGCCAGTCAAGCACCTCGGTCGCCGGGGTGATGGGATAGCCGGCATAGAATCGCCCACCGGCCGCCAGAAAACCAAAGGCAACGGCGTCGTTGCCGCCCATCAACACACGCTCCACATGATCCGTCGCGGCAAGCCGCCACGGACCCTCGCCTTCCGCCAGACCGCTGTCGCCGGCGAAGTCGAAGCCCTTATTCATGGCATCGAGATTGGCGTTGACCAAGCGCTCGGGCAACCGCCGGAAGCGATGACGCATGCAGCTTTTCGCTTCGTCGTCGGCGATACCCAGAATGCGCGCCAGCAGGCCGAAGGCAACGCTGTTCTTGAACAGATCGCGGCGCAGATCGCGTACCGCCATGCGCCCGAAGGGCACGGCGAAGACCCGCACGGTATCGGCCAGGCAGCCCTTGGGCAGCGGCCCACGCGAGGCGTCGTAGATAACGATGCCGTCGGGCGCCACCGCGGCGCCCGCCAGTTCAATAGCCTCCTCGTCGAAGGCCACCAGCAGGTCGATATTGTCGCCCATGCCACCGCGCACCACGATGGAGCCGCGAAGCGTGGCGGCGGCGTGGCCGCCCTTGATGCGCGACGCCACATCACGGGCCGAATAGAGGTGGAAGCCGCGCCGGCTCAGCACCTGGGTCAGCAGGGTAATGATGGTCAGGGAGCCGTCACCGCCCTGGCCGGCGACCTTGACGTTGATGTCGGACAGCACCCGCTGGGCGCCGGGCGTGATATCGGCCTCGACGCTGGCTTGAGGAACGGCGGCGCTCATTTGGCGGGTTTCCCGGCGGGCGCGTCTGCATCTGCCTGGGGTGGGGCATCTTCCTTGGGCGGCGCGCCGGGGCCTTTGAGATAGAACGTCTTGGGACACAGCCAACCGAGTTCCGTGCGTTCCGCCAGGGTCGGCATCTGCGCCGGCAGCGGCCGGTTGCGCTTCTTCTCGCCGGACAGCTTTTTCGTCAGCATCTCACCGCGCGGCTCGTCTTCGAGTGGCCGGGTCTCGATACGGCCGTCGTCAAGCGCCGCCTGGAACGCCTGATGGCCGCGCTCGGTGCGGATCAGCGAGTAAGTCCAGCCGTCGATACCGATACCGCCGCCACCGATATCACAGTTTTCGGCGGCGTAGTCGAGACAGTAGAGGCAAGCCGGACGGGCGAAATCGCGATATTTCTTGAGCGAGATAACCCGTTCCTCGCCGCTGTCGAGGCGCGCCACCACCTTGCCCTTGATATTGATGTTCTGGATCTCCTTGGGGTCGCACTCGACGATCTCGGCGAACTTCTGGATACTCTCGTGGGTAAAGCTCTCGGAACAGAACAGCCCGAACGTCAGGGCGATGTTCTCGCGGTACCAGTCGGCCATGGCGAGGCGAATGCTGGAATGCTGCTGCAGCCGCACACCATCCACCTGACACGGCACCCCGACCACCGCCAGCGGCTTGATGTCGCGGTGCATGGCTTCCTGCAGGGCCAGGGTGTTGGGCGAATAAGTGTAACGCGAAGCAGCACAGCTCAACACGTCGTCGCGGTCGAGCGCCAGCTTGTGACGGCCGATCTGACGGTCGTCGGGTAGCACGTCGCCGAGAATGGCGCCGTTCAGGGCGCCGCTTTCCAGGCCATGAACGATCAGCGCCGAGACCATGCCGCCGTCCTGGCAGCGGGCCGCGATATCGGGATCGGTAGCCCGGGAATAAACCCCGTAGGAATAGGCGCCGTAGCCGTCGTCCGTGGCCGGCGCCTTGAAGTCGAGAAAGTTCTTGAGGTCATTGTCCGGCGGCCGCAATACCGGACAGACATCGGCGCAGAGCACGCAGTAGACACAGGCGTCGGCGCGGGTATCGACCGCCTGCTCGTCCACATAGTCGAACACGTCCGCCGGACAGATAGTGATGCAGGACGCACAGCCGATGCAGCGGCCCGGCGCGACGACCTCGTCCATCAGCAGGTCGGAAGCCCGGAACCCACCGCGATTCAGCTCGGTCCGCCAGGCAAAGGCCCACTCGTGGGGGTCGGCGCCCTCCTCCATCAGCGCGCGATAGCGCTGGCACACCCGTTCAGACTGGGGATCACGCTCGATTGTTCGTTCACTCATGGCATTACTCAATTTTGACTGGATACTCGGTGGTGAGCCTACAACAGCGGCACTACTTCCTGGGCAAAGGTTTTCATCTGCTCCATGCCGAAGGTGACGGTCTCGAGCCCATGGAACTGAAACTCGAGGACAAAATGATCGACTCCGGCCGCATTGAGCGCGTTCAGCCGTTCGGCACAGCGCTCGGGCGAGCCGCTAACGGTAACGCCCATGGGGTCGGTATCGGGGTCGACGAAGGCGACGCTGTCGCGCAGCCGGGGCAGCATGGTCTGAAAATTCGCCTCGTTCTCGGCGACGTAGACAAAAGTGAAGGCGCCGAGCCGGGGGTCGCGCTGCCATTTGTCGCCAGCCTCGCGCAGCTTGGGCACCCATAAGTCCCGGGCCTCGGTCTCGCTGGGCCAGAACGGCACGATATATTGACCGTAGCGCGCCGTGCGCTCGATCGACTTTACACCGCCGCCGATCCAGATGGTCGGGTAGGGGTCCTGCACCGGCTTGGGTTCCATGGTCATGTCGGCAAGCTGATATTGCTCGCCCTCAAAGGTCACCCGCTCCTCGGTCCACAGCCGGGTTATTACCTCGAGTTGTTCGTCGAACATGCGGCCGCGCTTGCGCTGGTTGACCCCCACCGAGGTGAAATCCTCCTCCCACCAGCCCATGGCGGCACCGACAATAACCCGGCCGCCGGACATGACGTCCAGAGTCGAAAAATATTTGGCCCATTGATAAGGCGGCAGCAGGGGCAACAGCGCCGAATTGGTCCCCAGGCGAATACGCGACGTGGCCTGGGCAATGGCCGGCAGGATCACCATGGCGTCGAGCACGTCCTGATTTTCGAATGTGGTGAACAACCAGCCCGGCGGCATGGTCATATGCGTGGGCAGCGACACCGAGTGAAAACCGAGTTCCTCGGCGAGCACCGCCGCCGCGACGATTTCACTTACATCGGGGTTCTTGGCGCCCCAGGGAAACAGCATGACGCTGAGATCGGATATTGCCACCATGGGATTACCTCTCGACTATTTAAGAATGCGATTTAGGATTCCTCGCCTTATGGCCTATTGCTGGCTTATACCAGGGTAGCGGACATGTAAACGGGATGATGACGACAATGCGAAGGCGGCGAGTATGAGCGGTGGGTCGATGGAATTGTTCGCCCTCCAGGGCATACCCCTGGTGGCGCCCGGCGACGACCTTGCCGGGCTGATTATCGACGGGTACGGCGCCACCGGGCAATCGCCTGAAAACGGCGATGTCATCGTCATCGCCCAGAAAATCGTCTCCAAGGCCGAAGGCCGCCATGCGGACCTTCGCGACGTGACGCCGTCGGCGCGGGCCCGTGAGCTGGCCGGCGAATGTGACAAGGACCCCCGGCTGGTCGAGCTCATCCTCTCGGAATCTACCGAGGCGCTGCGCTGGCGGCCCGGCCTGCTGATCGTCATCCACCGTCTCGGCATGGTTCTGGCCAACGCCGGCATCGATCATTCAAATATCGGCGACGGCGCCAACGACGAGCGCGTATTGTTGTTGCCGCTCGATCCGGACGGCACCTGCCATCAGCTGCGTGAAGAGTTGGCAACCCGTACCGGCGCACGCATGGCGGTAATCATCAACGACAGCGTCGGCCGGGCGTGGCGCGGTGGCACCGTGGGCATCACCCTGGGCGCCGCCGGCGTGCCGGTGCTCGACGATTTGCGCGGCCGCAACGACCTGGACGGCCGGCCCCTGGAAGTCAGCACTCAGGCGGTCGCCGACGAACTTGCCGCCGCCGCCTCCCTGCTCCAGGGTCAGGCCGACGAAGGCTGCCCGGTGGTGGTGATACGCGGCTTCACCAGCACCGCCCCCGAGACGCCCGCATCGGCCCTGGTGCGGCCCAAGGACGAGGACCTGTTTCGATGAGCGATCATTATCTCGCGCTGTCCGGCGGCGTCGGCGGCGCCAAGCTGGCCCTTGGTCTGAATCGCGTGATGGCGTCGGAACAGCTCACAGTGGTGGCTAACACCGGCGACGATTTCGTCCATCTCGGCCTCCCCGTATCGCCCGATATCGACACCCTGGTCTATACCCTGGCGGGGCTTGCCAACACCGAATTGGGCTATGGTCGCGCCGGCGAGACTTGGGCCTTCATGGCGGCCCTCAATGCCCTGGGCGGCGAAACCTGGTTTCAGCTAGGCGACGGCGACCTGGCCATGCATGTGGAGCGCGGCCGGCGTCTGGCCGCCGGCGAGAGCCTCGGTGCTATCACCGCCGACCTCAGCGCCCGCCTGGGCATCACGACGACCATCCTGCCCATGAGCGACGATGCGGTCCGCACCATCGTCGAAACCCCGGACGGGCCGCTCGATTTCCAGCACTACTTCGTGCGTGAGCGCTGCGAGCCAACCGTTACCGGCTTTCGCTTCCATGGCATCGAAACCGCACGGCCGCAGCCCGGATTCCTCGACGCCCTGAATGATCCTGAATTGGCGGCCGTAATCATCTGTCCGTCCAACCTGTTTATCAGCATCGACCCGATCCTGGCTCTGCCCGGCATAGGCGCCGCCCTGGCGGCCTGCCCGGCGCCCAAAATTGCCGTGTCGCCCATTGTCGGCGGCCGCGCCATCAAGGGGCCCACGGCGAAGATGATGGGCGAGCTGGGCATGCCGGCGACAGCGGCCGCGGTGGCGGCCCACTACGGCGATTTGATCGACGGCTTCGTCATCGACCAGGCCGACGCCGCCATCGCCGACGACCTGCGCGACGGCGGCCTCCATGTCCATGTCACCAAAACGGTAATGGTGAGCGTGGCGGACCGCGAGAACCTCGCGCGAGAGGTGCTTGGCTTTGGGGCGAAAATGCGCGACGGTGGCGGCTGACGGGACCCGAAACCATCGGCCAGGAGGAGGAGGAGAACGGCTACCATGGACATCTCGGACTTTAGTGTCTTCCCCATGCAATGGGGCGTTAAGCCGGCGGAACCCCAGGAACTCGTCGATCTGGCGCTTCACGCCGAGGCGTTGGGCTATTACTCGTTCACCATCCCCCATGTGCCGATCCTGCCTCATGGCCAGGAACGACCGGGCATCGGACCTGTCATGGCCGTGTGGAGCGGCATCCCCCAGGAGTACCAGGATTATCAGTACGACATTCTCGTATTGTTGCCGATAATCGCCCAGGCGACGTCGCATATCATGGTCGGCTCCAACGTGCTGGTCACGCCATGGACCCATCCCTTCGTCTGGGCCAAGTACCTGGCCAGCCTCGATGCGGCCAGCGGCGGACGAGTCATCGCCGGCTTCGGCCTTGGCTTCGCCGCCGGTCCGGGAGAGCCCATCAAGGCGCTGGACAGTTTCGGCATCGACGGCACCAAGCGCGGCAAGATGTCCGACGAGGCGCTCGATTTCATCACCCGCCTGTGGACCTCGGACGAGTTGGTCTCGTTCGACGGCGACTACTACAAGGGCGTCGATCTGGCCATATCGCCCAAGCCGGTCCAGAAACCCTATCCCGAAATCTGGTGGGCCGGCCTCGCCAAGCCATCGATTCGCCGGGCGGCGCAATACGGCGGCATGCTCGAGGTTAGCTATTCTACCGTCCGCGATGTGCACGAAGACCTGGTGCCAGGGCTCAAAGCGGCCAACGAAAAATATGGCGGCAACGCCAAGCTCGCCCTCCACCTTTATGCCAAGCTGATGCCCGATGGCGACCTGTCGCCGGAAGACATGGATAGCCATTTCTTCGGCCTCCAGGGCGACGGTCTTGAATCCGTCGCGGCCGGCAGCCCCGAGCGCTGCGCCGAGGTCATCGGACGCTATCGGGACGCGGGTGTCGAGCACTTCGTTCTCGACTTCCACCGCCACGGACTCGACCACGTCAACACCATTCACGAGCAGTTGGAGCGCTTCGCGGGCGAAGTGGTGCCGTTGCTCGGATAGCCCTCTCTCGTACAAATGGGTACTGCGTGACCATGAATATCAGCGACTTCAGCGTCTTCCCAATGCAATGGGGGGTCAAGCCGGCGGAGGCCCAAGAAATGGTCGAGGTCGCGGTTCACGCCGAGGAGTTGGGATTTTACTCGATCACCATTCCCCACGTGCCGATCCTCTATTACGGCCATGAGCGGCCACCGGACGGCTTCGTCTGGGCCCACTTCCCGCCCGAGTACAAGGATTACCAGCACGACTCCCTGGTCCTGCTGCCGATGATCGCCCAGGCCACGTCGCGCATCAAAATCGGCTTCAATGTGGCGGTGACGGGCTGGCTTCACCCCTTTGTCTGGGCCAAGTATCTGGCCAGTCTCGACGCCGCGACCAAGGGCCGGGTCATCGCCGGCTTCGGCCTCGGCGCGGTGGCGCCGGGCAAGCCTTCCAAGGCGCTGCACAATATCGGCATCGAGGGTAAACGCGGCGAGATGTCCGATGAGGCTCTCGACATCATCATGCGGCTATGGCACGAGGACGAACCGCTGTCCTTTGAAGGCAAGTACCACAAGGGGCTTGATCTGGTGGTCGAGACCAAACCGGTGCAGAAACCCCATCCCGAGTTCTGGTGGGCCGGTGTCGCCAAGGCGGGCGCGCGGCGGGCGGCGCAATACGGCGGCATGTTTGAAGTTACCTGGCCCAGCCTGCGCCGAGTGCGCGAGGAACTGGCGCCTAACCACGCCGCCGCCAACGAGAAATACGGTGGCAACTCAAAGCTCGGCATCCTGATGTATGCCAACCTGATGGCCGACGGCGATATGTCGCTGGCCGACCTGTCACGGCACTATTTCGGCTGGCAGGGCGAAGCTCTCGATCCGATCGCGGCCGGCAGTCCGGAGCGTTGCGCCGCGGTTCTGGGAAATTATCGCGATGCCGGCATCGAACACTTCATCCTCGACCTCCATCGTCATGGACTCGCCCATGCGAACCACACGCATGATCAGATGGAGCGCTTTGCCAATGAGGTCGTACCGATGATGGGCCAGAACGGGTAGTATGTGACCATGGACATCGGAGATTTCAGCGTCTTTCCCATGCAATGGGGGGTTAAGCCGGCGGAAGCCCAGGAGATGGTCGAACTGGCGGTTCACGCCGAGGAACTGGGTTATTATTCGGTGACCATTCCTCACGTGCCGATCCTGCCTTACGGCCCGGAACGGCCGCCGGACGGCTTCGTCTGGAAGAGCATTCCGACCGAGTACAAGGACTATCAGTACGACGCCCTGGTGCTGCTGCCGATGATTGCCCAGGCCACGTCGCGCATCAAAATCGGCTTCAACGTGGCGGTGACGCCCTGGCTCCACCCCTACGTCTGGGCCAAATATCTCGCCAGTCTCGACGCGGCGACCCAGGGGCGGGTCATTGCCGGTTTCGGCCTTGGCGCCGCTGTCCCTGGCGAGCCCGCCAAGGCGCTGTACAACATCGGCATCGAGGGCAAGCGCGGCAAGCTGTCCGACGAGGTCCTAGATTTCATCATGCGGCTATGGCACGAGGACGAATTGGTCTCGTTTGAAGGCGAGTTCTACAAGGGGCACGATCTGGCGGTCGAGCCCAAGCCGGTGCAGAAACCCCATCCCGAGTTCTGGTGGGCCGGCGCCGCGAAGGCCGGGGCGCGCCGGGCGGCCCAGTACGGCGGCATGCTGGAGCTGACCTGGCCCAGCCTGCGCCGCATTCGCGAGAAACTGGCCCCCAACCACGCCGCCGCCAACGAGAAATACGGCGGCAATTCAAGGCTCGGCATCCTGCTCTATGCCAACCTGTTCGCCGATGGCGATATGACACCGGAAGACCTGTCGCGGCACTATTTCGGCTGGCAGGGCGAGGCGCTCGACCCTATGGCCGCCGGCAGCCCCGAGCGCTGCGCCGACGTTCTCGGGCAATACCGCGACGTCGGCATCGAGCATTTCGTGCTCGATTTTCATCGCCATGGCCTCGACCACATAAGCACCGTTCATGACCAGATGGAGCGGTTCGCAGCCGAAGTGGTGCCACGAATGGCCTGATTATCGACAGCCACAGGGAAAGGTTTTGATTTTTCCGCTGGTTGCGCCATGTAACAGTAGGTTCGGATCAGTAAAGGGCGGTAAGACGTGACCATGTGGGCTGTACTCCCGGTTAAGACCCTCGGCCATACCACCAAACAGCGGCTGGAAAGCGCGCTTGACCCGGCCGAGCGCCAGGCCTTGTTCCGCGCCATGGTCGGCGACGTGTTCGACGCTCTGACGGCCGTGAAAGGCCTGGCCGGAATCGCCGTGGTCACCCGCGATGATGATGTTGCCGACCTAGCCCAGCGCCATGGCGCTCGGGTCATCATCCAGGGCAGCAATGGCGGCCAGACGGCGGCGGTCAAGGCGGCAGCAGATACCATGGCCGCCGAAGGCATCGACGCCATGATTACCCTGCCCGGCGACGTGCCTTTGGTCACCGCCGCCGATATCGAGGCGGTGTTGGCCCACCATGGGGCCCATCACGGCGAAGGCCCCGCTATCACCATCGTTCCGGCACGCGATGAAATGGGTTCCAACTGCATCGTCTGCTCGCCCCCAGACGCCATGAACTTCTCGTTCGGTGACAACAGTTTTGTCCGCCATCTGGCGACGGCACGCGGCCTGGGCATTGAGCCTCGCGTTGTGGAGAACCGGCGGCTCGGTCTCGACATCGATACCCCGGCGGACCTGACGGCGCTGCTCGAACAGCCCGAGCTCGGTCATACGGCGGCGCTGCGTTATCTGGCGAACAGCGGCATCGCGGCGCGGGTCACGGGCGGCCGGCCGCCGCTTGACCATGACGCCGCTCTGGCTCTGGCCGATAATGACGACCTGCAAGGCCTCATGGCCGCCGCGGCTGCGCTCCGCGACGAAGGCCACGGCGATGTGGTGTCCTATTCGCGCAAGGTGTTCATCCCCCTCACCCATCTGTGCCGCGACGTCTGCCACTACTGCACCTTCGCCCAGCCGCCGCGCAAACTTCAGGCCCCCTACATGACCCGCGAGGAGATTCTGGCGGTGGCCAAGGCCGGGGCGGCGGCGGGCTGCAAGGAGGCCCTGTTCACTCTCGGCGACAAGCCTGAGCTGCGCTACCGGGCGGCCCGTGAGGCCCTGGCAGAGCTTGGCCACGACACCACGATCTCTTACCTCATCGAGATGGCCCGGATGGTACTCCATGAGACCGGGCTTATGCCCCATCTCAACCCCGGGGTCATGAACGCCGACGAAATCGCCGACCTGCGCGAGGTCTCGGTGTCCCAGGGTCTGATGCTGGAAAGCGGCTCCGAGCGCCTGTGCGCCAAGGGCGGCCCTCATTTCGGCTCCCCCGACAAGGTCCCGGTGGCGCGACTTGAAACCATTCGCCTGGCCGGCGAGGCCGGGGTGCCGGTTACCTCGGGCATTCTCATCGGTATCGGCGAGTCCCGGCTTGAGCGTATCGAATCCCTGTTGGCCCTGCGCGATCTCCATGAGGCCCACGGCCATATTCAGGAAATCATCATCCAGAACTTCCGGGCCAAGCCGGACACCCGCATGGCCAACGCGCCGGAGCCGGACCTTGACGAGCTGCTGTGGACCATCGCCGTGGCCCGCCTGGTGTTCGGTCCAGCCATGAACATCCAGGCGCCGCCCAACCTGAGCCCTGGCGCCGCTGTGCGGCTGGTCGAAGCCGGTCTCAATGACTGGGGCGGGGTGTCGCCGGTGACCCCCGACTTCGTCAATCCAGAGGCCCCGTGGCCGGAAATCCAACGACTCGCGCAGGAAACGGCGGCGGCGGGCAAAACATTGACCGAGCGCCTGGCAATCTACCCGGCCTACGCTCTCGACCCGCAACGCTGGCTCCACGAACCCTTGCGCACCCCGGTGCTGCGGGCCCTGGACAGCGACGGATTCGCCAGTCCGGACCCATGGTCCCCCGGCGCCAATTTGGCCCTTCCCAACGGCCCCAGGGCATCCCCCAGACGCTATGGCGAACTTGACCGCATCCTGATTCGGGCCAGCGCCGGCGACGACCTGGGCGAGGCGGAAATCACCCGCCTGTTCGGCGCCCGGGACGGCGCCGCCGAAGCGGTCTTCGCCGCCGCCGACGAGCTGCGCCAGGCGGTCAACGGCGATACCGTCGCCTATGTCTCCAACCGCAACATCAACTACACCAACATCTGCCAGTTCCGTTGCGGTTTCTGCGCCTTCTCCAAGGGCAAGATGAGCGAGAACCTGCGCGGTCGGCCCTATGACATCGGCCTCGACGAAATCGCCCGGCGCACCCGGGAAGCCAGCGAGAAAGGCGCCACGGAAGTCTGCATGCAGGGCGGTATCCACCCGGCCTATACGGGCGAGACCTATCTCGACATCTGCCGCGCCGTGAAGACGGCGGTGCCGGACATGCACATTCACGCCTTCTCGCCTCTTGAGGTGTGGCACGGGGCCGAGACCCTAGGCCTCGGCCTCCACGCTTTTCTCGAACAGCTCGGCGCGGCCGGCCTCGGCTCCCTGCCGGGCACCGCCGCCGAGATTCTTGATGACGAGATCCGCGACATCATTTGCCCCGACAAGCTCAATACCCGCCAATGGCTCGCGGTCATGGAAGCCGCCCATGAGGTCGGATTCCGCACCACCTCGACCATCATGTTCGGCCACACGGACCGGTCCCACCACTGGGCCCGCCATCTGTTGCACCTGCGCGACCTGCAGACAAAGACCGGCGGCTTTACCGAGTTCGTGCCCCTGCCCTTCGTCCACATGGAGGCGCCGATCTACCTCAAGGGCCAGGCGCGCAAGGGGCCGACCTATCGCGAGGGCCTGCTCATGCACGCGGTGGCGCGGCTCGCCCTGCACCCGCACATCACCAACATTCAGGCGTCATGGCCCAAGATGGGCCCCGACGGCGCCCTCGCCTGCCTCGACGTCGGCGCCAACGACATGGGCGGCTCTCTGACCAACGAGTCCATCAGCCGCGCCGCCGGGGCCAGCCACGGCCAGGAGATTACACCCGACCGCATGGCGGCCATGATCAGTGACGCCGGCCGGGTACCGGTCCAGCGCACGACCCTCTACGAGATGGCCACGGCAGCCCCCTGGCCGGCCAACCAGGACGCCGGATCGGGACTGCCCCTGGCTGCCGCCCAGGCCCGGCAAACAAGCTGACACCGCAAGGGAGAGCACTATGGCGACGGTCCTGGTCCTGTTTCACAGCGTCTCGGAGCATTGCTGGCGGCTCGCCCAGGCTGTGGCCGAAGGCGCCGGCGGCCTCGACGGCTGCGACGCAGTGCTCAAGCAGGTGCCGGAACTGTCCGACGCCAAGCTGATTTTCGGGCCCGATTTCGAAGACAAGCGCTATGCGGAGACCGCGACCATTGACGACCTGATTGTCTGCGATGGGCTGGCCATCGGCTCACCGGTACACTACGGCAACGTCTCCTCGACCATGCGCTTCTTCCTCGACCAGACGGTCAAGCAGTACCTGGACGGCAGTTTCATCGGCAAGCCGGCCACGGTGTTCGTCTCAAGCGCGGTTGGCGTCGGCGTCGAAGCCGCCATCCAGTCGCTGTGGAGTGTTCTCGCCGTCCAGGGCCTGACCATCGTACCTGTCGGCATGCGGGCGCCGGAAATCGCCGATATGTCGGGGGCTCATGGCGGCGGCGTGTTCGGCGCCGCGACCTACACCCGGACGACCGGCCGTCGGATGTGGAACTCACCATCGCCCGCACCCAGGGCCGGGCGCTGGCGGAAGTAACCCGCGCCTAGACCCTCCGCCCGGAAGACTGACTGCATCAGGTGCCGGCGTTGCCATGAAATTCTACGAAACGGTCGGACGTCACCCGGATGGCGACGGTATCGACGCCGCTACGAGCCATATAGCGCTGCGCCTCCTCTTCATCGAGATAGCGCGAATATAGGGCGTACTGATCCTCGGCGCTCATAGCGGCCTCGATGGTCGCCGTCCCCGGCAGCATCACTGCGTAGTAGGGGATTTCGCGGCGGTCGACCACCACGGTAGCCCTGCCCGTGCGCTCGATATTCTTGACCTTCTGGGATTTCCGCCCGGCGGCGAACAGGATGTCGCCGTCCTGGTAGAGGTACCACATGGGCATAGCATGGGGGCTGCCGTCGGCCCCGGTGGTGGCGAGGACGCAGATAAGCGGCTCCTCGACGAAGGCGATGACGTCGGCGCTAAGTGTCATGGTGTTTGTTCCCTTGTCATGTGATTGGGGACGGTTCCAGCAGGGCCATGCCCTCGATAGCCCGGCGGATGCCGTCGTCGAGATCGATATGGCGCCATGGGCCAACTAATTCCTGTAACGCGGCAATATCCTCCTCGGTCGCCGCCTTGACCGGCCCATGGGGCGCGGCCACAACCTGGCAACCGGGCACAACCCGACCGAGCGCGGCGATGAAGTCGTCATCGGTGGTCAAAGTGGCGGAGACGTCCGAGGCCAACGCGCCTGGAATTTCCGCCTCGGTGCAGCGGTGGAACAGGCCCGCGACCTGCTCGACATACTCGAGCCGGCTTTGCCAGCGCAGGGGCAACTGGTGATCCTTGCCGGCGACGACCGCGGCAATGGCCTGATTGACGAAGGCCGTGGCGCCGGCCTCGCGGCCCGGTCCATAGACGATAGCCGGGCGCAGGCCGACGCTCGGCAGGCCATATTGGGCGAAGTAGGTGGCGGCGAAGGTCTCGTTCCAGTCCTTGAAGGTGCCGTAGATCGTGCTGTGGGCGCCGTCGGCATTACGAATCCGCGCCGCCAGGGAACTGGCGTAGACCACCTGTCGCACGCCATGACGACGTGCCGCCTCGAAGACGTTGATATGGCCGACCACATTGACCTGAGCCGCCGCCGCCGGATCGTCCCAACAGGGCGGAATCAATAACGCAGCCAGATGGATGATAACCTCCGGTCCATCCTCGCCAATCATGGCCTCGACGGCGCCGCTGTCAGCGACGTCGAGGTCGCGCCACGATACTCGATCATCGGGCGCCTCGGTGGCGATGGCGCGAAACAGGCGGTCCCGGCGGCGCAGATCGCAGGCCGTGACCTCATGGCCCGCCTGGACCAGCGCCTTGACCGTCCACGACTCGAGAAACCCGGACGCTCCGGTTACCAGTACACGCATTCTCAAGCTCCCCGCCCGCCGCTAGTCGACGATAGGCAGGACCATGGGCGCCAGCTCGTCCGCTGTCCGGCCGGCCCAGTCGAGCTTGGGCACGTTGTCCATGGAGCGCTGCTGGGCCTCCTGCACTGCCTGGGACGCCGCCTCGTAGTCGATATTCACCGGCCGGCCGTTCTCGACTACCCGAGCGCCGTCCACGTAGACGTCCCGCACCGCCCGCTCGGCAGCCACGTAGAGCAGGCTGCGGATCGGTTCGCGCAGGGGCATCATGGCCGGATCGCGCACATCGACGAGCACCAGATCAGCCTTGGCGCCGACCGCAAGACGCCCGATGTCATCACGCAACAAGGCGTGGGCGCCGCCGATGGTAGCGGCA
Source organism: uncultured Alphaproteobacteria bacterium (assembly GCA_964645285.1). Classification (GTDB taxonomy): domain Bacteria; phylum Pseudomonadota; class Alphaproteobacteria; order JAAXGF01; family JAAXGF01; genus JAYZAP01. The sequence goes on from CAZYDR010000018.1 coordinate 31,437, forward strand.
TTGAACACGTCCAGAGTGGTCAGATCGGCCACCGATCCGGCCACCGCCCGGGCCACGGTGAAGGCGTTGCGCATCTCTTCGAGGAAATTATGAGGGTAGGTGTCGGTGCCGATCCCCATGTTGATACCATGACGCACATAGTCGCCGAAGGTGTTCATGGCGATGCCCCGGCGCATGAACACGGTAGGGCAATGGGCCACGGTGGCGTCCGTATCGCGCAGCAAGTCCTTGTCGCCGGAACTGGTCCAGTGGAGCCACGGGTGATGGTCGAGAAAGATGCCGTGGCCGATGATGGAATTGCGCCCCAGGCCACCGATATCATGGAGCCACTGGATCGGCGTTTTGCCGTGGCGGCGTTGCATTGCGTAGAACTCGGTAGCGCTCTGGGCCGCGTGAATTTGGAACGGCAGATTGCGGTCAACCGCGTAATCGTAGGCATCGCGAATGAGATCAGCGGAGCAGGTATCGATCTGGGACGGGCAAACCATGCCGCTCAAACGTCCCGACGGATGCTGGTTGGCCAGATCGATTATCCGCTGGGCGCCTTCGAATTTCTCACGCCCGGCCTTCTCGTCCCAATCGTATTCCAGATTGTGGCCATCACGGGTGAACCAGCGGGCATCACGGAACATGGGCGCCGCGATGGCGCGAATACCGCTGTCGCCAAGGGCGTCGAGCCAGCCGTCGAAGGGCATGGAAAGATCGGCCACGGTGGTGACGCCGCTCATGAGCAACTCGGCCAAAGCAACCCGAATGGCCGCCAGGGCGCCTTCCCCATCGCCGGTGAAGACCGTGAGGTACTCGTAGAGCGACGAATGCCAGAAACCCGGGCTCAGGGTTTCGTCGGTGATGCCCTTGCGCAGGGGCTCGCTGGTCGGGTGGGTGTGGATATTGATCAGGCCGGGCATGACCATGCGCTCGCGGCCATCGATCTCCACATCGGCGGGGCCCTGGTAGTCGGCGCCGACAAAGGCGATGTCCTTGTCCGTGAAGGCGACGTCGATGTCGCGGCGATAGACGTGTCCCTGGCGCGCATGGTCCCAGGCCACCACCCAGGAGGCATTCCGTATAACCGTCGTGCTTGTCATTGATTTATTCCGCGCCAGCCCGTGTCAAACCCCTGCCGCCACCCGTCAGACGTTCGGCAAGGTAGGAAACAAAGTGATGGATCGGGCGCTCCAACTGGTGGATCGGTCCCGGCTGGGTCAACGGCGCCCGGGCGCCGCGAAAAGCTCCTTCGACCACTTCGCGATCCTCGAAATTAACCGTATCGAGGAATTCGACGGCCTGCTGGATTTCGCTTACCGGGTCCTTCATGGCGGCGATGACCTCGGGCGCCAGGGTGGCGCCATAGCGGATATGGACCTGACCGGGGCTCTTCGGACGCAGCGACAGGTACCACATGTAATCGGGCGCCAGCGTGAACATGTGCGCCGGGAAGATGGTCGGCAGCACGTTGGTGTGACGCCAGTCGCCCTCAAGTGCGGTGTTGTCGGGATGGGCCCGGCCATAGGGTGCGCCCTCGCCCTTGGTGAAAGTGGAATAGGTGTAGGCGCCGGGCGATTGTTCAGGAAACACGCAGTCCTCGACCGGAAAATAGCCGCCTACCGTACCCTTGTGGACCTTCGGCAGATGATAGCTTTCCATGTAGTTCTCGGTCAGCAGCTTCCAGTTGGTGTCCCAGACATGGTCCTCGGTGATGATCGGCACATAGTCGGCCACCTGGAAGCGGTCGATGATGTCGTTGAGCGGGGCGACCTGTTTGGCGACGCTTTCCACAGCCGGATTCAGAGTCACATAGATGAAACCCTGCCAGATCTCGGTGCGGACCCCGTGCAGACAATAGTCCGCCTTGTCGAAGTCGGCGTAGTACTCCCGGTGGGGCGCATAAGTCAGCTTGCCATCGTAGTCGTAGGCCCAGTTGTGATAGGGGCAGGCCACACGCTTTGTGTTACCACAGCCTTCGAGCAACTGCATCATGCGGTGGCGGCAGACATTGGCGAAACTGCGGATGGCGCCCTGCTTGTCGCGAATGGTGAATACCGGCTGGGTCCACAGCATATCGGTGATGTAGTCGCCAGGTTCGGGAATGTCTGCCGCGCGGCCGACACAATGCCATTCCCGGGCGAAAATATGCTCCTGCTCAAGGGCCAGGATATGGTCGGATACGTAGAGCTCCGGCGGCGGGATCGTCGCCTTCTCAAACGGCAGATCGGCGATTACCGCGAGATCTCGGAGAATTTGCTCAGTCTGGGTCACGGCACGGCCTCACGTAATGGTCTCGGGAGGGTATTCCTTCCCGGCCGGCCCGGCAATTCGGTAATCGTCTACTAAAGCGTCTTCAAACAATACGGAGTCATTTGATGAGGCATATGTGCGTTTTGCATAGGAGCGGCGCGCCGCGACGCCCGCCAAAACGCTCAGATGCCCCACCGAAGGCCGCGTCCCCTTAAACCGTAGCCGCGTTCCGCACCTTTGCCGATGCCAGGCATCGCCATGCGGCGTGGTGTTGTCGTGTTCGTCGAATAACGGCCGGGGACCGAATCAAGACAACACACCGCCAGGACAGGCCGACGACGAAGACGATGTGGCTAATCTTCAGTAGGAACCGGCTTCAGTAGGGCCAGGCTTCAGTAGGCGGCGCTAACGCTCCTTGCGGGCCAGGTCTTCGAGCTTTTCCGATTTGATGGTGTTCTGATCGAGGGCGGCGTCTTTCTTGCCGTCCATGCCGAAGGCCACCGCCATCAGCTGGCTGTAGAACACCACCGGGACGTGGAAGTCGGTGCCGAATTTCTTGTTGATGGCGTCCTGGTACATTTCCACATTGGTCTGACACAGCGGGCACGGCGTAGCGATGGCGTCGGCGCCGGCAGCCACCGCCTCCTCGACGATTTTCTTGATCAGATGCAGGGTCTTGTCCGGGCTCATGACCGACACCGAGCCGCCGCAGCATGACGTCTTGGGGTCGTAGTCCACGGTCTCGGCGCCGCAAGCTTCGATGAAGTCATCGAGGAAGGCCGGGTCGTCGTAGGTGTCATATTTCCCGCCGCCGTCGGTGTTGGCGAACGGCCGCACGGTCTGACAGCCGACATAGCCCGCTACCTTGAGACCGGTCAGCGGGTTGGACACGCGCTCTTTGATCTTCTCGGTGCCGACGTCGTTGACGATGACCTCGCAGGCATGACGAACCTGGAGGTCGTCGTCATAGGATAGATCGGCAGCCGACAGGGCCTCGTTGACCTTGCCGCGCAAAGCCACGTCCTGCTTGATCTTCTCGTTGCCGCCGTGGGTGTTGAGATAACAGGCAGCGCAGCCCGTGAGCACGTCGCGTTTGGCCTGGTTCTGGGCATTGGCAAGATTGCGACCTGTGAGTGCGAGATTAGGCAAGGCGCCGCCACCGACACCGCCGACGGACGCGCCGCAGCAGTTCCAGTCGTCGAGTTCCTTGAGCTCAAGGCCCAGTTCCGGCGCGGTGGCGCGCAGCGACTGATCCAGGTGCTTGGCGCTGCCCTGGGAGCTGCAACCGGGATAATAGGTGAAGCTCTTCTTGTCGCCGCTAGACATTGTCCGGTCCCTTGGCATCACGCTGTGCGATTTCCTCGGCCTTGGCGAGGATCGCCTTGAGGCCCTTGGCGTCCTTGATGCGGTGCGGCATACCAATGTGCATACGCCCGGCCTTGATCATACCTAGGGCGATTTTCAGGTTTGCCAAGCCCTTTCGGATGCCGGCCATGAAGCCGAAGGAGAAATAATAGCGCGCAGTGACCAGACGTTCGTCGGTGCGCCCGAAGGTCGACGCACTCCACCAGAACGACTTGGCGAAGCGGGCGTTGTCCTGGCTGGTCGCATAGCCCAGCTCGACCGCCTTGGAGCCCAGGCTGGACAGGATATAGGTGACCGGCACGCCGCGCGGACAGCGCACCACGCAGCGGTAGCACTGGGTGCAGTTCCACATGGTGTTGGAACTCAACACCGCTTCCTTCATGCCGGCACGGATCATCATGAACAGCTTGCGCGGACCGCGATCCATCTCGGTGCCGATGGGGCAGGAGCCCGAGCAGACGCCGCATTGCATGCACATGGACAGCTTGTCGCCGCCGTCGACGTTGTCGTAGACCCAGCGGGCGAAGCCGAGATCGTACGCGGCCACCCCTAGAACCCCTTGAACGGGTTGAAGCCGATCTCGACGATCCGGTCGGTGAAGCGGTCGAGAACGCCGCCGATGGCGTTCGAGTCGGCGATCGAGACTTCTTCGACCACCACCCGCTCCTCTTCCAGCATCAGGCTCTTGAGGGTCTCGCCGACCTTGGCCATACGTTCCTCGGCAATAGCGCTGCCCTTGACGAAATGGCACTGGTAGTCGTCGCCCGACTTGCAGCCCATAAGCATGACCCCGTCGTAGCCCTTCTCGAGGGCCGTCGAGATCCACACGGTGGTGACCGAACCGAGACAGCGTACCGGCACCACCCGAACATGGGCGGTATACTGGTTGCGGTTGATGCCGGCCATGTCGAGGGCGGGCAAGGCGTCGTTCTCGCAGGCCAGCACCAGAATGCGCGGCTTCTCCGAGAACTCGTCGGGCACGTCCACCGCCTTAATCATCTCGGAGACCGCGGGGACGCTGTAGTTGTCGAAGCTGATGGTCCGCACCGGGCACGCCCCCATGCAGGTGCCGCAGCGCCGGCAGCGCGACGCATTGACCACCGGATAACCGGCCTCGTCCTCGTCGATGGCGCCGAACGGGCATTCGACGGTGCAGCGCCGGCATTTGGTGCAGATGTCGAAGCCGATCTTGGGGTAGGACAGATCGCCGACCCGGGGATGAACCGACGACCCGGCATTGGCCCCGCGCAGGGCCTGGATCGCCTTCAACACCGCGCCGGCGGCGTCCTCGGCGGTCTCGGCCATATCCATGGGCCGGCGTACCGGGCCGCAGGTATAGATGCCCGTGCGCCGGGTCTCGTAGGGAAAGCAGATGAAGTGGGAATCGGCGAAGCCGTCGGCCAGGATTGGCAGATGCGGCCCCTGACGATATTGCAAATTGAGGATCGGCCCGCCGGGCAGTGCCGGCTCGGTGGACGGCTCGCTATCTACCGCCGCTTCAACCTCGGTCGCGATGATAGGCGAATTGGGATTGATATCGTCGATAAGCTGTTCGACACCCACTTCGGCGGCGGGGGCTTCGATATTGGTCGAGTTCGGCACCATACCGGTGGCCAGCACCACCATATCGAGTCCGGCCAAGGGGATTTCCGCGCCCAGCATTTCGTCGTCGTAGACCACGGTAAGATCGGCGCCGACGCTCTTGACCCGACCCTTCAGGAAGATCACGCCGGTCTCCTGGGCCTGGCGGTAAAATTCCTCGGCGGTACCGGGCGTGCGCAGCTCGTCATAGATGATGTAGGCGCTGGCCTCGCTATCGCCCTCGACGATCTGCAGCGCCTGCTTGATGGAGACGCCGCAGCACACCGACGAGCAATAGGGCAGATGGTCGGGATCGCGCGACCCGGCGCATTGGATGAAGGCCACAGCCCTGACCGCCTTGCCGTCGGATTTACGTTCCGGCGCGCCGGCTGCCAAAATGGCCTCGAGTTCGATCCCGGTGACCACGTCAGGCGAGGCGCCATAACCGAGATGGCCGAGCTTGCCCGCGTCATAGGGCCGCCAACCGGTGGCGACGACAATGGTACCGACGGTGTGGCTGGTCTCGCTGCCGCCCTGGCTGAGGCTGACGGCAAAGGCTCCGGGCCCGCCCTCGGTGCGGCTGACCACCGTGCCGGTCATGATCGTGATGGCGTCGTCGCCCTCGACGGTCGCGATCAGCGCCGCCATGTCGTTGTCTTGCGGATCGCGGTAGGGCGGCCGATGGGGCATGCGCCGGAACCACTTGGCGGCCCAACCGCCCAACTCGGTGGAACGCTCCACCAGCACCACCCCATGGCTGGCGAGGGACGCCTCACGGGCCGCCGACAGGCCGGCGACACCGCCGCCGACCACCAGGATAACGTCGCTTGAGCTCTCGGCGGACGCGGCTTCCGGCGGCGCCGTGTTGGCTGCTTGTGCAATGGCCATGCGGAGATTGTCGGCGGCCAGCATCTGGGTGTCTTCGTCGCCGGCCGGGTGCGACCAGGCGACCTGCTCGCGCAGATTGGCGCGAATGGTCTGGGCGCCGTCGAAGGCAAAGCGGTCGGCCATGACCCGGCTTGAACAGGCGGCGATAATGGCCTGATCGACGGTGCCGGCCGCAATGTCGGCGGCGATAGCCTGGCGGCCGTCCTCGCGGCACAGGGCGTCGTGCTGGCGGCAGGTCGGCACCTTGAATTCACCGCTGGCCACCTGTTCGAGGGCATCCAAGTCGACCGCCTCGCCGATGGCGCAGCCCCGGCACAGGTAGACCCCTGGTTTGCGATCACTCATGAGGCGTCTCCCCGCACCGCCTGGATAGCCTTGAGGGCCGCCGCCGTGGCCGACTGTACCGACATGGAAACATCGAGCGGGCCGCCGGCCACCCCGGCCGCGAACATGCCGTCACCGTCGCCCATTTCAGGCATGATGAAGCCGTAATCGTCCTGGGCGAGACCCACCGGCGGGCTGTATTCCGCCGCCGCCGATGGTTCCATGCCCGTGGCCAGCACCACCAGATCGTAGGGCGTGGCGTAGATTTTCCGGTCAATGGTGTATTCGCCGCACAACACCGGCCGGCCGTCGTCACCGATCTCGATGTGGCCGGGCTTCGACTTGATGAAATTGACCTGGGGATCGCTGCGCAGCTTGTTGTAGAAGGCCTCGAGTTTGTCGTGGGCGCGGATGTCGATGTAGTAGATGTCGACCTCGGCGTCGGCGTGTTGCTGGCGCACATAGGCGGCGTGTTTGAGCGAGCCGAGACAGCAGATGCGCGAGCAATAGGGCAGATGATTGGTGTCGCGCGACCCGGCGCACTGGATCAGCGCGACCTTTTTGACCGGCTCACCGTTGGACGGCCGGACAATGGCGCCGCCGGTAGGCCCGTTATGGGCGGCGAGGCGCTCCATCTCCACGTTGTTGATGATGTCGGGGCTCGAATCATAGGCGTAGGGCGTAATCCGGGCCGCGTCGTAGGGTTTCCAGCCGGTCGCCCAGATAATTGCGCCAACCTTCAAGTCGAAGCTCTCGGGTTTCTCGGCGAGATCGACCGCGTCATATTTGCAGACCGCCTTCATGGCCTCGCCGGCGCCGTCGGCCACCGCTTGCGGGTCGATGACGTAGCGCATGGGAAAGGCGTGCTCGTGGGGCAGATAGGCGGCCGCCACCTTGTCGAGGCCATAGTTGAACGGGTTCGGCACTTCCATATCGGTGGCCCGGGCGCAGTCGCCACAGGCGGTGCAGTTGCCGTTGACGTGGCGCGGCCGGGTTTCGACGGTGACTGTATAGGCGCCCCGGCCGCCGCTGACCGCGCCAACGCCGGCCATGGTCATGACCTTGATCTGGAAGTTGCGGCGAATGCGCTGGTAGTTGATCTCCAACCCGCAGGTGGGGTGGCAGAGCTTGGGGAAGTAGCGACTGAACCGGGCCACCCGGCCGCCCAGGGCCGGGCCGCGCTCAAGCAACACCACGTCATAGCCGGTCTCCGCCGCCTCGACCGCCGCCGTAATGCCGGCGATACCGCCGCCGACCACCAGGATAGTCTGGCTCTCTGGCCCTCGATTGGTCATTACCCGTCGCTCACGTTTCTCAGAACCAGGTGCAGTGTAGCGCTGATCGTCCCGACTCACGCCATATATTCATTGTTTTGTAATTAAAGGTGGCCAGCGATGCAATCGGTTTGGTAGTAAAGTCCTAATCAACCGGCGCACCATACCGAGGTTAGCGAGAAAATTCATGTCCGAGCTGGTACCGCCCCACGGGAATCATCAACTCAACCCGCTGCTCACGCCCGAAGCCGAGCGTGGCGAGGAACTGGCCCGCGCCGCGACCCTGACCCGGGTGCCCCTGTCGAGCCGCGAGGCCTCTGACCTGTTGATGCTGGCCATGGGCGCCTACACGCCACTGACCGGATTCATGACGGAAGCCGATTGGCGCGGCTGTTGCGTCGACATGAAGACCGCCGACGGTCTGTTCTGGCCGATCCCCATTACCTTGTCCTGCCATGAGGACACCGCCGGCGGCATTGGCATCGGCGAAGACGTCGCCCTGGTCGACGGGACCGGCGACATTTTCGGCATTCTCACGGTCGACGAGAAATACACCATCGACCGCGACCTGGAATGCGAGCATGTCTTCCGCACGGTCGATCCCGCCCATCCGGGCGTTGAGAAGATCATGGCCCAGGGCGCGGTGAATCTGGCCGGCCGGGTGGTAGCGCTAAACGAAGACCATTATCCCGAGACCTATGCCGGCCTCTACCTGCGGCCGACCGACGCGCGGGCGATCTTCCAGGACAAGGGCTGGTCGACGGTCGCCGCCTTCCAGACCCGCAACCCCATGCACCGCAGCCACGAGTACCTGGCCAAGATCGCCGTCGAGATTTGCGACGGACTGCTGATCCATCAGGTGCTGGGAGCGCTGAAGCCCGGTGATATCCCCGCCGACGTGCGAATCGCCGCGATCGACGCCCTGGCGTCCAACTATTTTGTGCCAGGCACGGTGGTCCAGGCCGGCTATCCCATCGAGATGCGCTACGCCGGCCCGCGCGAGGCCCTGCTCCACGCCGTCTTCCGCCAGAATTTCGGCTGCTCGCACCTGGTTGTCGGGCGCGACCACGCCGGTGTCGGCAGTTATTACGGGCCGTTCGACGCCCACCAGATTTTCGACCAGATCGACAAGGGCAGCCTGGAAATCCAGCCGCTCAAGATTGACATCACGTTCTACTGCTACAAATGCCATGGCATGGCCACCGGACGCACCTGCCCCCACGACGACGACCAGCGCCTGACCGTCTCGGGCACCCGGCTGCGCGAGATGTTCGCCAACAACGAGACCGTGCCAATCGAGTTCAGCCGCCCCGAAGTGCTCAGGGTGCTGCAAGCCTATTACGACAGCCAGACGTGACGGTGATCAGGGCACGCGCGTGGACGTTTGTTTTCGCTGCCGCCCTGTTTTGCGCGATGGCCGAGACAGCGGCGGCAGCGGAATGGCGGGTTGATCTCGAGCTGGCCCTGGCCGTGGATATTTCTTCAAGCGTCTCGACAGAAGAGTTTCGGCTCCAGATGGGTGGCCTGGCCATTGCCTTTCGCACCCCCGAGGTCGTGGCGGCGATCGGCGCCTCGGGCGATCTCGGCATTGCCGTGGCGCTTGTCCAGTGGTCGGACAACCGGCGCCAGTATCTCGCCGTCGACTGGGCCCTGGTCCACGACAGCGCCAGCGCTCACGCATTCGCCGATCGCATTGCCGCCGCCCCGCGCCTGGTGGTGGGTGGTGGCACGGCCATCGGCGGCGCCCTCAAATTCGGCGCGGCGCAAATCGCGGGCAACGGCTACCGCGGGCAGCGCAAGGTGATTGACGTTTCCGGCGACGGCCATACCAACCAGGGCTGGCCCAACCGTCCTTTGCGCGATGCGACGGTGGCCAGCGGCATCACGATCAACGGTCTGGTGATTCTCAACGAAGAGCCCAATCTGGAGGCCTACTACCGCGCCCACGTGATCGGGGGTACAGGGGCTTTCGTCATGACCACCATGGATTTCCAGTCCTATGCCGAAGCCATCATCACCAGATTGATCCGCGAGATTTCGGGCGCGCCCTATGCCGCCTATGACATGCCTGGCGGAGATCGCCGGGATGGCTGAGTCCTTGCGGTTCTACGTTCGCGCCCCGGGCGGCAAGGGCGTTTTCGGGTTCGAGCTGCGCGAGGCGGCGGAATACGCCGCCCGCGAGTACAGCGACGGCGCCTGTCTGGTTGATACCCTGGCCCAGGCCTATCACCCCATGGTCGAGACGGTGAGCGCTGGCGAATTGGTTTATGACTCCGTCGGCGGCTGGGATACCGGGCGCTTCGGTATCGACCGCGACCTCATCGAGGCCATCAAGAAGGGCCACCCGGCCATCGTCCACGCCCTACTGGCCAAGGGCGCCGACCCCAACGCCCGCGACGCCCACGGTGGCCCGGCCCTGGTCTGGGCGGCAGCCGGTGGCAATCCTGAGATCGTCACGCTACTCCTCGACCACGGCGCCGACAGAGATGCGCGGGACGAGGATGGCGCCAGCGCCGCCGACATCGCTACGAGGCGCGGCAAGACCCCAGTCTCGTTGGTTTTACAGCAGTGGTCAGTCAAATTGTAGCGTGCCGCGCGACGATTGTTTGACTCCGCCACTTCGATAATTTATAAACGATGAATATATCAGGGTTATAGATTTTAATAAGACGGACCGCAACGTTCGCGGATACCATCAGACACCAAACATCACGACAGCGAGACGGGGAGTTATCCATGCCGACGTTTGTGCATACGGACAAATGCGACGGTTGCAAAGGCGGCGAAGTCACCGCCTGCATGTACATTTGTCCGCATGACCTCATGAAGCTCGATACCGAGCGCATGAAGGCCTTCAACCAGGAACCGGAGCAATGCTGGGAATGCCAGTGTTGCGTCAAGGCCTGCCCGCAACAGGCTATTGAAGTCCGTTCGTTCCAGGACTGGGTGCCCATGGGCGGCGCGGTTATACCGCTGCGCACCGACAACGCCATTATGTGGACCATCAAGTTCCGCGACGGCGAGGTCAAACGCTTCAAGTTCCCCATCCGCACTACCCAGGTGGACACCATCGATCCCTACGGCAACAAGCCGGAGGCCGGGGATATCAACGACGAACTGTTGTTCACCGAAGCTGGCAAGAACCTTCCGGTGATTTCCGCGTAAACGTCGGCGACACTACTCAAGCCATATTGAGGACGCATTATGAGCGAAGCAAGCTTTGGCAATCCGGAGATTGTCGAAATTGAAACCGATATCCTGATCGTCGGCGGCGGCATGGCCGCCTGCGGCGCCGCCTACGAGGCCATGCGCTGG
>CAZYDR010000019.1:0-40680 GCA_964645285.1 uncultured Alphaproteobacteria bacterium
CTGGAATACACCTTAAATCCGCTGCCAAACTGTCCAACAATGTGGGACCACCTCACTTTGAAGGTTTCCTGACATGTCGAAGACGTCCACCACCGCGGAATTCATCGAACGACGCGAACGATTACTCGGTCCGAAATTGGACCTGTTCTATAACGATCCGATGCACATCGTGCGCGGCGAGGGCGTCTGGTTGTTCGATGCGGACGGCCGGCGCTATCTCGATTGCTACAACAACGTGCCCCATGTGGGTCACGCCCATCCCAAGGTTGTCGAAGCCATCGCCAGCCAGGCGGCCACATTGAATACCCACACGCGGTATCTGCACGATGGCATTCTGGATTATGTCGAGCGGCTCACCGACACCTTTGGCGACGGCTTGAGCACCGCATTGCTGACCTGTACCGGCAGCGAGGCCAACGACGTGGCGCTGCGCATGGGCGAGGCCGTCACCGGTCGCCGCGGCATCATCGCCACGGACGCTACCTATCACGGCAACACCGCCGCGGTCTCGCAGTTGAGTTCCATACGGCCGCCGATCGGCGGCTATACCGGGCATGTTCGTCATGTGCCCGCGCCGGACAGTTACCGACCTTTGGGCGGTGAGTCCGGCGATGCCTTCGCGGCCGCCTTTACCCGCGAAGTCGAGCAGGCGATCGAGCACCTGAAAGGTACCGAGTTTGGGTTCTCCACCCTGATCATATGCCCCTACTTTGCCAACGAGGGTTTCCCCAACCTGCCCAGCGGTTTTCTCGACGGTAGCGTTGCCGCGGTGCGCAAGGCTGGCGGCCTGATCATTTCCGACGAAGTGCAGCCCGGCTTCGGCCGGCTCGGCTCGCATTTCTGGGGCCACGAGCCGGCCGGATTCAAACCGGACATCGTTACCCTCGGCAAACCCATGGCCAACGGCCACCCCGTGGGCGGGGTGGTGACATCGAGCGACATCATGGCCGAGTTCCGCACCGCGTTCGGTTACTTCAATACATTCGGCGGCAATCCGGTGTCCTGCGCGGCGGCCATGGCCACACTGGAAGTGCTGCAGGAAGAAAACCTGATGCAAAACGCCCATGACGTCGGCGGCTATGCGCAACAACGGTTGACGCAACTAGCCGGCAAACACGACGTGATCGGCGACGTTCGCGGCGCCGGCCTTTACTTCGGTGTTGAACTGGTCTCCGACAGAGAAAACAAGACACCGGCCGCCGACACCACCGCTCGTATCGTCGATAACATGCGTGAAAACGGCATTCTCATGGGTCGGACCGGCCTCAATCGCAACGTGCTGAAAATTCGCACGCCGATGCCGTTCAGCCGTGACAATGTGGATCAGCTGATGAGCGTTCTGGACGAAAGCCTGTCGTCACTGGCCTGATATCGAGTGCCTTCGCGGCGCGTGCAATCTGTTAACAGCCGCCCCCACCGGGTCTATAGTGGGGCCAATCAGTCACATCACATTTGGCCGTGCGGTCGCTTCCGCCGCCGCACTTGGGGAGAAATACCATGAAGCTTCAGGACCAAGGCCTGTTCCGCCAGCAATGCTATATCGACGGCGCCTGGGCCGATGCGGATTCCGGCGACACCATCAATGTCACCGATCCGGCCACCAACGAAGTTCTCGGCACCATCCCGAAGATGGGTGCCGACGAGACCCGCCGGGCCATCGAGGCGGCTAATGCGGCGCTGCCCGCATGGCGCGCCAAGACCGTCAAGGAACGCGCCGCCGTGCTGCGCAAGTTCTTCAATCTGATGATCGAGAACCAGGAAGACCTGGCCCAGATCATGACCGCCGAGCAGGGTAAGCCCCTGGCCGAATCGCGCGGTGAGATCGTCTACGCCGCGTCGTTCATCGAATGGTTCGCCGAAGAGGGCAAGCGCGCCTATGGCGACGTCATTCCCCCGCACATGAACGACCGCCGTATCGTGGTGACCAAGGAGCCGGTCGGCGTGGTCGCTTCGATTACCCCGTGGAACTTCCCCTCGGCGATGATTACCCGCAAGGTCGGCCCAGCCCTGGCGGCCGGCTGTACCGTGGTCGCCAAGCCGGCCACGGCGACGCCTTTTTCCGCACTGGCCCTGGCCGAACTCGGCGAGCGAGCCGGCCTGCCCGCGGGCGCCATGAGCATTATCACCGGCGCCTCGGGCGCCATCGGCGGCGAAATGACGTCGAACCCCATCGTCCGCAAGCTGACCTTCACGGGCTCGACCGAGATTGGCAAGCAATTGATGCAGGAATGCGCCGGCACCGTGAAGAAGGTCTCTATGGAGCTCGGCGGCCATGCGCCGTTCATCGTCTTCAACGATGCCGAGATTGATGCCGCCATCGAGGGCGCCATTGCCTCCAAGTATCGCAACATGGGTCAGACCTGCGTCTGCGCCAATCGCTTCCTGGTCCAGGACGGCATCTATGACGAGTTCGCCGAGAAGTTCGCCGCCGCCGCCGGCAATCTCAAGGTCGGCAACGGCACCGACGACGGCGTCCAGCAGGGCCCGCTGATCGACATGGCGGCAGTCGACAAGGTCGAGGAGCATATCGAGGACGCCCTGTCCAAGGGCGCCACGACGCTCGCCGGCGGCAAGCGCCACGACATGGGCGGCACTTATTTTGAGCCCACGGTGCTGGGCGGTGTCGATACCCAGATGAAGATCGCCCGCGAGGAGACCTTCGGCCCGGTAGCGCCGCTGTTCCGTTTCAAGGACGAAGACGAGGCCATCCGCCTGGCCAACGACACCGAGTACGGCCTCTGCGCCTATTTCTACAGTCGCGACATCGGCCGAGTCTGGCGCGTTGCCGAGGCCCTGGAATACGGCATCGTCGGCATCAACGCCGGTGTCATCTCCACCGAGGTGGCGCCGTTCGGCGGGGTCAAGGAATCCGGCGTCGGCCGCGAGGGCTCGCACTACGGCATCGACGAATACCTCGAGGTCAAATACATGTGCATGGCCGGCATGGACGGCTGACGGGAGGCCAAGTATGAACGGCGTTCCCGAGCCCAGACAAGCCATGCCGACGGCGGGTTACACCTCGCCCGAATGGTTTGATCAGGAGCAGGAGATGCTGTTCGGCAAGGTCTGGACCTTTGCCGGCATGACCGAGGATTTGAGCGAGCCCGGTGACTACGTTTGTGTCGATGCCGGGCGCTATCCGCTGGTGCTGCTGCTCGACAGGAACCGGGAGCTTCGGGCCTTTCACAACATTTGCCGCCACCGGGGCGCAAAGCTGCTCGACGGCAGCGGCAATACGGGCCTTGGCGTGCGCTGCTTCTATCACAACTGGGCCTATGATCTGGCCGGCAGCCTCAAGAGCGTGCCCCAGGAAGAGATCCAGTTCACCAACTTCGACAAGAAGTGCCTGGGGCTCCATCCGGCAAAACTGGCGACCTGGAAGAACCTGGTATTCGTCCATCCCGACCCGGAGGCCGAGCCCCTGGATGACTGGTTCGCCGGCGTCGCCGAAACCTTGGGACCGCACGATCCATCAAAGCTGGTCGAGGTGTCACGGACCAAATTCCGCTTCCGCGCCAACTGGAAAATCGTTATCGAGAACTTTATCGATGGTTATCATTTTTTCTATCTCCATCCGGTGTCCCTGGGCGATGGCGACTTCTTCAAACAACACTGGGAGCCCCGGGGGCGCCATTGGACGTTCCATCGGCCGCTCAAGGAAGGCATGACCCATGCCGACCAGACCATGCCGGTCATCGACGGCGTGGCCGCCGATCACGGCGTCATCTCCAGCGTCATGTTCCCCAATATGGCCATATTCGAGACGGCGACCTTCTGGCTGACCTTTCATGTGCTGCCCGTGGCGGCCGATGAGTCGATTGTCGATATCCGCACCCGAGCCATGCCCGAGGCCGTCGGCCGGCTCAAGGCGTCGCCGCCTGTGGGCGGCGTGGTTCCCGATTATGTACTCAGCAGCGCCGGGATGACCGGTTGGGAGCGGGTGGCCGACCCCGACGTCCACCCCACGGAATCCAACGACGTTATGATGGAAGACATCTATGCCTGCGAGGCCATGCAGAAGGGCATGAACTCGCCGCTGTACGAAGTCGGTCCCATGCCGCAATACGAATCGGCCCTGACCTTCTTCCAGTAGCAGGTGCTCGACTATATGCCGCCGATCGATAAGTCGGGCGTCAAGGTGCGCGCGGTGTGATGTTGGAATTGAGCCCCCACGTTGCCGAACAGCCCTAAAGATCGCGCAACACCACCTTGGCGGCATTGCTTCCCGGAATGCCCGAGACGCCGCCGCCCGGGTGCGCTCCCGAGCCGCATAAGTAATAGCTCGCGAGCGGTGTGCGGTGGCCGCTGGCGCGCGGGTGAGGGCGCAGGTGAAACATCTGTGATAGGTGGTACTGGCCGTGGAAGCCGTCGCCGCCGGTGAGGCCATGCTCTTCCTCAAGATCGAGCGGACTGAGGGCATTGTAGCCCAGAACCGAAACGCGGAAGTTGGGAGCGTAGCGCGTCATGGTATCGATCAGCGCTTCGGCGGCTTCGTGCTTGACATCATGCCAACTGCGTTCGCCCGAGAGGTCGCGCGGATGGAACCGGCAGTTCATCATCATCACGTGTTTGCCGGGCGGCGCCAGGCTATGGTCGTACAGGCTGGGGATCATGGCGTCGATGATGGGCTCGCGGGCCCAGTCGCCACGCTTGGTATCGTCATAGGCCGCGCGGATGTAATTGAGGGAGGGGCAGATGTGGATGGTGCCTGTGTGCTGGGGTCCCGATTGCTTTCCCGGCAGGCAGGTGAAGTCGGGCAATTCGGCGAGCGCCACATTCATGCGGAAGCCGCCGCCGCCGGTCTTATAGGCAGCCATGTCGGCACGGAACTCGGGGTCCAGGTCCGACTGGTCCACGAGGTCGAGAAAGCTGCGCTTGGGGTCCGCATTGCTCAGGACGGCGTGGCCGCGGACCACTTCGCCGTCTTCGAGGCGGACACCAACCGCCCGGTCGTTCTCGACGACAACCTGGACCACGGCGGTCTTGGTTCGAATTTCCACGCCCTGGGCCACCGTCGCTCCGGCCATGGCCTGGGTGATGGCGCCTATGCCGCCCATGGGCAGACCCCAGGCGCCGCGCACGCCGTCGAACTGGTCGACGCGGCTTTGTATCAAACGCAGCGCCGTGGCCGGCGCGTCCACATCGACCAGGAAGCCGGAGATGACGCCCAGGACGTAGCCCAGCTTGGTCTCGTCACTCTCCAGATAGCGGCCCAGGAAGCCCGTGGCACTCTCGGTCAGGATCAGCATCAACCGGTGGCGTAGGTCTTCGTTCAGGCCTTTGACGTCGAGGCCCATGCGCGCCCAATCGAGAGCCGCGCCAAGGCCGCCGCCGGCGAGCTTTGGCGGTACCTTCGTCATCTGTTTGGCGAGAAAATCCGCCAGCGGCGTGAGCACCGCGTCGAGGCGGTCGAGGCCCTCGGTGTCGTGGTTCGAGAACTTGGCAATCTCGGCCCGGTCGTGGTCGGTATCACCGGTGGACAGCAGATAGTGGCCGTCGGGGAAGGGAAAGAAACCGCCCCGCATCATGGTGGCTTCCAGGCCGCGCTCTTCGAGCGCCATGTCGGCGATAATCTTCGGGCGCAGGTAGCTCATGACGAAGGACAGGCTCGAATTGCGAAAGCCGGGGTGGAAGGTTTCGGTGACGCAGGCGCCGCCGACAATCGCGCGCCGCTCCAGCACGAGCACCGAGCGCCCGGCGCGAGCCAGATAAAACCCCGCCACAAGCCCGTTGTGGCTGCCGCCAATGATTACCGCATCGTAGGTTTTCGCCATGCCGTTCTCCCGTCGGAAACCAGGTCTATTGGGCTGCCGTCTCGATCTCGTCGCGAAGGAGGCGCGAGACCGCGTCAACTTCATCGGCGTGGAGATTTTCCGCGCCCAGGCAGAGGATGTTGTTTGATTTGGCGGCAATAAATATACGGGCGTCGCCGGCCATCAGCCGCGCCGAGATGTCATCGGCCCGTGTTCCCTCGAGGAGGCCTTCAAAACCGATCAACAGATAGGGCGGGCGCCCTCCATTGGAGACCAGTCATTGCCGCGTAATACCATCAATGTCGGCAATCCCGTTCTCGATACCTTCTAGCGCCGCGCGCCACCTGGTCTGATCGTTGCCATGGTCGCGGCGCTGGTATTCTCCTAGGGCGACGAGCATGCCGACGATCTGTTCCTTACCCATCTTGAGACTTCGTCCCAATCCCATGTACTGGTTGAGTGGATCCGGAGTTCCGGTGGTTTCGGCAACCACGTTCAGATCCTGATGTTGCAGCGTTATGGACCGCACCATGCCCCGTCCGGCGGCGACAAAGCCTCTGACGGCTGGCCCCTGCATGGCTTTGCTCGCCGTATAGACGGCGGCGTTGGCGCCGGTGGCAAGGATGGCCCGTAGATTTTTCGCCGGCGGCAATGCCATGGAGGCATCGGCAATAAGCCGAACGCCGGCCTGATGAG
Source organism: uncultured Alphaproteobacteria bacterium (assembly GCA_964645285.1). Taxonomy (GTDB): domain Bacteria; phylum Pseudomonadota; class Alphaproteobacteria; order JAAXGF01; family JAAXGF01; genus JAYZAP01. The sequence goes on from CAZYDR010000019.1 coordinate 6,450, forward strand.
CGACCCGCACCACGTCTTCTAGGGGCGGAATACCCGACTGATCTTTGAACGGCGGGCCAGAGCACTCATAGAAGACGCAGGCGACATCGCTGTCGATGGTGGCGGCCATCTACCCTAATGAGTCCGGCGCCCAGGCATCGACCAGCCGCAGGTGCGCGCCGGTCGCCCGGATCGCGAAGTCGTAATAGCCGCGGTGCTGCTGAAACATCACCACCGTGTGCGGCGGCGCGGTGATGTGGGGCAGGGATTTGATGCGCACCGGGTCTTCGCCGGCGATGCAGGCGGCAACCGCCAGGGTGATCCCGGCGGCGGCGCCCGGCGTGGCATAGCCGGTCTCGGCGCCGGTTGCCTCGGCAATTATTCGGCTCGCCGTACCCTGGAGTTTACGGATCGGCAAAAACGCCCGGGGGGCGTCGCCCATGGCGCCAATGACGCCCTCGCTCGGTGTCGAACTGCCGATGGGCGACCACGGCCCGGTGGCGTTGATGGCGGGGCGAAGGTCGTAATCTGTCAAGGCAGACGGCATTGTCTGTTACTCCGGAGCTTTCCAGGTGGTATTCTACGACGCCCCTGGTCGAAGCGCGATAGACCACGGATAAGTCTTTGACTTAACCTGGCACACACGCCATGTGATGCGCACAGGGCTTTGGAGAAACCTATGTACGACTACGACTTTTTCGTTATGGGCGCCGGTTCGGGTGGCGTGCGGGCGTGCCGTATTGCCGCCGCCCACGGCGTCCGGGTGGCGGTCGCCGAGGACCGCTATCTCGGCGGCACCTGCGTCAATGTCGGCTGCGTACCCAAGAAGCTATTGGTTTACGCGTCGCATTTCGCCGACGACTTCGAGGATGCCGCCGGCTTCGGCTGGACGTTAGGCGAGCGCAAGTTTGACTGGTCGAAACTGATTGCCAACAAGAACGCCGAAATTACCCGGCTCAATGGCATCTATCAGAAAATGCTGGAAGGCAGCGGGGTCAAGATCATCGACGGCACGGCGCGGCTCGAAGACGCCCATACGGTCGTGGTCGGCGATGAGCGTTACACCGCCGAATATATTCTTGTCGCCGTCGGCGGCTGGCCGGTAGTGCCCGACATTCCCGGTAAGGATCTGGCCATCACCTCCAACGAGGCGTTTTTCCTCGACGATCTGCCCGAGCGTGTGCTTGTGGTTGGAGGCGGTTACATATCGGTCGAGTTTGCCGGCATCTTCCACGGTCTTGGTTCCCAGGTGACTCAGCTTTACCGGGGACCGTTGTTCCTTCGCGGCTTCGACGACGACATGCGCACGTTCCTTGCCGACGAAATGCGCAAGAAGAAGATCGACCTGCGTTTCGACACCAACATCACGGCTCTGGCCAAGACCGACGGCGGCATCCAGGCGACCCTGACCGATGGCTCGACCCATGAGGCCGACGTGGTCATGTACGCCACCGGCCGGGCGCCCATGACCGCTAACCTCGGTCTTGAGGCCGCGGGTATCGAACTCAATAGTAAGGGCGCCGTGGTGGTCGACGAGTATTCCAAGACCTCGGTCGACGATATTTATGCGGTCGGCGACGTCACCGACCGGATCAACCTGACGCCGGTAGCCATCCGCGAGGGCCATGCGGTGTCCGATACGCTATTTGGCAACAAGTCGTCGAAGGCCGACCACGTAGACGTGCCGTCGGCGGTGTTTAGCCAGCCGCCCATGGGCAGTGTTGGCCTGACCGAGGCTGAGGCGCGGGCGCAATATGGCGCGGTCGATATCTACAAGAGTGATTTTCGGGCCATGAAGCACACCCTCAGCGGCAGCGACGAGAAAGTGCTCATGAAGCTGATCGTCGATCGCGCCAGTGACCGGGTGGTCGGTTGCCACATGATTGGTCCCGAGGCCGGCGAGATTATCCAGGGCATCGGCATCGCCGTGAAGTGCGGCGCCACCAAGGCCCAGTTCGACGCCACCGTGGGAATTCATCCAACCACCGCCGAGGAATTGGTCACCATGCGCGACAAGGTGCCCGACGCGTAGGTTCGGCTCATCGTCGCAGTGTAGCAAAAGGCTGGAAATAGGGAGAAAATGGGCGTATACGCTGTGGCCTCCCGTACAAGCTTGATACGAAAAGAAAGTTCGAGGTTCGCCATGGCTACAGCATGGGCGCCTGACAGTTGGCGTAAGTTCCCAATCGGCCAGCAGCCGCAATGGCCCGACGAGGCCGCGCTTGCCGCTATCGAGGAACGGCTCAAGGGCTCGCCGCCGCTGGTTTTCGCCGGTGAGGCGCGACGCCTGAAGGCCCAGCTTGGCGATGTGGCCGAGGGCCGCGCATTTCTGCTCCAGGGCGGCGATTGCGCCTAAAGCTTCGCCGAATTTCACCCCGACAATATTCGCGACACCTTCCGGGTGTTGCTGCAGATGGCCGTGGTCCTGACCTATGGCGCCAATCGCCCGGTGGTCAAGGTCGGTCGTATGGCCGGCCAGTTCGTCAAGCCGCGCTCGGGAGATACGGAAACCCAGGGCGACGTGGGGCTGCCGAGCTACCGCGGCGACATGGTCAACGCCATCGAGTTCACGCCCGAGGCCCGCACCCACGACCCCGAGCGTCTGCTGCGCGGCTATGCCCAGTCCGCCTCGACCCTCAACTTGCTGCGCGCCTTTGCCCAGGGCGGTTATGCCGATCTGCGCCAGGTGCAAAGCTGGAATCAGTCCTTTGTCGCCCGCAGCCCGCAAGGCGAACGCTACGCCGAAATGGCCGAGCGTATCGGCGATGCGCTCGACTTCATGGAAGCCTGCGGCGTTTCTTCGGCGACCGCGCCGCAGCTATCCGCCACGGATTTCTACACCTCCCACGAGGCCCTGCTGTTGAGCTACGAGCAGGCCATGACCCGGATCGATTCCACCACCGGTGACTGGTACGACTGTTCGGCTCATATGCTGTGGATCGGCGACCGCACGCGCCAGCTTGACGGCGCTCATGTGGAGTTCCTTAAAGGCGTCGGCAATCCCATCGGCATGAAGGCCGGGCCGACCCTCGAGCCCGACGATCTGCTGCGCATCATCGATGCCCTTAACCCGGATAACGAGCCCGGCCGCCTGACCTTGATCGCCCGCATGGGCGCCGACAAGGTGGAAGACGGTCTGGCGCCCCTGGTTCGCGCGGTCAAGGCCGAGGGCCGCTCGGTGGTGTGGGCCTGCGATCCCATGCACGGCAATACGGTCAAGGCGTCCAACGGCTACAAGACCCGTGCGGTCGGACGCATTCTTGATGAGGTCAGCGGTTTTTTCGCGGTTCATCAGGCCGAGGGCACCCATGCCGGCGGCATCCACTTCGAGATGACCGGTCAGGATGTGACCGAGTGCATCGGCGGCGCCCAGGACATCACCGAACGCAGCCTGTCGGACCGCTATCACACTCACTGCGATCCCAGGCTGAATGCCTCCCAGGCGCTTGAGCTTGCGTTCATGATTGCCGGCGCCCTGAAAAAGGAGCGGCAGGAAGTCGCCCGCGTCGCGGCGGCCTCCTAAGGCCGCATGGCGGGCGCCGACTGCCCGAGACCAATGTCATGACGTCGCGGCCCGCGAAAGTCGAACCCCAAGACCCGTTGTCCGGTGATAGCGACGACCCTGTCGCGCGGCTGACGGATCAGTACTTCAACAAGACTAAGAAGATCGTCGCCCATTATGGTGACCGGCGAGTGACTTACGCGGTGTTCATGCGTCAGCCGGTGTGTTTCGCGCCCAGGCTGGCCCTCGAATGGCTTGAGGACACGGCGCGCCGGCGTAGCGCCGAAATCGATATTGAGTTCAATTATCGCGAAGGCGACTGGGTCGGAGCCGGTGAGCCGCTGCTTTATATCAGCGGTTCCATGGTTGACCTGGTCGATCTCGAAACCCTGTTCCTGCAGTGGCTCGGCCCGCCCTGCGTTGCCGCCTATAACGCGTTCGATATGTGCGAGGCGCTGCCCAAGAGCGAATTTTTGGCAATGGATGCCCGTCACTGCGCCGGCGCCGATATGGCCGGCATGATGGCCTATGGCGCCAGTGTCGGTTCCACCGCCGCCCGCGACAAAGCCGGCGCTGTCGGCTTCATCGGCAATGCCACCGATGCCACGGCCCATTACTTCGGCAACGAACGCGGTCTGGGAACCATGCCTCACGCGCTGATCGGCTATGCCGGCACTACCGTGCGCGCCGCCGAAATGTTCGCCGAGACCTTCCCCGACGACCCCCTAACCGTGCTGGTCGACTATTTTGGTCAGGAGATCACCGACGCCCTGGCGGTGTGCCAGCGGTTTTCCGATCTGGCTGCGGCCGGTCGTCTGTCCATGCGTCTCGATACCCATGGCGGACGCTATGTGGAGGGGCTCGACATGGCCTCGTCCTATGCGGTGCTCGAGCGTCATGTGCCGACCGGCGTGCGCCATTACCGCACCGAGGATGAACTTCGTTGGCTGGTCGGCACCGGGGTCACCGCGGCGGCCATCTATCACATGCGCCAAAGCCTCGACGAAAGCGGTTTTGGGATGGTGAAGATTGTCGCCAGTTCCGGTTTCAACGCGGCCAAGTGCGAGGTCATGGGCAGTGTGAATGCGCCTATCGACGTGGTTGGCACCGGCTCGTTCCTGCCCGAGAAGTGGCCCGAGACCTACGCTACCGCCGACATCGTCGCCTACAACGGCGATCCCGCTGTCAAGCTCGGCCGCGAGTTCCTGTTGAAGAAATAGTTTTGTCCGGTTCCCCATGACTGATCGTCTTACCATAGCTCTGGCCCAGCTCAACCCCGTCGTCGGTGACGTCGAGGGCAATGCGGCACGGCTGCTTGCGGCACGGGCCGAGGCGGCGGCGGGCGGTGCCGATCTGGTGGTCCATACGGAATTGGCGTTGATCGGCTATCCGCCCGAGGATCTGGTTCTCAAGCCGGCCCTGCAGGACTACGTGGAGCGCGCCATGGCCAGCCTTGCCGAGGCCACGGCGGACGGCGGCCCGGCCATGCTGGTGGGGGCGCCGCTGCGCGAGGGCGGCGCGCTCTACAATGCCGCCTTCCTGCTCGACAGTGGCACGGTGACCGCGAACCGCAAGAAGATCGATCTGCCCAACTACGGCGTGTTCGACGAAAAGCGCCTGTTCGCCGCCGGCCCGCTCAATGGTCCTCTCGACTTCAAGGGCGCGCGCCTCGGGGTGATGATCTGCGAGGACATGTGGACGCCCGACGTTACCGAATGCCTCAAAGAATCCGGCGCCGAGATTCTTATCGTGCTCAACGGCTCGCCGTTCGAGCAGGACAAGCCCGACGACCGGCTCAACCTAGCCGTGGCGCGGATAACCGAGTCAGGGTTGCCGCTGGTCTACGTCAACCAGGTCGGTGGCCAGGACGAGCTGGTGTTCGACGGCGCCTCCTTCGTGCTCAATGGCGAGTGCAATCTGCGGGTCCAGGCACCGGCTTGGCGCGAGCACATCAGCCTGACCCATTGGCGTCATGGGGACGATGGTCGCTGGACCTGTGACGCCGGCGATATCGCCAAACCAGAGGAAGGCCTGGCAGCGGTCTATCAGGCGATGACCATGGGTCTCCGAGACTACGTCGCCAAGAACCGCTTCAAGGGCGTGGTCATCGGCCTTTCGGGCGGCATCGATTCAGCGCTCAGCGCGGCGGTGGCGGTGGACGCCCTTGGCCCCGACGCGGTTCATTGCGTGATGATGCCGTCGCGTTATACCTCGCAAACCTCGCTCGACGACGCGGCGGAGTGTGCCGGTCTGCTCGGCGCGCGCCTCGACAGCGTCCCTATCGAGCCAGGTGTTGGCGCCTTCGATACCATACTCGAAGATATGTTTGCCGGGCTTGAGCCCGACGTTACCGAAGAAAATATCCAGGCTCGGCTGCGCGGGCAGCTGCTCATGGCGATCAGCAACAAGCTCGGCCACATGGTGCTGACCACGGGCAACAAGTCGGAAATGTCCGTGGGCTATGCCACTCTCTACGGCGACATGTGCGGCGGTTATTCGGTGCTCAAGGATGTCTACAAGACGGCGGTATTCGCCCTGTCGCGGTGGCGCAACCTGTCGCGGTCAGATGGCGCGGCGGGGCCGGAGGGCCGGGTGATCCCCGAGAACATCATCGACAAACCGCCGACCGCCGAGCTGCGCCCCGACCAGTTGGACCAGGACAGCCTGCCGCCCTATGACGAACTCGACGAAATCCTCAAGAACCTTATCGAGCACGAAGAAAGCATCGATGATATCGCTGCCCGGGGCTTCGATGCGGCCGTGGTGCGCCGGGTCTCGCGCATGCTCGATCTCGCCGAATATAAGCGCCGTCAGGCGCCGCCGGGAGTCAAGATTACCAGCCGCGCCTTCGGCCGCGACCGCCGTTACCCCATTACCAACCGCTTCCGCTACGGCGAGTAGCCACCAACCACGGGGTTGGCCTGAATCGCGGAATCTGCTACCCCTTGTCGCCCGCGAGCCGGGGGCGGTCCGGTTTTGTGAGTTTGTCGCCATAAATCCAGGTCCGGAAAGGACTTACCGTGTCTCTTGTCCTCTATGACACCAAGGCGCGCGCCAAGCGCGAATTCGTACCCATTGATCCCACAAGGGTCGGCATGTACGTCTGTGGGCCGACGGTCTATGACCGCGCCCACATCGGCAATGCGCGCCCGGTCATCGTGTTTGATGTGCTGAACCGGCTGCTGCGCCGTATCTACGGCGACGGCAACGTCACCTATGTGCGCAACATCACCGACGTGGACGATAAGATCAACGCGGCGGCCCAGGAGCGCGGCCAGACCATTGCCGACATCACCGCCCGCACCACCAAGATGTTTCACGACGACATGGCCGCCCTGGGCGCCCTGCCGCCGGACCACGAGCCCCGCGCCACCGATCACATCGACGGCATGATCGCCATGGCCGAGACCTTGATCGCCAAGGACCACGCCTACGAGGCCGAGGGCCATGTGTTGTTCGACGTGTCCTCCATGGATGACTACGGCGTCCTGTCACGGCGCAGCCTGAAGGATATGATTGCCGGCGCCCGGGTCGAGGTGGCGCCTTACAAGAAGAACCCGGCCGACTTCGTGCTGTGGAAGCCGTCGTCCGACGACCTGCCCGGTTGGGATAGCCCATGGGGCCGGGGGCGGCCCGGCTGGCACCTGGAATGCTCGGTCATGAGCGAGGAGTTTCTCGGCGTGCCCATCGATATTCACGGCGGCGGCCGGGACCTGGTGTTTCCCCACCATGAGAACGAGCGCGCCCAGAGCCTCTGCGTCCACGACGATCTGGACAGCTTCGCCAACTATTGGGTCCACAACGGCTTCGTGGTGGTCGAGGGCGAGAAGATGTCCAAATCCCTGGGCAATTTTCGCACCGTCGATGACATATTAGCCGACATTGGCCATGATCGTGGCGAGGTGGCGCGCCTGCTCATGCTCGGCACCCACTACCGGAAGCCTCTGGATTGGACGGCCGCAGGGATGGCCGAGGCCAAAGCCAGTCTTGATCGACTCTACACGGCGCTCGCCGGGCTAGACGACGCCGAGACCGCCGGCGGAGACCTGCCCGAGAACGTTATGGCGGCGCTCGAGGACGATCTCAACACGCCCAAGGTCATGGCCGAATTTTATGCCCTGGCCACTGCCGCCAACAAAGCAACTGATGGGGCCGAGCGTGTACGAATCAAGGGCGCCATGCTGGCGGTGGGTGACGTGCTCGGACTGCTTGGCCACGACCCCGTGGAATGGTTCAAGGGCGTGGATAGTGGCGACGACGCCGGTCATATCGACGGGTTGATCGAAGCCCGAGAGGCGGCGCGGACAGCTCGTGATTTTACCACCGCCGACCGTATTCGCGACGAATTGCTTGCCGACGGTATTGTGCTTGAGGACGGTCCCGACGGCACCCGTTGGAAGCGGGCGGGCTGATGGCCGGGGAACGCATCTACCTGTTCGATACGACGCTGCGCGACGGCGTCCAGACCCAGGGCGTCGACTTTGGTGTCAATGACATGATTGTTCTCGCCGAGGAACTCGACCGCCTCGGCGTGGACTACGTGGAGGGCGGCTGGCCCGGCGCCAATCCCACCGACGACGCTTTCTTCGCCGATCCGCCCAAGCTGGCTCGGGCGCGCTTTACCGCCTTCGGCATGACCCGGCGGCCGGGACGCAGCGCCGACAATGACCCCGGCCTGCGCGCCCTGATCGACAGCGATGTCGCCGCCGTCTGCCTGGTGGGCAAGGCCTCCGACTTCCATGTGGGCGAGGCCCTGGGCATCGAGCCCGACGAAAACATCGCTATGATCCGCGACAGCATTGCCCTGCTGGTCAAGGGCGGCAAGGAAGCGCTGTTCGACGCCGAGCATTTCTTCGACGGCTTTGCCGCCAACCCGGATTACGCCCTGGCCTGCATCAAGGCGGCCTATGAGGGCGGCGCCCGCTGGGTGGTGTTATGCGACACCAACGGCGGCGTACTGCCCCACGAGATCGAGGAAATCGTCACCGAGGTCATCAAGCATGTGCCCGGCGACCACCTGGCGATCCACTGTCACAACGACACCGGCAACGCGGTGGCCAATTCCCTGGCCGCCGTGCGGGCCGGGGTGCGCATGGTTCACGGCACCATCAACGGCCTGGGCGAGCGTTGCGGCAATGCGGACTTGGTATCGCTGATCCCCACCCTGGTGGCCAAGATGGGCTATGAGACCGGGGTCGGCCGTGACGACCTACACCATTTGACCCATTGTTCACGCCTGCTCGACGAGCTGCTCAACCGGGCGCCGGACCGCCACGCGCCCTATGTGGGCGCCTCGGCCTTTGCCCATAAGGGTGGCTTGCACGCCTCGGCGGTGGCCAAGAACCCCCAGCTTTACGAGCATGTGGCGCCGGATCTGGTGGGCAACCGGCGCCAGATCGTGATTTCCGATCAATCGGGTCGCGCCAATGTGCTGGCCCGCCTCGGCGAGGCCGGGTTCGACATCGATGGCGATCATCCCAAGTTGGGCGAGCTGGTCGAGACGGTCAAGGCGCGGGAATTCGACGGCTACACCTACGACGGCGCCGACGCGAGCTTCGAGCTCATGGTGCGGCGCGCCCTGGGCGAAGTGCCGTCGTTCTTCGAGGTCGACAGCTACCGGGTCAATGTGGAGCGCCGTTACAACGCGGTGGGCAAGTTGGTCACCGTCGCCGAGGCCACGGTCAAGGTGGTGGTCGGTGACGAACGGCTAATGTCGGTGGCGGAGGGTAACGGCCCGGTTGATGCCCTCAACGCGGCTCTGCGCAAGGACCTGGGGAAATACTCGGGCGTGCTCGAAGATTTGCGCCTGGTCGACTACAAGGTGCGCATCCTGACGCCCAACGCCGGCACCGGCGCGGTCACTCGAGTGATGATTGAGAGTGCCGATGACACCGGTGCCCACTGGGGTACGGTTGGCGTTTCGCCCAACATCATCGACGCCTCGTTCCAGGCCCTGCTCGACAGTGTGGTCTATAAGCTCCTGCGCAACGGCACATCCGCCTGAGCTGTCGGCCGTCCTTTTTGCCCATGGCGCATCACCAGCCCACTCCCCCTCCCAACCACCCGCAGGATATGATTCCATGGGTGGTTGGGAGGGGGAGTGGGCTGGCTAGGTTGTGGGCAACACAATGATGGTGCTTTAGCCATGGCCGGAACCGACCGCGGTCGCGACGCTGTCACCGGCGGCCCGGCGATTATCCTGGTACGCCCACAAATGGGTGAGAACATCGGCACCGCGGCGCGGGCTATGCTCAATTTCGGCCTCACGGATTTACGCCTGATTGAACCCCGCGACGGCTGGCCCAACGTCAAGGCGGTCAACGCCGCCGCCCGTGCCACCGACGTGCTCGACAATGTGCGAATATTCGACACCACGGCCGAGGCGGTGGCCGACCTGCGCCATGTCTTCGCCACCACCGCCCGGCCGCGCTTTATGCTCAAGCCGACCAAATCACCGCAAGAGGCGGCGGTGGACATGCGCCAATGGCAAGCCTTGGACGAGCCCTGCGGCATCCTGTTCGGCCGCGAGCGCACCGGCCTCGAGAACGACGACGTGGTGCTCGCCGATACGGTCCTGACCGTGCCTATCAACCCAGCCTATGCCTCGCTAAATCTGGCTCAGGCGGTGTTGTTGATCGGTTACGAGTGGTTCCAGGCGGGGGACGTCGAGACTTTTGAGACGGAAGACCCCGCGGGCAAGGCCGAGCGCATGGTGCCGGCGACCCGCGACGATATCGAAAACTTCTTCGTCCATTTGGAGCGCGAACTGGACGATTGCGGCTTCCTTCGCAACGAGCACAAACGCCCGGCCATGGTGCGCAACATCCGCAACATCTTCCTCCGCGCCGGTCTCTACGAAAAAGAGGTCAACACGCTCCACGGCATCATCTCCGAGCTCGTGAAGGGCCGGAGGGATGAGGTTGACGGGTAGGCGGCAGACGCCGTGATCTCGGCCTACTCGGCCGGGCAGGGTGGCGGCGGTGTAAAGCCAGCGGGCAGGATTGGCGGTGATCCTGGTGCGGCGCAGGCGCTATCTATCTGTGTCTGATCCAGGTCCACCGCACCGAAGAAATCCGCCCCCGATAGATCAGCGCCTGAAAACTTCGTTCTTTGCAGTGTAGCCTCACGGAACGAAGCGCCGATCAACGAAGCATTCTTGAAGCTTGCGCCGTGAAGTATGGCATGGTCGAAAACTGCCTTGTCCAGGTTGGCATTCTTGAAGTCGCTACGAACCCCTTAAACGTCGTCGAGTACGGCGCCTTGCATTGATGCGCCAACAAACACGGCGCCGACGATTTGTGAACGCGACAGGCGCACCCCTTGCAGAGAAGCATCGGTGAAATTCGCGACCAAAAAAAATGGCATGTTCGGCGGTCATGCGATCGAGGGTCGCTCCTGAAAAATTGACGCCTTCCGCATAGAGTTTCGTCGCCCGTACGCCGCTCAAGTCTGCATTGGTCATGCTTGCGCGGGAGAACTGGACGAAGTCGAGGGTCGCGGTGGAAAGGTTGGCGTCGTCAAGCAGCGCCCGTCCCATGCTCGACGATGATATGACGGCGTTGACGAAACTGGCGCCGCGAAGGTTGCCGGCGACGAAGCGGACGCGGTCCAACCGCGCGTTATCGAACTTGCCTTCGATAAATGTGCGGTAGGAGAACTTGCAGTGATCGAGAACCACGCCGCTGAAATCAAGCCCTTGGGATGCCATGTCGTCGCTACGGTCGCTGGTAGTGATGTCGATGCCGTTGAGGTCGACACATTGATCCGCACGAAGCGCTGTCGGTGCCAACACAACGCCGATCCCGATCAGCATGATCGCTATGTGAGTGACGGTTTTAGTCATTTTGATCTCGTTGAATTTACGTCAACCCCCGCCAAGGCGTTCCTCGGCGACCCGTTCGATGCGTTCGCGGAGATCGGGGTTGGTGTCGAGTAGTTGGCGGAAATCGCCGGCGTTCAACGCCAGTACCTGGCAGTAGGTGAGGGCGGTGACGTCGGCGGTGCGGGGCATTTCCTTGAGCAAGGCGATTTCACCGAAGAAGTCGCCGCTGCCGAGGTGCACCGGCGTGGGCTCAATGACAACCTCGACAGCGCCGGTGGAGACGAAGTACATGGCATCGCCAGGATCGCCTTTGTGGACGACCAGTTCGTCGGGCAGCACCAGGCGCGGGCGCAGCAGATTGGCGATCTCGGCGATGCGGGCATCGTCGAGGTCGGCGAAGTAGGGCACTTTGCGGACCAGGGATTCAGGGTCGAGGCCGAGATCGAGAGGCGGGCGGACTTCGAGCGCCGCGTTGCGCGTATCGAGGCTGCCTTGCAGATCGTTGTAGACTTCGTGGCTGATCACCGCCTGGTCGCTCATGGATTTGTAGTCCGCGGCCTCGAGCCGCAGGGCGACCCGTTCCAGCAAACGGGTTTGCAGGGCGTCGGCATATTCCGGGTATTGCAGGCGCAAGCCTTCGAGCTGGGCACCGGTGGCGTTGAGCCGCGCCGTCAAGACATCGTCCAGGGTCTGGCCGGTTTCGGTGCCGAACAGGGGGGCGATCTTGTCCTTGGCGTGAGCCTGCATCTCGCGCAGTACCGTGTGCGTGACCATCAGGGTCTCGAAGCGGTCAGCCAGGACCGCCGCCAGGGGGCCGGTCCAGCCGAAATGGCGCTGCAGGCGAAGCGCCAGGCGGAAGCCGCGGGAGAATCCCATGGTCTTCTGGACCGCTGCGTTATGGCCCTCGATACCGCCGGTCTTGACGCCGTCGAGAACAGTATCGGCCTGAGCGAACAGTCGTCGGGCGATGGATGGCGAGACGAAGCCCTGGTTGAACTGTTTGAGGTAGAGGCCGCGCTCGTCGTTGATCAGGGTGGTCAGGCCGGTGCGCGCCCGGTCGTTAGCCGACAGGGTATCGCTGCCCGACCGCTCGGCCTCAATGGCCGCCATGCGCGCGTCGTACTGGCCCGCGATCTTGCCGGCCAGTTCCGGCTCGATCTGGTAATCGCGGGCCACATCGTGGATGTCGTCGCGGACCCCGGACAGGGCCTGCGCCAGCACCCGGTTGCGCACATCAAGATCGGCTGCCGAAAGCTTGTCGAGGCCGAGCCAGCTCATCAACGGATTCATGGTGGGCGCGTTGATGAACAGGGTGAACAGCACGAAGCCGGTAACCAGAACCACCACAAAGCTTCGGACTTCTTCGGGCAGGGCAGGGTCCTCATGAATTGCCAGGGCCAGGGCCAGGGAAACGGCGCCGCGCAGGCCGCCCCAGAACATCACCGTGGTGTACTCGGTGCTGACCTTAGCGGAGAGGCCGGTCAGGCCGAACACCGGCAGAAGGCCGTAAAGGATGGCGGCGCGGGCCACGAAGGCGGCGAGCAGGAGTACCACCAGCAGGCCAACCTCGGTCATCGAGACGTCGGCCATGATGGTCGGTACCGCCAGTCCGACGAGCACGAAAATCAGCGAATTGGCCCAGAAGCCAAGCTGCTCCCAGGTCTCGGTCAGGGGGTGCCAGGTCTCGGGCGAAATGGCGGTGCGGCCGGTCGAGCCGACCACCAGGGCGGCGGTCACCACCGCCATGACGCCGGAGACGTGGAGGTAATGCTCGGCCAGCAGGAACGACAGATAGGCCAAGCATACGGTCAGGGTGATTTCCACCAGGGGCACGCCGCGCAGCTTGCCGATCAGCCAGCAGACGGCGTGGGCAAAGATGAAACCGACGACAACGCCGCCGAAGAAAACGCGGATGAAGTCACCTGTGCCGCCAAGCAGATCGGCCTCGGCGCCGCCCACCAGCATGGCCAGCAGGATGGTGAACATGACGATGGCGGTAGCATCGTTGAACAGGCTTTCGCCCTCAACCAGGATGGCCAGGCGTTTGGGCGCGCCCAGATCCTTGAAGATGGCGACTACGGCCACCGGGTCCGTCGCCGAGATAATAGCGCCGAGCAACAGGCAGACAACGAAGGAAACGCCAGCAAAACTGTACAGCACGCCGGCCACCGCGAAGGTCGAGATCAGCAACCCGACCACCGCCAGCAGCAGGATCGGGGCGATGTCGTCGAGCAGTTTGCGGACATCTATGGAGAGCGCCGATTCAAATACCAGGGCCGGCAGGAACATAAAGAACACCGCGTCCGAGGTGATGTTGAGGTTGTGCAGGGTGGTGACGAAGTCGCCGAGTATCCACAATCCCTCGACGCCCTGGAGCAAATGGACAGCGACACCGAACACGATGCCCATGGCCGCCAGCAGCACGGTGAACGGAAAGTTGAGCCGGCGGGCGACCGGCAGCATCAGGCTAGTGATCGCCAGCAGCCCGGTCAGACCAAGGACGATGATGTATGAACCATGCATTCCGGCGACCCCCGTGCCAGTGACCCTCGAAGAGGGCGATATTAACGCTGTTTCGCAAAAGCTTATCACCGTATCCTCCTGATATATGCTGCTGCAAACACTCAGGAGGATACGGTGGTGGCAATGAGTCCCTTTTCACTCGACGGAAAAATCACCCTGATAACCGGCGCTTCGCGGGGCCTCGGCTGGGCCATGGCGAAGGCCATGGCGGAAGCCGGCGCCCGGGTCGTGCTCAATGGCCGCGACGAGACAACCTTGGCATCCCGCGTCGCCGAACTTGGTGACGCCGGCTGTGTGGCTTCGGCGGCGCCGTTCGATGTCTCCGACCGCGCCGCCGCCGCGACCGGTCTGGCGTCGGTGATCGCCGATCAGGGCCGCGTCGATGTGCTGGTCAACAATGCCGGTATCAACCGGCGCAAACTGCTGGCCGACCTCGATGACGATGCCTGGGACGCGGTGATCAACACCAACCTCACCGCCTGTTTTGCGCTCGCCCGGAATGCCGGTACGGCCATGGCGGCCCAGGGCTCGGGCCGTATCATCATGACCGGATCGATCATGGGGTTCGTGGCCCGTCCGGGCGTTGTCGCTTATGTCGCCGCCAAGGGCGGTATCGCCTCGTTGACGCGCGGGCTGGCGGTTGAACTGGGCCCCAGCGGGGTGACCTGCAACGCTATCGCGCCGGGCTACATTGCAACCGACATGACCGCGCCTCTGGCCGAAGATCCCGCGTTTGACGCCAAGGTCAAGGAAAGTACGCCGGTCGGGCGTTGGGGGGAGCCGGAGGATATCGGCTACGCGGCGGTCTATCTGGCATCCGAAGCGGCAGCCTACGTCAACGGCCACATCCTGACCGTCGACGGCGGCATGACCGTATCGCTCTAACCCTTACGGAAGACCGCGGCGGCCAGCCAACCGGCGGCCAGGGCGATCAATATGGCGGCGATGCCATAGAGTTCGGGCTGGGCATGGGCGTAGTGATTAACCTCCCACTGAAAGCCGGACTTGTTGATGAACAGCGGCGTCTGTTCGGCACTGACGATGGCGCCGTCGCGAATCAGAAAGACCTCCGCATGATAGGTGCCCTCAGACACATTGGCCGGGAAATGCAGCGGCGTGCTGAATAGGCGGTCGCTGAGGATTTTCATGGCGTCGAAGCCTTCGCTGTACAACCCGTCACGTATTCGGTTGCGAATCAGCGCGGCGCGGAACGGGTTGGTCTCATCCGCCGGTCGATCGCCGGCGGCGACCAGCCGCAAGGCGTCGAGGCCGATCTGGTGGAGAACCCGGAAGTTGAACTGGGCGATCTCATCGAGGGGGCGGCTGGTGGCCACCGTATAGTAGGACGGGACATTCTCGAATTCGACGGTCTCGCGGTTGACCCAGATGCCGGCGACGCGGTCCTTGCGGCGCACCGCGACGGTTTCGGTTGGTCCGCGCACGACAACGACCAAATCGCCTTCGTTCTCGACCGCGCCATACAACAGCACTTCGGTTCCGGTAAAACCGGAGTCGATGGATATGACATAGTCCGAAAGATCGGCGATAACCCGCTCATCGGCGGCGGCCATGGGGGGCAGTGTCAACGCCAGCAACAACAGGATCGCGCTGCGCAACCCGGCCATGATCAATGCGCCGCCACGCCGATGCTATAGGGGTCGGCCGGCGTGCCGATCAGGTCGAACAGCATCTTGGCGCAGACCGCCAGTACGATAAGGGCCAGTAGGCCGCGCAACTGCTCGCCGCGTAACCGGGCGCCGAAGCGGGTGCCCAACTGGGCGCCAATGACACCGCCGGTCAGTAACAGCAGGGCCAGCACCACATCGACCGTGAAGTTGTTGACCGCCTGCAGGAAGGTGACGTTTGCGGTGACGAAAATAATCTGGAACAGGGACGTGCCGACAACCACCGAGGTCGGCATGCCCAGCAGGTAGATCATCGCCGGCACCATGACGAAGCCGCCACCGACGCCCATGATAGCCGCCAGCATGCCAACCAGGAAACCGATGCCGAGTGGCAGCAAGGCGCTGATGTACAGCTTGGAGCGGCGGAAGCGCATTTTCAGCGGCAGGCCGTGAACCCAGTAATGCTGGTGCAGCTTGCGCCGGCCCCGATCGCCGCGTCTGGTCGGCAGCATGGTGCGCACGCTTTCGACCGCCATCAGCGAGCCGATGGTACCGAGGAAAATCACATAACTCAGGGCAATTACCAGTTCTACCTGGCCGATGCTCTGCAGGATCGAAAACAGCCACACGCCAAGGGTAGAGCCGGTAATACCGCCGATCAGCAGCACCGTGCCCATTTTGAAGTCGACGTTGCCGCGCCGCCAGTGAGCCAGCACACCGGATACGGAAGCCGCGACAATCTGGTTGGCTTCGGTGCCCACCGCCACAGCCGGGGGCACGCCGACGAAGATGAGCAACGGCGTCATGAGAAAGCCGCCGCCGACGCCGAATATCCCGGACAGAAAACCCACGCCACCACCCATGCCAAGCAAAAGAAAGATGTTGGCGGACATCTCGGCTATGGGCAGATAAATTTGCATCAATCCGCGCCACGCCGCACTTGATGGGGAGCAAAAAACATATACGCGCTTATAGACCCGCTGACACTTTATCGAAAGTAAATATCTGGACGAAAACAGTATTATTTATTCGCGGCGATTTTAATAAGTATTTCCCAAGTGTCGCTGATCTCAGTTAACGACTGTAGTGCTTGGCGTTAAAGTAGAGCCAATCTCATGGTACGAAGGTTCACAATCCAGGCCGCCCGATGGGTAACGCCCTCCGTTTTTTGGCGATGACGGGCGCCAGACATGAGTCTGAGCTTCGCTCTGTTTGCCGGCACGCTTGGGCTGGTTATCGGCGTGCTGGTCGGGACCACGGGAATCGGTGGTGTTCTGCTGGTGCCGGCCCTGGTGTTCCTTTGGGGCTTCGATGTTCACGTCGCGGTGGCCACCGCCATGGCCGCGTTCATGCTTGGCGGGTTTGCCGCCGCCCTGTCGTACGGCCGCCGGGGATCAATTGACTGGCGCGCGGCGGGCTGGCTCTGTGCCGGCGCCATGCCGGCGGCGTTCCTCGGCACCTATGCCATGGCGGCGGTGCCGGCCCCGGTGCTTGAACTGGGAATCGCTGCCTTCATCATTGCCGCCGGGGCCAACGCCCTGCGCCGACGCAAGGCCGATGACACCATTACCGACCGACCCGCCCTGGCGCCCGTGGCGCTTGTGGCCATTGGCGTCTTCACGGGGATGGTGTCGGCGTTGAATGGTACCGCCGGGCCGATGTGGCGGTGGCCACGGTGGCGGCGGTGACCATTGTGGCCGGCATCGTCATTGGCACCCGAATTGCCCACGGCATAACCACTGCGACTCTGGCCCGCCTCGTCGCCGCCGTATTGGTGGCCACCGGCGTGCTCATGGCGGCGCGGGTCGTGCTCGGTTGACGGTCTACCAGCGACCGTTGCCGGGCTGCATGGCTTGCGGCGTCAGTTGAATGGGGAAGCGCTCGCGGATTGCCGCATCGATCGCCGGTTCGATGTAATTGGGATAGTGGTCCGCCAGTATGCTCTCGACCCGTTCGCTGGCGCGGGTCAACATATCCTTCGAACCCTCTTCCTCCCAGGTGTCCTGGGGTTGGCGGTCACCCAGCGCCGGATATAGATATTCGGTTTCCATGAGGCTTAGGGTCTGGGGATGGCCGAGATAGGGTCCGGCGCCGATGGCGACCTCCTTGATCGCCTCGACCGACAAGGTTTCGTCGGTGACCTCGATGCCGCGCAAAGCGCGCTGCACCATGCCCAGCATATCGTTATCGATGACCAGGGATTCGAACGAGCAACCCATGAGGCTGCCCAGCATGCCCGCCGACTCGCAGACCCGGTTACAGCCGGCCAGGGCCGCCAATACGGCGGTTACGCCCTTCTCGTAGCCCGCCTGGGCGTCGGGGATCTTGGAATCGCTCATGCCCGCGGCGGTACTGGTGGGCAGGCCGTAGAACTTACCGATCTGCGCCGCCGCCGCCCGAGAACGAACCGGTGCGCAGGTCGGCAACGAAGGGCCAGGCGGCATGGGTCATGGCGCAGCCCGGGTTTACAAGATTGACCACCGCGAGGCTGGCCAGGGTCTCGGACGTAACCTGGCCCAGAATGCCGGCCTGGGGCGCCACGGCGATATCGCTGGTCAGGCCGAGGAGGCTGGTCTCGATGAGGATATCCAGGTTGTCCTCGCCGAAGCGCAACGGCGAGACGATGGGGCAGCCGCCGAACACGGCGAACGGTTTCTTGACGAAGCAGCCCTCGCCGCCCAGCACCATGTCGAACATGTCAATCATCGGGCGAATGAAACCGCGCTGCTGGAACGACATGGACATGGGCTTCTCGGTACCCGAAATCAGGGCATAGAAGATGCTAGCGTCGTGCTAGAAGGCGTCGGAAATATCGGTGGCGACGACGGTCACGCCGACCAGATGAATGTTGTCGAGCTGGTCGGTCAGCCGGGTAAAGTCGTAGACGTCGGTCAGGGTCGACGGGCGATAGGTGCGGGACTTGGCGTCCAGGGTACTGACCGCCGAACCGGCGGTGCAGAAGTGAACGTTGCACCCGTCCATATGAATGTCGCCATGGGGCGATCGGCTGCCCCGGGCGTGGATGGTGTAGCTCTTGGCGGCGCCGTCGATGATGTCTTCCATGAGGCCGCGGGGAAAGCACAGCCGCCCTTGCTCGCCCAGGGTGCAGCCCTTGGGCAGAGCGATATCGAGCAGTTCCTGGGTTGGCGAGCCGATGCCCGTGGTCTCGAGAATATCGAGCACCGCCTCGTGGATGCGCGTCATATCATGGTCGCTAAGTGGTTTGTAGGCGCCGCCCTCGAGGCCGGGCCATACGGCCTTGGCCGGCTCCACCGCCTGGCGCATGGCAACCCGCGCCGCGCGCCCGCCGGCTCGCCGGGGCCGCTTCGTGCTCGCTTGATCGTTCATGGCATGCTCTCTCAAAGGGTCAGACCGCATTTGGTCGCGAAGCGATGTGGCGGCGCAAGCGCGGCCGGACTGTTCTGATGTAAGGAACGCTGCTATGACAGGGCGGCGAAATTTACGGGGATGTTTTGATGAGTGAGAAAAACGCCAATCTACCTAAGGTCAATGCCGATGAAATCCTTGATGGCATCGATCGCTGGGTCGAAATCGAGTCGCCGTCCTACCAGGGCGAAACCGTCAATCGCATGGCTGATCTGGTCGAGGACGGAATGCGTACCATCGGCGGCGAGATCGAGCGCCGGCCTGGGTGGGACGGCATCGGCGACACCCTGATCGCCCGCACCCCCTGGGGCGGCGACGAGCCCGGCATTCTGGTGCTGAGCCACCTCGATACGGTTCACCCGCTGGGCACCATTGATGGCGTGCTGCCCATGGCGCGGGACGGTGACAAGGTCTTCGGCCCCGGTTGTTACGACATGAAAGGCGGCGCCTACCTCGGCTACTACGCCTATCGCCACTTGGTGCGCGCGGGCAAGACCACGCCGCTTCCCATCACCTTCCTTTATGCCCCGGACGAGGAGATCGGCAGCCACACTTCGCGCGACCTTATCGAACGGGAGGCAAAGAAGGCCAAGTACGTGCTGGTTACCGAGCCGGCCCGTGATGGCGGCAAGGTGGTGACGTCGCGCAAGGGTTCGGCCGATTACGAGCTGTCGATCACCGGCCGGCCATCTCACGCCGGGGCCAACCACGACAAGGGACGCAGCGCGATCCGTGAAATGGCGCGCCAGATTCTCGATATCGAAGCCATGACCGACTATAGCCGCGGCATCACCACCAACGTTGGCGTGATCAACGGCGGTACCCGGTCGAACGTGGTCCCCGCCGACTGTTCCGCCGAAATCGACCTGCGCTTCATGGACCCGGCCGGGGCCGAGGAGATGTGCGGTCGGCTTGAGAGCCTTACCGCCTATGACACGGATGTGGAGATGGTGGTCAGCGGCGGCATGAACCGCCCGGCGTTCGACAAAAACGACGGCATCACCCGATTGTTCGAGCACGCCAGGAGCCTCGCGGCCGAGATCGGCTTCGAGCTGGAGGAATGTGAGACTAGTGGCGGGGTCAGTGACGGCAACTTCACGGCGGCCCTCGGCGTGCCGACCCTGGACGGTCTCGGGGTCGATGGCGCCGGCGCTCATACCAACCACGAACACTTCTATTATTCATCCTTGGAGCCCCGCGCCCAGCTTATGATCCGCTTACTGGAGACTCTCGAATAATGGCTATGGGCGAGGTTAGAGACTACGCCGGTAAGGTTATCGACAACGTCGAGACGGTGATAATCGGCAAGCGCGGTTCTCTCGAACTACTCATGGTCGCCTTGTTATGCGAGGGCCACGTGTTGCTCGAGGACGTTCCCGGCGTCGGCAAGACCATGCTGGCCCGTACCCTGGCGGCCAGCCTGGACATCGATTTCAAGCGCCTGCAGTGCACCCCGGACCTGCTGCCCAACGACGTCACCGGGGTGTCGATTTTCGACCAGGGCAAACAGGCGTTCGAGTTCTTGCCGGGACCGTCGTTCACCAACATCCTGCTGGCCGACGAGATCAACCGGGCGACGCCGCGCACCCAGTCGGCACTGCTTGAATCCATGGGCGAGCGCCAGGTTACCGTCGATGGCGTGACCCATGTCCTGGACCGACCGTTCTTCGTGCTGGCAACCCAGAATCCGGTCGAATTCGAAGGCACCTTTCCCTTGCCCGAGGCCCAGCTCGACCGCTTTTTCATGAAGCTCAGCTTGGGCTATCTCGACGAGGTAGCGGAGAACAAGATGCTGGTTAATCTGGCCGGCGCCCATCCCATCGAGGCCATCGAGGCGGTGGTCGACGGTCATGCGCTGCCTAACCTGGCCCGGCAGATCTGGGAGGTCCATGTGGACGATTCCTTGCGCGACTACATCGTGCGCATCGTCTTCGCCACCCGCCAGCACCGGGACCTGGCGCTCGGCGCCAGCCCCCGGGCGAGCCATGCGCTCTATCGCGGCGCCCAGGCCTACGCCGCGCTTCAGGGCCGCGACCATGTGCTGCCCGACGACATCAAGACGCTGGCACCATCGGTTGTCGCCCACCGCTGCCTGCTGAACCCGGAAAGCGCGCTCCGCGGTACCCGGGTCACCACGGTGCTGGCCGCTATCCTCGACACCACGTCTCTGGATATTGGCGAACAATGACTAAGTTGCCGGGCATTATCCTTGTACTGGTGGTGCTGACCGCGGCGCTGCGTATCGAGTTCCTGTTCTACCTGATCTATGTCTGTATCGGCGTCTACATCTGGGGCCGCTGGGTGACACCGTGGAGCCTCGGGCGCCTGCGCATCGAGCGTGATTTTACCGATCACATTTTTCTCGGCGAGGTAGGCACGGTCACCCTGCGCATAGAGAACGAGAGCTGGTTGTCGTTGCCGTGGCTCGAACTGGTCGAGGGTTCGTCGATCGATCTGCGCGGGCGCCAGGCGACCAACGAGGCCCTGTCCCTGCGTGGCGGCGAAGAGGTCGCCTACAGCTACACGGTCCGCGCCACCCGCCGGGGTCATTACCGGATCGGGCCGCTGTATCTGTCGTCCGGCGACTTGTTTGGTTTCTTCGACGAACAACGGCGCAAGCACCACGCCGACTACGTTACGGTTTATCCCCGGATCAACGCCTTCGATCACCTGGGCCTGCCGTCGCGTCTGCCGTTCGGCACCATCGCCAGCCGTCAGCGCCTGTTCGAGGACCCGACCCGACCCGCCGGCGTGCGCGAGTTCCGCTCGGGCGATTCGATGCGCGGCATCAACTGGAAAGTCAGCGGCCATAGCGGCACCCTCATGGTCAAGACCTTCCAGCCGGCGATTTCCCTGGACTCGATGATCCTGCTCAATCTCAACCAGGACGATTACGGCGAACGCTCATGGCGCGGCACCACCGAATGGGGCATCGAACTGGCAGCCTCCTTCGCCGCCCACCTGGTCGAGCGCCGCCAGGCCGTGGGGCTGATGACCAACGGCGTTGGCCTGTTACGGGAAACCGCTGGCGAAACCCCGGGACTGGCCATGCCGCCGGCCATCGCGCCTCGCTCGGGCCGCGGTAACCTGATGAAAATCCTCGAACGGCTGGCCCGCATCGAGGCCGGCAAATCGGCGGCCTTCGCCCAGTGGGCCGGGCCAGCCTGCCATTCCCTGAGCTGGGGCATGAGCATCCTGGTGATTACCGGCAGCGCCGACGAGGAAACCTGCAATTCCCTGCACCAGTTGGTGCGGGCGGGCTTCAACCCGATCCTTTTCGTGGTCGAGCGAGGCCCGTCTTTCGCCAATGTTCGTGAGCGCGCGCGGCGCCTTGGATTCAGCGCCTATGAGGTCACGGAACGGGCCGACCTGGTCCAGTGGCGTCGCCGGCCCCAGATCGCGTCATGACCGGGCAGCCCGATCAGTCGGATTTCGTCACCCCCGAGTGGACCCGGCACGGCGTCCAGCCGCTGCTCGTTACCATTCTGGTGACCGCCCAATGCGTTGCCCTGGCAATTCCGCTCGAGCCCTTCCTGCCGGGTCACTCCTGGGTGCCGGCCACGGCCCTCGCCCTGGCGGTGGCGTTGCAGGGCGTCTACGGCACCAACTGGCTTGAACTTCAGGGTCTGCTCGTGGTCAGCCGACCGCTTTATCGCCTCGGTGAACTGACGTTTATCACCGTTATCATTCGCGTCATCACCTGGCTGGCCGGGGACGGTTTGCCGGGACTTGATCAGCTCCGCATCTATGTGCTCGAGCCCATGGAATTCTTCGACGCCGCCTTCATTTTGACCTTGAGCCTGACGGTTTTCGCCTGGCAGCGGGCGGCGGCCCTCGGCAGCCTGTTCTGTTTTCTCGCCATCAGTCAGGACGAGGCGGAGATTTACCGCAAGGCGCCGAAGGGAACCAAACAACCGCACACCCGCGACCGTTCACCGCTACTGGCCGATTACTACAGGGGATGGCTGTGGGGCGGTGTGCTGATGCTGATCTGCGCCTCGGTGACCACCTTCATACTGCCTTCTTTCGAGCGCACGGACGGCCCTCTGCGTCCGGCTATGACCGGGGCGCTGCTGTTCTATGTGGTGGTCGGGTTCTGGCTTCTCAGCCAGGGGCGCCTGGCGGTCATGAACGAACACTGGATGGTCTTTGGCATGCGCGCCCAGGCCCAGGTCGAGCGCCGCTGGCGTCGCGCCAGTTTGCGTGTCCTGGCCCTGGTCGCGGTGGTCGCCGCGTTCCTGCCGTTCGGCTCGACCTCACCCATGAGCAGCGTCTTCAATACCGCCATCGCCATTCTGTTCAAGGTCATGCTCTTCATGCACGGCATGGTCGTTCTGATTATTGCCGGCATTCTCCGCTTCATCGGGTTCGACGGCACTTTTGATCTCGAGGACGAGACGTTTGAGCCACCGCCGCCCCTTGTCGAAAAGGCCGGCGAAGTGGTTGCCAACGAGCCGATCAATGAAATGATCGCCGGATCGATGTTTTGGATCATGGTTTGTGTCGCGGCGGTATTCGCCATCATCGTCTTTCTGCGTGACCGGGGTTATGTTTTCGATTGGGAAACAGCGGCCGGACTGTGGCGCGGTTTTCGGCGCTGGTTTCTGGCCATGCTGCGGGGCGTGGCGGCCGAGGTCGATGACATCCGCATCGCCATTCAGAACGTCTTGCGGGTCGAGCCCCGCGTAGCAGCCGCGGAGACGTCGCGCTGGCGTTTCATTCGGGTCAACGCCTTGGCGCCCCGCGACCAGGTGCGCTATTTCTACTTCTCCGCCCTGCGTCATGCGGCCCGGCGCGGGATCGGGCGACTCGACCACCAAACGCCGCTGGAGTTCGCCGGTGATCTCGCTGCCCACTGGCCCGACGCACGCCCGGACAGCGATGCCCTTACCACCGCCTTCCTAACTGCCCGCTATACCCGGGAAACCATTGATGAGACCGAGGCCGGTGTTGCCCGAGCCTTATGGAAACGGCTACGCTCAGCCCTCAAGCACAAAGCCGCTTCATAGCAAGCCCTTGCGAATTCAATTTTCTATCGCATTATTGTCGCCATTGTAGAATTCAGAGACTTAAGGGAGCACAGTCATGTTCACCACCCGCCCGGAAATCGTCGGCACCTTCGGCGTTGTAACCTCAACCCATTGGCTGGCCACCGCCGCCGGCATGTCCATGCTGGAGAAGGGCGGTAACGCCTTTGATGCGGCGGTCTCTACCGGCGTCTCCCTGAATATTCTTGAGCCCGACCAGAACGGCCCCGGCGGCGATGTGCCGATCATCGTCTACAACGCCAAGGCCGACGAAGTGAAGGTGATCTGCGGCCAGGGCACGGCGCCGGCTGCCGCTTCGGTGGAAGCCTACAAGGCCATGGGTCTCGACGTGGTACCCGGGCGCGGCCATCTGCCCGCCGTGGTGCCGGGCTCGTTCGGCGCTTGGATGTTGATGCTGGCCGAATACGGTACCATGTCCCTGCGCGAGGTGTTGGAGCCCGCCATGGGCTATGCCCGCGACGGTATTCCCATGTTGCCGCGGATCAGCCGGACCATTGCCGAGAACGTCGACTTCTTCACCAAGGAATGGCCGACCAGCGCCGAACAATGGCTGCCCGGCGGCGCGGCGCCGGCGGTGCGCAGTCAGTTTCCCTTGCCCGATACCTTCGCCACTTACGAGCGCCTCGTGGCCGAAGCCGAGGCCGCCGGCGGCAGCCGCGAGAACCAGATCGAGGGCGTCCGCAAGGCGTGGTACGAGGGTTTTGTGGCCGAGGCCATCGACGACTTTCTGCGCACCACGCCGGTGATGGATGAATCAGGCACCGCTCACACCGGTCTGCTGACCGGCCAGGACATGGCCAACTGGCGGGCCACCATCGAGGACCCGATCACCTACGACTATCTCAATTACACGGTGTGCAAGGCCGGGCCGTGGTGCCAGGGCCCTGTTTTCCTGCAACAGCTCGCCCTGCTCAAGGGCTTCGACCTCACGGCCATGGGCCCGGAGAGCCCGGACTTCGTTCACACGGTCGTCGAATGCGCCAAGCTCGCTTTTGCTGATCGCGAGGCGTTCTACGGTGATCCGGACTTCGTCGATGTGCCGTTCGATGTGCTGCTCAGCGATGAATACAACGACATGCGCCGCGACCTCATTGATGACAAGGCGTCGAGCGAACTCCGGCCCGGCTCGGTCCAGGGCTACGGCGGCAAGGTCTTCTTCCGTCCCCAGGGCACTGTCGCCAATGCCGGCATCCCGGCCACGGCGGCGGCCGGCGCTGTCGGCGGCGACACCTGTCATCTGGATGTCATCGATAACCAGGGTAATATGGTGGCGGCGACGCCCAGCGGCGGCTGGCTCGACGGCTCGCCGACGGTGCCGGGCCTCGGCATCAGCGTTTCGGCGCGGGGCCAGATGTTCTGGCTCGACGACGATACCGCCGCCAGCCTCGAGCCGGGCAAACGGCCGCGCACCACCCTGACACCGTCCATGGCGCTGCGCGACGGCAAGCCCTACATGGCCTTCGGCACCCCCGGCGGCGACATGCAGGACACCTGGTCGCTCCATGCCTTCCTGCGTCATGTGCACTTCGACATGAACCTGCAGGAGGCCATCGAGTCGCCCCAGTTCCATACCGAGCACATGCCCAACTCGTTCTATCCGAGGGAAAGCAAGCCGGCCCATCTCGCTCTGGAAGGCCGCTTCTCGAAAGAGACCATCGCCGAGCTGCAGGCCCGCGGCCACGAAATCGACATGCGCGGCGACTGGACCATCAGCTACGTCACAGCCGCGACCCAGGACGACGACGGCGTGCTCCGCGCCGGCGCCAGCCCGCGCAACATGCAGTGCTACGCGGCGGGGCGTTAGTCCTCTTAATAATGGGGACAGTATACTTAATTATTTACGTATACTGTCCCCTTATTTATGTTGCTCAAAGAGGCGGGCGCTTTTGGCCGACCGGGTTGGCCTGCTCAAAGGCCTGGGCGGCGCGCAGCACCATGTCATCGCGGTGCATGGGGCCGATGATCTGCAGGCCGATGGGCAGGCCGTTCGACGTGAATCCGCAAGGAACCGAAGCGGCGGGCTGCTGGGTCATGTTGATGGGATAGCTGAACGGTGTCCAATCGACCCAGTGGCGCACGTCGTCGCCCTCGGGCATATAGCGTCCGACCTCGAAGGCCGGGATCGGCAGGGTCGGGGTCAGCAGCAGATCATAGCGCTGGTGAAAGGCGGTCATGTGGCTGCCGAGGGCGATCCGCGCCGAAACCGCATCGAGGTATTCGTCGCGGCCGATATGGCGGCCCAGTTCGATGAGTTGGGCAACACTGGGGTCCATGAGGGCGATCTTGTCGGCCGGCATGGCGCCCAGGGCGTGGGCCAAGCCGGCCCAGGCCAGGGTTCTGAAGGCCGGTGTCGGGTCGTCGAAGCCGGGATTGGCTTCCTCGACCGTTGCGCCCAGGTCGCTGAATAGGCGGGCTGCCGCCGCGACGGAGACGGCGACCTCATCGTCCACCGTGGCGTAACCCAGCTTCGGGCTGTAGGCGATGCGCAGGCCTTCGACACCACCGTAGAGGCCGTCGCGATAGTCGCGCGGATCATAGGGCAGGGCGAACCAGTCGCGGGCGTCGGGCTCGCTGATCACCGTGAGCATGAGCGCCGCGTCGGCCACGGTGCGGGTCATGGGTCCCACATGGGCCAGGGTCGAGAACGGGCTGGCCGGCCAGGCCGGCACCCGGCCGAAGCTCGGCTTATGGCCGAACACGCCGGTGAAGCCGGCCGGGATGCGGATCGAGCCGCCGGCGTCGGTGCCAAACGCCAGCGGCCCCATGCCAGCGGCCACCGCCGATGACGCGCCGCCGGACGAGCCGCCCGAGGTGCGTTCGGTGTTCCACGGGTTGCGGGTGATGCCGGTGAGCGGGCTGTCGGTGACGCCCTTGTGGCCGAACTCAGGCGTAGTGGTCTTGCCCAGGAAGACCGCACCATGGTCGCGCATACGGGCGACAGACGGGGCGTCGTCCTCCCACGGCTGGTCCGCATCAACGGTCTTGGAGCCGCGCAGGGTCGGCCAGCCCTGGGTCAGCAGCACGTCCTTGATGGATGTGGGCACGCCATCGACCAGGCCGCGCGGCTCGCCCCTGGCCCAACGCGCCTCGGACTTGCGGGCGGCGGCGAGGGCGCCCTCGTGATCAATCAGCAGGTAGGCGTTGAGCAATTCGTCGTGGGCGGCGATGCGGGTCAGCGCCGCCTCGGTGGCCTCGACCGGCGAAAGCGTCTTGGCGCGGTAGGCGGTGAGCAGGTCGGTGGCGCTGGTGTAGGCGAGATCATCGGACACGGCGGCTTCCTCCTGATGGAACGGGCAGCCCATTGTCGCCGCGACCGCCGCGTCGTTAAACCACGAAATTGGCTTTGGCGGGAGAGGATGAGCGGTGTAGGTTTCGGGAAACAGCCCAACGCCGCGAGACTCACATGCCGCTCTTAACCACCACCATCGGCGCCTATCCCAAGCCCGATTACGTCAAGGCGCCCGATTGGTTCCGCAGCCTTCAGGATCCCAACACCAGCGATCCGACCAGCGACTACACGGCGTTCATTCGCGACGCCGGCGACGAGGTCGAGGAAACTTTCTTACGCGCCACTCGTGAGGCGGTCGGCGACCAGGTGAATGCCGGTATCGACATTCCGACTGACGGCGAAATCAGGCGTGACAACTATATCCACTATCACTGTCGGCATCTGGCCGGTTTCGACTTTGAACATTTGACCGAGAAGGCCATGCGCAATGGGGCCTGGAGCGGTGCGGTTCCGACCATTACCGGTCCGGTGGCGGCCGGCAGGCCGTTCCTGGCCGACGAGTGGCGCATCGCTCAGGCCTGCACCGACCGGCCGATCAAGATGACCGTGCCGGGTCCCCTGACCATTACGGATTCAGTGGCCGACGCCTATTACCACGACAAGCGCGCCGTCGGCGTCGCCCTGGCCGAGGCCATCAACACCGAGGTCCGGGCTCTGGCCGATGCCGGCTGCCGCTGGATTCAGATCGACGAGCCGCTGTTTGCCCGCTGGCCCGACGAAGCAATAGCCTATGGCATCGATAACCTGGAGCGCTGTTTCCACAACGTCTCCAGCGATACCACCCGGGCAATGCATATGTGTTGCGGCTATCCCGAGAAGCTCGACCAGGAGGATTACGTCAAGGCCGAGCGCACCGCCTATTTCACCCTGACCGACGGCCTTGAGGGCGGCACCATCGAGGCGGTCTCCATCGAGGACGCCCACCAGCACAACGATCTGAGCCTGCTTGAGAAGTTCGAGCGCGTCAAAATCATCTTCGGCGCCGTGGCCATCGCCAAGTCGCGGGTCGAACCGGTCGAGGAAATCGTTGATCGGCTCGAGAAGGCGCTCGACCATATCGACGCCCACCGGCTGATCGCCGCGCCCGACTGCGGCCTCGGCATGCAGACTCGGGAATCCGCCGTCGCCAAACTGACCAATCTTTGCCTGGCGGCAAAAGCGGTGGGGTAAGCGTCCCGGCAGTTCTGACGGCGGTAATGATCGTGGGCGTCGTTCAGGCCACGGCTATTCCCATGGCGTGGCGTATGGAACAGACCAGTGAGTCGGAAACCGGCGCACGGCATTGCGCGGTCTATTCGCTGGGCCACCACGTTATGGCAATGTTGTCGAAGAGAGGCATTTTCGGAAGGACCGCCTGGACGGTTACTGTTGGCGTCGATAACGAGGTCGGATCGCTGCGTTATTTGCGGGTTAATGACCGGATATTCCAAACCAGCAAGCCGGTATTTCGCGGCGACGAAGCCGACGAGATCGTCGAACAACTGAAGCGGCCAGGCGAGTTCGCCTTCGAGTGGGCCCGGACGCCGGATTCCGCAAAGCAACCCGGCCTGTTCGGCATCGGCGATTTTGCCGCCAGGGCCGCCGACTGCGAAGCCTGGATCGGCGGCACGTCAATCTGATACACGCTTCACCGCTTCCACCATTGACAGCGCCAACCGGCGGCGGTGACCCTGTAGCCAACATCATAACCGGAGGATTGATCCATGGCCGTGACCGCGCCGACGCCCGAACAGTTTCTCGCCCTGGCCGACGAGATCGGCCTCGACCTCACCGAGCGGGACGCCAAAACCTTCGCCCAGCTCGTGCTGCCGACCATCAACGACTACAACGTGGTCGACGCCATGGCCGACGAACTGCCTCGGGTCAAATATCCCCGGACACCGGGCTACCGGCCCATGGGCGATGAAAACCCCAATAACGCCTGGTACTACAAAAGCTCCGTCAAGGGCGCCTCGCGAGGCAAGCTCAAGGGCAAAACCGTGGTTCTCAAGGACAACATCATGCTGGCCGGCGTTCCGATGATGAACGGCAGCGCAACCATGGAGGGTTATATTCCCGAAATCGACGCCACCGTGGTGACGCGCATTCTAGACGCCGGCGGCGAAATCCTCGGCAAAGCGCACTGCGAGGCCTTTTGTTGCTCGGGCGGCAGTCATACCAACGTCACCGGCCCGGTGCACAATCCATGCCGCCGCGGTTATTCAGCCGGTGGTTCATCGTCGGGCAGCGCCGCCCTGGTGGCGGCCGGCGAGGTCGATATGGCGCTGGGCGGCGATCAGGGCGGCTCGATCCGCATTCCCGCCGCGTTTTGCGGCCTGGTCGGGCTCAAGCCGACCCATGGCCTGGTGCCCTACACCGGTATCATGCCCATCGAGGTCACCATCGACCATACCGGACCAATGACCGCCACGGTCGATGACAACGCATTGATCCTCGAGGCCATCGCCGGCGCCGACGGCTACGATCCGCGCCAGTACAGCGTCAAGACCAAGGCCTACACCAAGGTCCGAGATGACGGTGTCGCGGGTCTGAAAATCGGTGTCCTCCAGGAGGGGTTCGTGTTCGAAAACCTTGAGTCCGACGTCGCTGATTGCGTGCGCGAGACGGCGGTGCGGCTGCAGGACCTGGGCGCCGCCGTCGACGAAGTCTCCATCCCCATGCATCTGGTGGCCAACGCCATCGGCACACCCATCGGCATCGAGGGTATCGCCGGGACCATGATGTGGGGTGATGGCTACGGTCATGGCCGCAGTGATTTGTACGTGACGAGCCTGATGGATCACCACCGGGGCTGGCGCCAGCGAGTCAACGAACTGGCTGACACGGTCAAAATCTACCTGTTGCTCGGCACCTATATTACCCAACAGCACGGATTTCGTTACTACGGCAAGGCAACCAATATCACGCGCCGGTTGACCGCCGCTTACGACGCGGTGCTCGCCGATTATGATCTGCTGCTCATGCCGACGTCGACAGTCAAGGCGACGCCCTTGCCTGAACGCATGGATGGTCTTGAGGAGAATTTCATCCGGGCGGTGCAGATGTTCGCCAACACCTCGCCCTTCGACATTACCCACCATCCGGCCATGTCGCTGCCCTGCGGTCTGCGTGACGGACTGCCCGTGGGTGTCCAGCTGGTTGGCCGCCACTTCGACGAGCAGACGATTTATCGCGCCGCCTACGCCTTCGAACAGTCGGGCGACTGGCGCGAGATGTGAGGCGTACAACCCATAAGAAAGGGAGCGAGGCGACATGAGTGAATCCGAGAGCGACCGAATAATTGTCGATACGCGAAATACCGCTTATGAGACCTATGACCGCTACGGCATATCGGCGGAGACCATGACCTGGTTGCCGGTCCGGGTCGATGAGGCCACCGGCAAGGGATGTTTCATGGTCCGGTTCGAGCCCGGCGGAACGTCGGTACCCCACATCCATACCGGCGGTGAGCATTTCCTGATGATCGAAGGTGAGCTAGTCGATGACGACGGCACGCTCTTCAAGGCCGGCGATTTTGTCAGCTTTGCGCCGGGCACCCGCCACTCGTCGCACTCGCCCAAGGGCTGCGTGGTGGCGGTCTTTCTGAGCGGTGAGAACCGCGTTATTGACGAGGCTTAGTTAGCGTCCATCACCTTGCCCGGATTCATTAATCCCTGGGGATCGAAGACGGTCTTGATGCGGCGCATGAGGTCGCGTTCGAGGTCGCTCTTGTAGTGTTCGAACTCGCCGCGGCGGACGCGGCCGATACCGTGCTCGGCGCTGAAGCTGCCGCCCATGCCCTGGGCGATATCGTGGACCAGACGGTAGAGGGCATCCGCGTTATTATTGAGAAATTCGTCCGGGTCAGCGCCGACCGGTTGCATGGCGCTGATGTGAATATTGCCATCGCCCAGATGGCCGAAGGCCAGAGTCCGGACGCCGGGAAATTGAGATTCGACCGCTGCAATTGCCGCGTCAACGAAGTCGGCGACCTTCGATAGCGGTACCGAAATGTCGTGATTGGTGCTGGCGCCTTCGTCCGGTTTGATCTGGGCAATACCTTCACGCAGACCCCATAGGGCTTTGGCCTGCTCGGTGTTGGCGGCGATGGTGGCGTCGAGTACCACACCGGCCTCGGCGGCGTCCCCCAGAATTTCCTCCATGGTTCCCTGAAGGTCGCTTCGCGGTGTTGTCGCCGTGAGTTCCAGCAACACATACCAGGGGTGTTCCTCGGCCAGAGGGTCGCGGCAGTCGGGGAGGTGACGCAGCACGATGTCGATGCAGATGCGGGGTAGGGTCTCGCAGCCGCTCAAGGTTTCGCCGGCGGCCGCGCGGGTGCGGGCAAACAGCGCCATGGCGCTTTGAACATCGGGCACCGCGGCGAAGGCGGTCAGGGTGTCGCGGGGCAGGGGAAACAGCTTCATCACCGCTGCGGTGATAATACCAAGCGTACCCTCGCCGCCGATGAACAGGTGTTTGAGGTCGTAGCCGGTGTTGTTCTTGCGCAGGCCCCGGAGGCTGTCCCACAGGCTGCCGTCGGGCAGCACCACTTCGAGGCCGAGCGCCAGATCGCGGGCGTTGCCGTAACGCAGCACGCCGGTGCCGCCGGCATTGGTCGACAGGTTGCCACCGATCATGCAACTGCCCTCGGCGGCCAGACTGAGGGGGAACAAGCGGTCGGCGTCGGCCGCGGCGGTCTGAATGTCGACCAGGACACAGCCAGCCTCGACAGTGATGGTCGAGTTGGCGGCGTCGATCTCGCGAATGGCGTTCATGCGGCTCAGGCTCAGAAGAATTTCGTTGCCCCGTTCGTTGGGGACGGAACCGCCGGTGAGGCCCGTATTGCCGCCCTGGGGCACGATGCCTATGTTGGCCTCGGTACAGATGCGCACTACGGACTGGACCTCAGCCACACATTTGGGCCGCGCCACGAGGGCTGACGCCGCCGGGTAAAGCCCGCGCCGGTCGGTGAGGTAGGGCGCCATGTCATGGGCATCGTCGATCCAGCCGCCGGGACCGAGGGCTTCTTTAAGGCGGTCAATAACGCTGTCGGGGATCGTGGCGGCGATGGTTGGGGTGGTGTCCATGGGTCTATCCGTGAGCTTGTATAGTTTGGTCGTGGGCTTGTTTTGGTTGGTCCGTATTCGCCGCGCCGCGCCGCAAACGGTCGTTGATCGCCAGGCCCGCGCCTTCGTCGGGAATGGTCATTACAGCGATAGCGGAAAATTCAGCACGATCCAAGGCGTGAAGCATAGCGTAGAGGTTGGCGGCGGCCTCGTCGAGATCGCCGGTCGGGCTCAGGTTGAGCGTTGCCTCAGGGCAAGACCCGAAGCCAAGCAGGGCTTCCCCGTCCCGCGCTTGATCGACGTTGAGGCGCAAGGGCAGAGTTGGGGCGTAGTGGCTGGCCATCATGCCGGGCGCGAGAAGAACGTCGCCCTCAGGGGCGGCGAGGGGACCGATCTCGGCCTCAATGGCGGACCGGGACAGACCGCCGGGCCGCAGCAGCTTGGCTTCACCGGCCAGGCCGATAACAGTCGACTCAAGCCCTACCGGGCAGGGGCCGCCATCGAGTATCAGGGCGACCCGATCGCCCAGACCTTGGCTCACATGGCCGGCGGTCGTCGGGCTCAAGCGTCCTGACGGATTGGCGCTGGGCGCGGCGATGGGACGGCCGGCCTGACTCAGCAGGGCGCTGGCGACCGGATGATCGGGTACCCGCAGAGCCACGGTCGGGAGGCCGGCGCTGACTTGTGGAACCAGTCGTGAGTGTTCGCGGCGGGGCAGCACCAGGGTCAGGGGGCCGGGCCAGAACCGCCGGGCCAGACGCTCGGCCCGATCATCGAACAGAGCCTCGTCCCGCGCTACGTCAACGCCGGCTATGTGGGCGATCAATGGATTGTCGGCCGGCCGACCCTTGGCCGCGAACAGCGCCTCTACGGCGGACTCGTTGGTGGCGTCGGCGCCCAGACCGTAGACCGTCTCGGTGGGGAAGGCGACGAGTTGTCCGTCACACAGCAGCGCCGCGCCACGAGCAATGGCGTCGGGCGTGGCCTCTGTTATCGAACCGGACATGGTCCCTCAGTCTACCCCACGAACCACGAAGTGAGGGTTCTCGAAACCGGGCTTGCCGTAATGCAGGGGTTTGCCGTCCAGGGTGCGGACGCTGCCGCCGGCGGCCAGCACCACCGCATGGCCGGCGGCGGTGTCCCACTCCATGGTCCGGCCGAGACGGGGATAGAGATCGGCGGCGCCGCTGGCGACCAGGCCGAACTTCAGGGAACTGCCGGCGGCGCGCTCGGCCTTCACCGTGTAGTCGGCGAGAAAATCGTCGGTTTTGGCGGAATAATGGGAGCGGCTGACCACGGCGACCACACCGTCGGGACCGGGACTGCGCACGGTTATCGGCCTCGCCGCACCGCCATTCTCGATGATGTGAGTAGTGCCGGCCTTGGTGAAATAGGTCACCGGTACGGCGGGGGCGTAAACCACGCCTTCCACCGGTACGCCGTCGCGGATCAGGGCGATGTTGACCGTGAAATCGCCGTTGCGGCTGATGAATTCCTTGGTCCCGTCCAGGGGATCGACCAGCCAGAACGGCCCCTCGCCCACATCCGGTGTCTGGCCGGCGGCGGCGCGTTCTTCGGCGACGATGGGAATTTCCGGCGCCATGATCTCAAGGGCCTCGATGATAAGCCGCTCGGCGGCCTCATCAGCGTCGGTTACCGGCGAGGCGTCGGCTTTGGTCCGGGTGGTGATTCCGTCCTGATAAATGGCCATGATCACGTCGCCCGCGGCATGGGCGATGCGGCACAGTTCGGCCGCCAGTTGGTCGCTGTTGGGCAGGGGCATTGCAATTCATCGTGGTTACGCTGTGGGGCGACCGTCATACCCCCGGCGTGGTGGGGGTGCAAGGTTTCACCGAAATCGCTGATCGGGTAAGCTGACGCATCTCTTTACCGGGGTTACTAAATTGGTAAATCGGCTGTTCGGATCGGCGTTTCGTCGGCTGGGCTGTTAGCGACAGTGACCTGCCCCCATTTTATGTACCAGTCGCTATGTTAGTCCTGGCACGGTGAA
>CAZYDR010000020.1:0-40542 GCA_964645285.1 uncultured Alphaproteobacteria bacterium
GCCGCATAAGCGGCGACGCGCATTCGCGCTTGCCAGCGGTCAAGATGACCGCTGGTATTCTCTTCCTACTTACTTTCAGCCCGCGACTGCGGGTCTCCGACCGTTCGGCGGGAGCCTGCGTGGCGATTGAACGCACTATCGAAAAGACGTTGCCTCAGGCGATAATGTCGGGCAGTAGGGCGCTTTCCAGGTTGGATATCTCATCCTTGAGATGAAGCTTTCGCTTCTTCATCCGCTGAATGTCGATTTGATCTTCCGGCGAACCGCCAAGCAGTTCGGCAATGCTATCGTCGAGCTCGCGGTGTTCCTGGCGGAGCTCGAGAAGATGCTGTTTCATCGTATCGTTATCGGTCATCGCACTCTCTCGTTGCCTAAGCCGATGCACCAAGGCTAGCAGAACTATCGACTGAACGGTAGAACCAAACCCCAGATATCGTCGATCCGAATCATTGTCGACCCGACCGGGCCATAGTAGCGTTTGTCGTGAAGACAATAATCCGACCGGGAAGGTGACCGATGGCTCAAGAGCTGCAGTTTCAGGTTCTCGTGCTGCCCAGCGCGCCGTGGGATGTTTTGCTCGAACGCTATACCTATGTCGAGGACCTGGGTTTCGATTCGGTGGGTATCGGCGACCATTTCGTCGATTGGAACAATCCCGAGGTACCTTGGCTCGAGGCCTGGACGGTGTTGGCGGCGGTGGCCCGCGAGACTTCGCGGGTCCGTCTCGCTACGGCGGTCAGCCAGTTTCCCCTGCGCAACCCGGCCCTGCTGGCGCGCCAGACCCTGACCCTGGATCACCTGTCCAACGGGCGCTTCACCCTTGGCCTCGGCACCGGCCTGACCATCGACCCGGCCTACGACATGATGGGCATTCCCAATTGGGCGCCGAAGGAGCGGGTAGCGCGGTTCCGCGAATACGTCCAGGCGGTCGATCTGATGCTGTCCAACGAGACCAGCAGCTTCGACGGCGACTATTACCAGATCAAGGGTGCGGTATTGAACCCGCGGCCGATCCAGAAGCCGCGGCCACCTCTGGTCATCGCCGCCTTTGGTCCGGTCATGCTAAAGATCGCGGCCCAGTTCGCCGATGGCTGGGACAGCCTCAGCTTCGCCGCCGACTTCGACGACCAGCTTGAGGAAACCCGGGGCCGTATCGCCCGCATCGACGCCGCCTGCGAGGCTATCGGCCGCGACCCGGCTTCCCTGCACCGCTCCTATCTGATGTTCGACGCCAACTCACGGGCCAGCGGCGGCATGATCACCTATTACGAATCGGCGGAACTCTTCGCCGACATGGTGCGCCGTGTGATCGATCTCGGCATCACCGAAATCGGCCTCTACTTCCCGACCCAGCCCGAGCAACGGCCGATGTTCGAGAAAATCGCCCGCGAGGTGATCCCGGAGTTGAAGCGGAGCCTGTTCTAGGCGCCCCGCTTGGATTCCGCCACCGGCCTGAGCACCGGCTTCTTGCCGTCATCTTCACGCCAGCGCTCCACCGTGCCGATGTCGATGTCGAACAGGTCGAGGATGCGGCCGACCGTGTGGTCGACCATCTCGTCGATGGTTTCGGGGCGGGGGTAGAAGGCCGGGACCGGGGGGGCGATGATGGCGCCTAACTCGGCTAATTGCGTCATATTACGCAGGTGGCCAGCGTGGAGCGGGGTCTCGCGGACCATGAGGACCAGGCGGCGGCGCTCCTTGAGCATGACGTCGGCGGCGCGGGTCAGTAGGCCGGAGGTCACGCCAGTGGCGATTTCCGACATGGAGCGAATCGAGCACGGCGCCACCACCATGCCCAGGGAGCGGAACGAGCCCGAGGCCGGGCCGGCGCCGACATCGGCGTTGGCGTGACTGACGTCGGCCATGGCGCGCACGTCGGCGGCGCTGTAATTGGTCTCGTAGGCCAGGGTCATCTCCGCCGCCTTGGACATGACCAAGTGGGTCTCGATGTCCGTGGGGCCGAGCAGTTCGAGCAGGCGAATGCCGTGAGCGACGCCGGAAGCGCCGCTGATGCCGATGATCAATCGTCTCGGATTTGTGCTCATGTCACTGGTCATCCTACCTCTGTCGTGGCATAGTGGAGTCGGGTAAGAATCCCGTCGCCATCTTCATCTGTGGCGGCGTTATTCTCTGGTTAATACAAGCCTTTTGGGAGACCGAAACAAGCGAAAATCAGGTTCATAAGCCAATTCGATCCCCCCAAATGGTAAGGTCAATGGGAGAAAACATGGACTCGACGACTCGAATCACTGCCTTGAGTACGAAGCACGATTATCTTGACCACGCTATCGATGCCGAAAACCGGCGTCCCATACCCGATTATGTTCGGGTAACTAAGATGAAACGCGAAAAACTTCGAATAAAGGACGAGATGATCAGTCTCGACCACCATTAGGTCCCTCGACTAGGGCTGGATCGAGCCCTTATCGACGTCCGACCGGCGCTTCCTTGGCGCCGCATTGAGATGGAGAACAGCCGTCGGTGTAACCGGCGAAACGGTGTCTATTGCGCCATTTTCCGAATGGTCGTGGTGGTGCTGTAACCTTCGGCGATGTCGGCCAGCAATACCGCGCCGCCGTAGCTCTGGACCAGGTCGGCGCCGACCACTTGGTCGAGGCTGTAATCAGCGCCCTTGATCAGCACGTCGGGACGTAACGCCTCAAGCGACGCCATGGGCGTGTCCTCGCCGTAAACCACCACCAGATCAACGCTGGCCAGGGACGCCAGCACCTGGGCCCGCGCCGATTCGGGCTGGATCGGACGGTCCTCACCCTTGAGCCGGGCCACGGAATCGTCGCTGTTGAGCCCGACAATGAGCCGGTCGCAGGCGCCCCGCGCCTGTTCGATCAGAAAAATATGGCCGGGATGCAGCAGGTCGAAGCAACCGTTGGTGAAGCCGACCCGATCGCCGCTCCGGCGCCACCGCTCAACCTGCTCGGTGGCGCCCGACAGGGACATGACCTTGGCCTCGGCGGCGGACCACGCGCCAGCGTGGATCGCCCGCAGCAGGTCGTCGCAGTAGACCACCGAAGTACCGACCTTGCCGACCACTACCCCGGCGGCGTGGTTGGCCAGGCGCACTGCATCCGACAGTGCCGCGTCACAGCCCAGCGCCATGGCCAGCATGGCGGCGACCGTATCGCCGGCGCCGGAAACGTCGAACACCTCGCGGGCCTGGGCCGGTAAGTGCTGGGTGTTACCGTCACGGGTCACCAGGGACATGCCGCTCTCGCTGCGGGTGATGACCGCGGCCTCGACATCGAAACGTTCGATCAGTGCTGTCCCCATGGCGGCCAGTGCGTTTTCGTCATTTGCTTCAAGACCGGTGGCGGCGATCGCCTCGCGCCGATTAGGGGTCAGTACGGTGGCCCCCTTGTAGCGGCCGAAGTCGCCGCCTTTAGGATCGACCACGACAGGCTTGCCGGCAGCTCTGGCGGCGTCGATAAGGGCGGTGATAACCGCTGGTGTCAGCACCCCCTTTGCATAGTCCGAAATCACCACCGCATGACAACCGGCCATAACCTCGGTCGCTACTCGGACAATTTCATCGGCGGTGTGGTCGGTGATCGACCGCAGGGTTTCGCTGTCGGCGCGCAGCATCTGCTGGGCCCCGGCGATGTAACGGGTCTTGACCGTCGACTGGCGGCCTCGTTCGACCAGCAAATAGGGCTCGACCCGGGGTTCGTCGCCAACCATGGCCGTGAGTTCGCGTCCCACCGGGTCGTCGCCTACCACGGCGATGAAACTGGCCGACGCGCCCAGGGCGGTGGCGTTGCGCACCACGTTGCCGGCGCCACCCAACATGGAGGTCTCGCGGCCGACCTGAAAGATCGGGATCGGCGCCTCGGGTGAAATGCGGCTGACCTCACCGGCGACGAAACGGTCGAGCATGAGGTCGCCGACACAGAGTAGCCGGACCTCGGAAAAGCGCGGCAGGTAGGCGGCTAACGAGTGGGAGTCCGTCATAAGGCGTTGGCCCGGTCACGGAGCAGGAATTTTTGAACCTTGCCGGTCGAGGTCTTGGGCAGGGGGCCGAAGACAACCGTGCGCGGAACCTTGAAGCCTGCCATGTTTTCGCGGCAGAAGGTGATGATGTCGGCTTCGTTGACCGCATTCGCATCGACTTTAAGATCGACGAAGGCGCAAGGCGTTTCGCCCCACTTTTCGTCATGGCGGGCAACCACCGCCGCTTCGACAATGGCCGGGTGGCGGTAGAGGGTGTTCTCGACTTCGATGGACGAGATGTTCTCGCCACCGGAAATTATGATGTCCTTGGAGCGGTCCTTGAGCTGGATATAGCCGTCCTCGTGCATGACCCCGAGATCGCCCGAGCGGAACCAGCCACCCGCGAACGCGGCTTCGCTGGCCTCCGGGTTTTTGAGATAGCCCTTCATCACTACGTTGCCGCGCATCATGACCTCGCCCATGGTTTCGCCGTCGGCGGGGCAGGGCTCAAGAGTCTCAGCGTTAGCCACCATGAGGCCTTCGAGCACCGTATAGGCGACGCCCTGGCGCGCCTTGATAGTCGCCTGTTCATGGGTCGGCAGTTCGTTCCACTTGTCCTGCCAATCGCAGGCAATCGCCGGGCCATAGGTCTCGGTCAGGCCGTAGACATGGGTGATGTGAAAGCCCATGGCCTCCATGGCCTCGATCACCGAACTGGGCGGCGGCGCGGCCGCGGTCATAACCTCGACGGTGTGGTCAATATCGCGCCTGTCTCCATCGGCGGCATTGATCAGCATGCCAAGCACGATGGGCGCACCGCAGAAATGGGTAACGCCAAGCTCGGCGCAACCCTTGAAGATGGCGCCGGCCTCGACTCGGCGCAGGCAGACATGAGTGCCAGCGACGGCGGCGATGGTCCATGGGAAGCACCAGCCGT
Organism: uncultured Alphaproteobacteria bacterium; assembly: GCA_964645285.1. Taxonomy (GTDB): domain Bacteria; phylum Pseudomonadota; class Alphaproteobacteria; order JAAXGF01; family JAAXGF01; genus JAYZAP01. Next base: position 4,883 of record CAZYDR010000020.1, read on the forward strand.
TGCAGTGGAACATGGGCAGGGTCCAGAGATAGACCGGCGCCGGCGGCAGGTTCCAGCTCAGCACATTGCCCAGGGCATTCAGGTAGGCGCCCCGGTGATGATAGACCACGCCCTTGGGATTGCCCGTGGTACCCGAAGTGTAGTTGAGCGAAATTGCCTGCCACTCGTCGGCCGGGCCCTGCCAATCAAAATCAGGATCGCCGCCGGCGACAAAATCGTCGTATTCGATGTCACTGAGCAAGTCGCCGTCGCCGCCGAATTCAGGGTCGTCGATATCGATGACCAGGGGGGCGCCGTCGCATTGTTCCAGGGCGTCCCTGATGATCGCGGAAAACTCGCGGTCGGTAATCAGGACCTTGGCTTCGCCGTGGTCGAGGATAAAGCCGATGGTGGCGGCGTCGAGGCGGTAGTTTAGCGCATTGAGCACCGCGCCGGTCATTGGCACGCCGTAATGAGCCTCGAGGATGGCCGGCACATTGGGCGCCATAATGGCCACCGTATCGCCGATCCCGACGCCGAGCGCCACCAGGGCCGAGGCGAGGCGGCGGGCGCGGGCATAAAGTTCGGTATAAGTGGTGCGCCGGGCGCCGTGAATGCAGGCAACACGGTCGGGATAGACGTGAGCGGCGCGAGCCAGAAAGCTGACCGGGGTCAGCGGCACATAGTTGGCCGGGTTCTTGTCGAGCCCATGGATATATGGATTCGTCGCCACGATGCAGCCCTCTCCATGGTTGGCCTTGCGCCGCCGGCTTAACTTTCGCCTTCGGCGGTCGCCCCTTCAGGCTTTGCCTTGGGTGCGAAGACATTATCGAGGTCCACATCGGCGATCGGGTCCGCCGACGGATCTTTCGGCGTTTCCGGCACCGGTTCCGGCGTTGGTTCGGGACGGACAATGCGCTGGGGCTGATTGACCTCCGGCGCCGGCGCCGCCTTGGCCTTGCCGCCGGAGTTGGCCCGCGCTACCACCGCATTGAGATCGGTCTGGGTGCAGAGGCCGAGTAGGACGGGATCGCGCGAGCGAATGTTCGGGCTGTTCCAGTGGGTCCGTTCGCGCACCGCGCGGATGGTGTTCTTGGTGGTGCCGAGCAGTTTGCCGATCTGGGCGTCATTGACCTCGGGGTGATTGCGAATCAGCCAGGCGATGGCGTCGGGTTTGTCCTGACGCTTCGAGAGCGGCGTATAGCGCGTACGGCGCGCTTTCTGCACCGGCAAATCGCGCTGCTTGCGCATGACTAGACGCGCCGACGGATCGTCGGTGCAACGGTCGATTTCTTCCCGGGTGAGCTGATCGTTGGCCATGGGATCGAGGGCGACGATTCCCACCGCTACCTCGCCATCGGCGATAGCGCTGACTTCAAGCAGATGCAACTCGCAGAATGCGGCAATCTGCTCGAACGTGAGCGTCGTGTTGTCGACCAGCCATACGGCGGTCGCCTTGGGCATCAACGGCTGAGCCATCAATCCTCCTGATATCGATCTGTTTTCCTAGTCTTTTCCGTCCCGGCCACGGTCGGCCGCGCGAAATTAACTGCCCCCGCCACACCATACAAGCCACGCGGTGTCGGACGCAACGTGCTAGTACCCCCAATCGCGCCGCGACGCAACGGTTGGACGCGATGAACATCCACCCCTGCCACGGGCGCGGGCGATCAGTTTTGTATGGCGAAGCCTTCTGGCGTATCCTTGGGTCAGTAATTTGGAGCCGACCATGGATCTGTCGATTTTTGCCACGTTGACGATCGGGTTTCTTGGCTCGGCCCACTGCATTGGCATGTGCGGTGGTATCGTCGGTGTTCTGAATTCGACCACGCCGCAAACGCGTAAACCATCGCCTTTGTCCCGAATCGCCTACCATTTCAGTTACAATGCCGGTCGAATTCTCAGCTACTCGGCGGCCGGGACTTTAGCCGGTCTTGTCGGGGCCCAGTCGACAAAACTACCCTTGGATATTGTTGTTCCCGTCGGCGAACTGGCCGCCGGTCTGGTTATGATTGCCCTGGGATTATACCTTGCGGGTTGGAGCCAGATTACCGCCAGGATGGAAATCGTCGGGCAGTTTGCGTGGCGATACATTCAGCCTCTGGGCAAGCGTTTCTTACCGGTAAATACGCCGCTGCATGCCTTTGGTCTGGGTCTGATCTGGGGCTGGCTGCCTTGCGGTCTGGTTTACTCGGCGTTGGCGCTGGCCCTGGTTTCTGCTTCACCCATACGCGGCGCGCTGTTGATGCTGGGCTTCGGGCTGGGAACGCTGCCTATATTATTGTTGATGGGCGGTGCCTACGAGCATCTTCGGGGCATTATCCGTAGCCCGGCCATGCGGCGGTTTGCCGGGGTGGCGATCGTCGCTGTTGGAATCTACACGTCGGTTTCGGCCGTGATCGGCCACACTCACCAGCCCGCGGCCGATAGCCAGGTCACGGAAGAGCATCACTCCGCCTCATAATCGACCGGTATTGGCCGCGAGGAGTTCCACACCACTAGCAGGCTGCTCGACGCCATCGCCAGCGCGGCAAAGAGTGGGTTGAGCAGTCCCAGCACCGCCAGGGGGATGGCGATGGCGTTATAGAGTAGCGCCCAGCCGAGGTTTTGCCGCACCCGACGGCGGATGGTGTGGATCAGGCCGAAGGCGTTGAAGATTTGGCCCAGCCGTTCGCCCGGGATGATGACGTCGGCGGCCTCCGCCGCCAAAGCCGTGGGCGCGCCGAAGGCAATACCCAGGTCTGCCGCCGCCAGGGCCGGGGCGTCGTTGCTGCCGTCACCAATCATCACCACGGTTCCATCATTGCGCAGGCGGCGGATCACGGCGGCCTTGGCTTCCGGCGGCACGCCCGACAAGGCGGTGTCGACCCGTGCTTCGTAGCCGCTCGGATGTTCCGCCCCGGTCAGCAGAACCACGCGGCAATACTGGCGAAGCCGGTCGATAACCTGTTGCCATTCGGCGCGCGCCTGATCGCGGGTCGATATCGCGCCGTGGGCCTGTTCGTCCCAGCCGACAAATGACACAACCCCTTCGCCAGGCGCGATGGCGGCGACTTGGATTGCCAGGGGTGCTGGAACATCCCAGCCCAGGGCGGTGAACATGGCTTTGCTGCCAACGGCGATACGTTTCTTGCCAACCGTGGCCAAGGCGCCCTGGCCCGGATGAAGTTCCAGATCATCGGCCGTCCGGTTGGTATCGAGGCGCCCGATTGCCTTGGCGATGGGATGTACCACAAGTCGCTCGACCGCGGCGGCGTAGGCGCCCACATCCGGCGCGCCGACCACATCGACGACGGTCATATTGCCGGTCGATAGGGTGCCGGTTTTGTCGATCGCGACAATGTCGATCAACGGAATTTTTTCGAACGTGTCGGCGCTGGTGACGATTATACCCTGGCGCAGGGCGCTGCTCACGCCGACGGCGGTGGCCAGGGGAATCGCCAGGCCGAAGGTACAGGGGCAGGACACGATTAAGGTTGCCAGCCCGGTCAGCAGGGCGTCGCCGAGGTCGGATCCGAAGAGCAGTGAACCGACGGTCACTGAAGTCGCCAGCAACAGCACGGCAGGAACGAACAGGCGGGCAACGCGATCGGCAACGCTTTGCGCTCCACGGCTGGTACTTTGCACGTTCCACAAAATGCGGGCTAGGTTGTCCATCTGGCTTTCAACCAGAGGCCCGACACTGACTTCAATTTCACCTTCGACGACAACGGACCCGCCAAGAACCTCCTCGCCCGGCTCGCGAGTAATTGGAACAGGTTCTCCGGTCATCAGTGATTCATCGATTGCCGCGCGGCCATAGACAATGGTGCCGTCAACCGGGATGGCTTCGCCTTGCCATATGATGACGCGATCGTCCGGCTCAAGCTCGCCGATGTCCTGAAATCGAAACTCGCCGCCCCATCGGGTGCGAGCCTTGGGCGCCCATTTATCGAGAATCCTCGACAAATCGCGGGTGGCGTCGGCTTTTGCGTTGCGCTCCACATGGCGACCGATGGTAACCACCGCGATGAGGGTCGCGGCGACGTCGAAATAGAGATCGAGAGAGCCCGACACGAGCTGGCCAAAGCTGTATCCGTAGGCCGCCAGAATGGCAATCGCCAGCAGGTTGTCCATATTCAGAACCCGGGCGCGCCAACCAACCCACGCACCGCGAAAAATCGGCGCGCCGACATAGACGACGAGGACGGTTGTCGCCAGGAACATGGCCCACGGCGCGACCCCAAAGGCGAGCCAGCGAACCGGCTCCAGGTCGCTCGCGTCAACCAGGCCGAGATGGGTGGGGTAGAAGAAGGCGATGTAGAGCATCATCACCAAGCTGGCGAAAGCCACGCCGGTGACGAGACGCAGCAGATCCAGCCGGTAATCGTATTCGGGCGCGTCATCGGTACTGAGGCGGACCTGATAGCCGATCGATTGTAAGGCAGGCGGCAAATCGGCTTCGGCAATGACATCCGGGTCGTAGATGATTTTTGCTGTCGAGGTCGCATAGCTCGATGTTGCCGACAGGATACCATCGACTTTTTCGGCCATCCGCTCGATCAGAATTTCACAGGACGAACAATGCATACCGTCGATCCGGAGGAACGCGGCCTCACCGTCGGGCATTGCGGGATCCGGTTGCTCAGCCGTCCGCACGGAACCCGCCTCGAGCACATCGGCACCGAAACAGCGGTACACTTCCTTGCAGCCGAAACAGCAAAATATATGACCGTCGGCCTCGATCGGCGGCATTGGGGTCGGCAGGCCACAGAGCTTGCAGTCCATTGCGGTCATCGCCCTATTCGCCGGAATCCATGACACCGGCGACAGTCGAGCTTTTCGTCATGAATCCAATCAACATTTTGAAAGACAACAATAAATATGACAGTTTCGTAATCGATGCCGGACTCGTTTAGGCGATATTATATTCGAGTAATCGCATATTCCGTTGACACAATATACCCATTGTAATTGAATGTTTATGAGTGGATGTCTGTTCTAGGGGGAGAAATTCAAAATGCTGGACTCATTGTACCTCACCGGGTGGGGCGCATTTGGAATAACGCTTTTCATGTTTATTCCATTTGTCGTGGTATTTCTGTTCGTAATTAGAAAATCTTCTTCGGACTCCGCCGACCCAAGTATTGCCGACGACAGCGGAATAGTACGGGCCGAGTGGATGTGGCTGGGGCTCGTCACCCTGGTTTTTGTCGGCCTCAATATCGCTAGCATCGGGTACATGCCGACCGTCGCCACGACCCGGGCCGTGGCCTCCGGCCAGGATATCGTCGATATCAACTTCACCGCCGAATCCTGGTCTTACGACATATCCGAGGCAGCCATCGAAGTCGGACGCCCGGTGCGGTTTTCCGGTAAGAGCCTGGATACCATGCACAGCTTCGCAGTCTACCACCCCAACGGCAAAGTGCTGTTTACCATGATGCTCATGCCCGGACTTGAGGGGCCGACCTCACTCATCCACACGTTCAAGGATGCCGGAACCTACACCATCCGCTGTCTTGAATATTGCGGCTTGGAACATCACCAGATGTTGGACGAAATCGTCGTCGTCGAAAACAACGGCTAAACGAGGAAATTAAAATGCTAAGCGCAACAAAAACCCTGCACCGCATTCCCGTCTTCGGCCGTATGTTCCCCGTCGATGAGAGTGACGGTTTAGCGGAGATCAACTCGTGGCCGGCGCTGATGATCGTTGCCTCGTTCATCTGGCTGTTCATTGCCTTCCTGATCGGCGTGGCGATGCCCCTGATTCAACGAATGGGGCTCGATGCCGAGCTGTATTACAGGGCGATGACGGCCCACGGCGCAGCCCTGGCGTTTCCTTTCGCCTTCCAGCTTATGGCCGGTATCAGCCTGCATCGGGCGGGCGGCTGCCTTGGCAAGCCGATCAAAGGCTGGCTGCCGGCAGCGATATTTATTTGCATGAACGGCGGCGCCGCACTGCTGGCCGCGGCCATCCTGATCGGCGGCTTCAGCGTCAGCCTGGTGTTGATGTATCCGCTGCCCATCGTCGGCATGATGACCGGGCAATGGTCCTACAGCACCCTGGTCCTCGCCTTTACGGGCATTGGCATGGTGCTGTTCATGATGATCGTCTTCTACCCGGTACTGATCCTGAAGATGTCGTTCTTCGGCGACAAGCGCGAAGACCTCATCCTCTCGGAACGCTCGATCAACGACCCCGGAATGTTGGGCATGGTGTTGGCTTCGCTGGTGCTGTTGATCATGGGTACGCCGTTGCTGATCCTCGCCACCTACGTCTTGGTGGCGCTCTACGGAATTATTCCGCTCGGCGCGGTCGCCTGGTTTACCCAACCGGTGGTTTTCCAGTTCGCCTTCTTCGTCTTCGCTCATAATCTAATGGAAGCCATGGCGCTGATGGTGATCAGCGGCATCTACGCGGTGCTGCCGCTATATCTCCGCGACGGCACGCGCAAACTTTACAGCGATAATCTCGCCAACCTGGCGTTGTGGATTCTGCTGCTGACGTCGTTCAGTTCGTTCCTCCACCACTTCATCACCCTGTTCCCGAATTTGCCGGCGACCCTTGCGTATCACGGCAACGTCATGAGCTGGGGTACCGGGATTGGCGCGGCGCTCAGTATCTTCACGATCCTCGCCACCGCCTGGAAGCACGGCCTGCGTATGGGGCCCGGTCTGATGATCTCGTTGATGGGCTTCGTGCTTTACATTCTCGACGGCGCCAGCGCGATCGTCACGTCGAACGTCGCCTGGTCTTTCCAACTGCACGGCACCATGTGGCAAAGCGGCCATACCATGACCGTGCTGATCGCCATGTCGATGATGTGGATGGGCGTGGTCTACCATTACTATCCGGTGATGACCGGTCGCGCGCTCAACGACAAACTGGGTTACTGGTTCGTCTGGCTGTTCTCCATCGGCACCATTGGCGCCGCCCTGGTGATGTTGGCCGGGGGCGCCGACGGCATGCCGCGCCGCCACGCCGACTGGGCCCAGGGCAACTGGATGATCTATGGCGACTTTATACTGTTGTTCGGCATTTTCATGGCCGTCGCGCTGGTTCTGTACTTCGTCAACATGATGAAATCGCGCCAGATCGAAGCGGTCGCGGAAAGCCTGGCTCCGACTGAGTAGCCGCTGCCGGCTGGCCCGGATCTCTACACCGCTGTCGCCGACGCTCGATTTTCGCGAAAATTTCACGGCAAAAAATAATTAACCACGTGTGATGCCCGTCATATCCGGCGCGGTCGGGGAGGCGTAATCTGGCGTCAATTCGGTGGACTAAAACGAACCAAAGACAAAGGGAAAAATCATGTTTCGCCGGTATTCAGAAAAGCAGTCTCGCGCCACATTGGTCGTTTTCAGCGCCATGAGCTGCCTATGATTGTTCGGCATCATCACCATGGCCATCGTTCCTTACTAGAGGGACTTCAAAATCGCCAATCGGAGTTTCACGCACTCGTAATCAGGCGGACACAGAGCATCTTCGAAATATTGAGCAACAGCTGTGCGGCGGCTCGGGAATCCGTATCGATCATATTGCGTATGGTGGTCTCGCTCATACTGATGACCCGGGTGTTGTCGGTTGCCGCCTTGACATCCCTGGTTCGCGGGCGGCCAAGCAGGAACGCAATCTCACCAAACACATCGCCGGGCTTGAGCACCGCGACAATCTCGTCGTCATCGCCGACCTCGAGAATGCCCGAAAGCACCACGAACAGGTTCTGCGCCACGTTATCCTTCTTGATGACCAGGTCGCCCTTGCGGCAATCGATGATCGTACTTTTGCTCAGACAGGCCTGGACGCTGGCATCGTCGAGGCCATCGAACAGGCTGGGCCGGTTTTCCTCCAACTCATTGATGTAGCCATAGACCTCTGACCAAAATGCGTCGGGCGACGTCAGGCGTTCGCTGATGACCGCGCTGCCCTGGTCGAGAATACGGCGGGCGGCCTTGGGAACCCGGGTGTCAGCGCCAAAATTCTTCAACACGCCGACCAGGGACGAGCCCAGTTCCCGCATGTAGTTCATGTCCTCGGGAACCATTACCAGGGGGATCAGATAGCCGGTCTCGCTGCTGTTGACGTTGTGCCGCGAATAGGCTCGAAAACCCATGCCGAGATAGAGGTTCAGCAGATAAGGCTCGCAATCGCCGAAAATCAGCTGGATCCGGTTGTCGTTGGCGAAGCCCAGGAAGGTAGCGAACATTTGTCCCAGCAAGTCGCTGCCGCCATAGTCGCGGGCGACCATGAATCGCTCGCCGACGATAATCTGCTCTTGAGGAATATCTTCGAGGAAGGGCACCAGGGCGTATTGTTCGACCATGCGCGGCGGCGGTGCGTTGTCGCCACCCCAGGTGTGGCGCATGGTGCCGACGACGGCGCCGTCGCGGACCGCGTAATAGAGGCGGCTTTGTTGGTCTTCAGGTTCAATCAGGTGGCGCGCCTGATGGTCGGCGGTGGATTTGTAGCGGTCCATTTCGACCACGTAGATGTCATAGCGGATGCGGTATACGGCAGCCTTCTCCGCTTCCGTCTCCGCCGCGAAGACCCCGTCGCGCGACAAGTCGACCATGAAAGCTGCTCCGTGACCAGGTCATGGGAGTATACGAGAAAATACTGTTGGCACATCACCTCTCATGACCAGTGACGACCGGCGCTGATAGCGGCATACTCGCTATCCCAACCTGGAGGAGACAGCGGCATGGCACCGGCATTCGCGGCATTTGGAGAGAGTGAACACAGGGCCCGCCTAGCCCGCGCCCGCACGGCATTAAAGGGACAAAGCTTCGACGTCTGCGTCTCGATCGCGCCCGAGCACTTGAATTACTACGGTGGCTACGACGCCTGGGTCAGTGTCAACAGCTTTCAGGCGATGATTTTCCATGTCGATGGTGGCGAGCCGACCATGGTGGTGCGCGATTGCGATCTGCCCCTGGTCACCGAGACCAGCTGGGTCACCGACATCCGCACCTACCACTTCTATTCCGAAGATGTCTGCGCACTGATCTCCGCCGTCGTCCGCGAGAAGGCTCCGGCGGAATGCCGCATCGCCGTCGAGATGCAGTCGAATGTGTTGACCTGGCCGTTGGGGCGGGCGCTGTTCAAGGCTTTGCACCCGGCCACGGTAAGCGACTGCACGCGGGCGCTCGGTGATCTGTTGCTGGTCAAGTCTGAGTCCGAGATGGTCTATATGCGCGAAGCCGGCCGTTACGCCGAGATGGGTCGCGCCGCGTTTCGCGCCGCCCTGCGTCCGGGCATCACCGAGATCGAGGCAGCCGCGGTTATCGAAGGCGCCATGCGCGGCGCCGGCGCCGACTATTGGTCGATCCCCACCGAGGTGGCCAGTGGGGCACGGACCCCCGGAGGCCACGCCACGGCGCGCGAACGCCCCATCGAAATCGGCGATCTGGTGCATATGGAATATTCCGGAGTGTCGCACCGCTATCACACGGTGGTCTGTCATACGGTGGCGCTCGGCGATCCGGGTCCCCGCGCCCGCGAGGTCTACGACGTTACCCTTGCCTCGCTCAGGGCCGGCATGGACGCCATCTGCTCGGGCGCTGTGGTGAGTGCGGTCGAGGACGCCTCATTCGAACCGATCCGCCAGACCGGCCTCATGGAACACGCCCTGTGGCGTTTCGGTTACGGCATCGGCATGGCCTATCCGCCGCTGTGGCTCGGCACCCTGCAAATCATGGAGGGCTACGACCATCGTCTTGAAGTCGGCATGACCTTTACCCTCCACGCCTGGATCGGCATTCCCGACGAAGGCATCGGCGTCGTCCTGGGTGGCAGCTACCTGCTGACTGACGACGGCCTGGAGCAACTGTGCGGCGGCGGCGACGTGGAGTTGGATGTAATCGGAGTGTAAAGGCCTACTCGGCGGCCAGGGGTGGTGCCTCGACGCCGCCAATGTCGCGCAGCACCCGGTCCTTGATACGCTCACGCCATTCATGGCCAGCGGCGTCTTTCCACCACACTTCGGTGTTGCTTTCGGCGGAGAATTCGTAGGCGCCGATGCGCTGGTTGCGCTCGCCGTTCCATTCCGCCATGAGGTGGGGGTAGCAGGCCTTGAAGTGATTGGTCTCGTTGACCCGGCCATTGATCTCGACCGGCGTATCGACCTGTTCGTCGCCGTGATACCAGGCGTCGACCCGGTCCCAGTAAACGCCGACATAGCCCTTGAGATGGGCCATCTCCGGGTAGGGGGCCTCATAGCCCCAGATGATGTTCTCCACCGTGGTGCCGCCGACGATCAGGCTCCAATAGCCGGCGTCGCCCTTGTAAGGGCAGTGGGTGGCAAGATCGGTTGGCGTCATCAGGTCCATGCGCACGTCACCCTTCGATACGTAGTAGACCGGCGCGTGGCCAAGCTCGAACATGATCCGCCCGTTGGTGCTGTCGATGATGGTCTCGCCGGCGGCCTCGGCCCGTAGCCGGAAGGGCAGGGGATCCAGGTCCATGACATAGTTCGGGTTGAGGGGCCACGATGACGGGGGCAGTTCGCTGAGTGGTCTGGCGGGCATGGTGTTTCCTCAATGTCGGTTTGGTCGATTCTGCGCCATCGCTACGTCCAACGCCAGTGGTTTGCTTGCGCAGCGCTACTCATGTCCCTAGTCTCCAAGGCGCCTGGAGGGGGAGTGATATTATGAAGATTACCGGCATCGACGTCATTGGCCTACGCGCCGACCATGATGCGCTCGACAGCGGCTCCGAAAGCTGTGTCGTCGAGGTCCATACGGATAGCGGACTGAGCGGCATTGCCGAGAGCGCCAGCGCCGCCTGCCTGGTCCGTGCCGCCATTGAGGGCCAGGCGGGAAGCCGCATCTACCCCGGTCTCGCTTCCCTGATCATGGGCCGCGACCCGCTCGATATCGATGCCCTGTGGGAGCACATGTATCGATCCAGCCGATTTATCGGCCGGCGCGGCGTCGTGATCCATGGCATCAGCGCCATCGACATGGCGTTGTGGGACCTCAAGGGCAAGGCCGAGGGTGTCCCTGTGGCGGATCTGCTCGGCGGCCCCAAGCGCGACCGCCTGCGCGCCTACGGCACCGTCTGGCCGACCGGAAACACCGTCGATGACCTGCGCCGCAACATCGATCGCAGGCTCGCCTTGGGCCTGCGCGAAATCAAGCTCTGCGCGACGCCGGAATGGGCCGCCGACCAAGCTCTGACCGCGACCCTCGCGAGCGCCGCCCGCGCCCATGTGGGCGACGAAGTGGTGCTCTACCTGGACGGTACCGAGAATTGGCCCACGGCGGCCGCCGCGAAGGCGGTCATTCCGGCTCTGGCGGAGGCCGGCTTCGGCTGGTTCGAGGCGCCCCTGTGCGGCGACGACATCGAAGGCTACGGCGCCCTGCGGGGGTTTGGCGTACCGATTGCCGGCGGCGACACGGGCCTGACCACGCGCTACGAATTCGCCCCCATGATCGACATCGGCCAGGTCGATATCGCCCAGCCCGACATCACCGTGGTCGGTGGCTTCAGCGAGATCCGGCATATCGGCGACATGGTCTGTGAGCGCGGCCGCCGCATGGTCATGCACGGCTACCAGTCCAACATCCTGCTGGCCAGCAACATGCAGATCCAGGCGGCTTGGCTCGTTGACGAGCCGGTCGAATATTCGGTCAGCCTGTCGCCGCTACGCTGGGAACTGACCAATGAAAAGCTCGAAGTCGACGCCGACGGCCGGGTCGCCAGGCCCGAAGGGCCGGGTCTCGGGGTCTCGCTCAATCGTGAGACGGTCGAACGCTACCTAGTATCCTAGTTTCCGGTCAGCCTGGTGGATGAGGGTTTCGCCGGCCAGGGCGCGGCGGTAGTTTTCGGCGACCATGGGCAGCGAGCCGAAGCCCGAGCCGCCGGCCACATGGGGCGTGATCACCGCCTTGGGGTGATCCCATAAGGGATGGCCGTCAGGCAGGGGTTCCTCGTGGAATACATCGAGGGCGGCGCCGGCGAGTTGGCCGGCATCGAGAGCCGCTATCAGAGCGTCTTCGTCGATTAGCGAACCCCGCCCCATATTGAGCAGAAACGCATTCGGCTTCATAGCGGCGAAAGCCTCGGGCCCGAGCAGCAGGCGGGTATGCACCGTGCCGGGCAGGGCGCAAACCACGTAGTCGAGTTCGGCCAGCAGGGGCAACAGGGCATCCGGTCCATGGCGGCAATCGACGCCGTCGAGGCTGTGCGCACTGCGTGCCCAGGCCGAGATCTTGAAGCCGAGATGGGCAAAAGCCTTGGCGCAATACTCGCCGATAATGCCGAGGCCGAGCACACCGACATGGGTCTCGGCCGGATAGGGCACGTCGCGCCATTCCCAGGTCCCGGCCTTGCGATCCGCGTCGTAGGCGTCGAGATTGCGCCGCTGGCGCAACACATAGGCCAGGGCATGCTCGGTCATCCAGCGCGCCACGGTCGGGTCGCTGAGCCGCGACACCGGCATGTCGGCCGGCAGGTCGGGATGGTCGAGCACACTGTCGGCGCCATGGCCGAAATACTGGAAGCATTTGAGGCCGGGCATCTTCGCCAGCGCGCCCTCGGGAAGGTCGTTGCCGACCAGCATGACCACGTCATCGCCGCCGCCGACGTCGGGCCACAGGCGGACATCGACGCCGGGCAACAACGCGGCCATGGCGACGCGCCACCTGTCGAGTTCTTCCTCTCCCATATACAGAACGATAGCCATGGCTGTTCAGTCTCCGGACGTTTCAAGGATTTACAGATGGTAACATTAGCAGAAACCCGCTGGTCGCTTGCAAGGGGCGGCGCGCCCGGCTAAGCAAGAGGGAAAGGGTAAACGGAGGTATTCCCATGACTGAGATCGATCCCTAACGCCGCGATCTGGTCGAGGCGTTCAACGCCAATCCCCAACTGCCCTCATAGCCCCGAGCTTCAGCGCCTGGTCAACAAGCTGCACTTTGAGCCGACCATGAACGGCAAATACGCGGTGGTGACCACCAAGGCTCACGCGGAGTGGACCCTGTGTCAGTTGCCCCGCGAGCGTGGCAAGCCCATCATTATGCTCGATCAGGTGTTCACCAGCCTCGACGACGCCGAGCGGGCGATCTTCAAGCTGCGTTGGGAAGCACATACCGGCGTAAGCCTGGATCAGGGTAGGGATTCCGATAATGCGTAAGCTCTTAGGCTACAGCGATCAAATCAGCGCCCGTCCCGGCAAAACGGTTAAGTTCATGGTCAGTAGCCTGGACGGTCAGCCCTATCACGCCGACATCGTGCGGCTGATCTGCGGCGACGACAGCCCGTCAGGCCCCGGCTACAAGGAGACCGTGGTCGAGATGCCTATCAATGGCGACTATCCGGGCCGCGCCCAGGCGATCAACGACGGCTCCTACGTCACCGTGCCCGGCGGCCCGATCCTCGGCGGCATCACCAGCTTTACCCTTCAGGCGCTGATCTGGCCGACCACGCCGGGCCGTGGCCGCCAGGCGCTGCTCGGCAAGTGGTGTGATAAGGCTCAGGCCGGATTCGGCCTCTATATCGACGACGACGGCGCCGTGGCCCTGCGCCTGGGCGATGGCTCGGGCACCGTGGAGACCGTGAGTACGAGTGTCCCCATGGTTGGCCGGGAATGGCATTTCGTGGCCGCCAGCTTCGACGCCGCCACCAGGGAAATGCGGGTCTACCAGGAACCCATGGACGATAATCCCGGCGTCGGCAAGGCGGTTTCCGTCCGCCACACGGCGGCTATCGATAGTCCCGGTGGCAACAACGCGCCGTTCCTCATGGCCGCGCATTGTGTGTCAACCCTAGGCGAAGCGCCCGGCGGAACCGCTATGGGCGCCCACTACAACGGCAAGATCGACAGTCCGAGCCTAGCCAGCCGCGCCCTCGACAGGGCCGAGATGGAAGGCCTGGTGCAGGACCCCATGCCGGCGGGACTGGAGCAGGACGTGGTCGGCTGGTGGGATTCCTAGCTCGATATCAGCGGTATCAAGGTTACTGATCTCTCAGCCCATATCCTCCGCGGTGAGACCGTCAACCTGCCGACCCGGGGCCAGCGCGGCTTCAACTGGAGCTGCCGCGAGCATTGCTGGCGTCACGCGACCGATGAATACGGCGCCATCCACTTTTACGACGACGACATCTACGACGCCGGCTGGGACGCCGACTTTGAACTCGTCGTGCCGGCCGATCTGGCCAGCGGGTTTACTGCGCCCGCCTGACCAACGATAAGGACGAGGAACGCATTCCGTTCTTTGTGCGTCCGGCCAAAGGCCAGAAGGGCTCCGACGCGGTGTTCATGATCTCGACGGCGACCTTCATGGCCTACGGCAACATGCAGTGGCCCATGAACGCCACTACAGCGAGGTCAAGAAGGGCGGTGTCACCGTACTCGACCGTGAGGACGTATTCCTCCAGGAAAATTTCGGCTACGGCCTGTCGGTCTACGACAAGCATTCCGACGAGACCGGGGTGGCCTATTCGTCCCGCCTGCGGCCGATCTTCAACATGCGGCCCAAGACCGGCCTGTGGAGTTTCAATGCCGATACCCATGTGACCGACTGGCTTGAGACCATGGGTCAGGCCTTCGACGTAGTCACCGACGGGGATCTGCACCGGGAGGATGTCGCTGCCATTGCCGATTACCGGGTAGTCATCACCGGCGCCCATCCGATCACCGGCGCCCATCCGGAGTACTGGTCGACGGATATGTGGGACGCCATGGTGGCCTATCAGCACCGCGGCGGCCGGTTGATGTATCTCGGCGGCAACGGGTTTTTGCTGGCGGGTTGCCTATAGCGACGACCTGCCCGGGGTCATCGAGTTGCGCCGGGCCGAGGGCGGCATGCGCTACCAGCAGTCCGAGCCCGGCGAATACTATCAAAGCTTCAACGGCGAGCTGGGCGGTCTGTGGCGTCGCCTCGGCGCCCCGCCCAACACCCTGGTGGGCAGCGGTACCGTGGCCACCGGCTTCGATTCCGCGTCCTACTACCGCCGTATCGAGGAGAGCAACGATCCGCGCGCCCAGTTCATCTTCGAGGGCATCGGTGACGATGAGATCATCGGCGATTTCGGCACCCTGCTGGGCGGCGCTGCCGGGGTCGAACTCGACGGCGCCAGCCGCAAACTGGGCACGCCGCCCCACTGCCTGGTGGTGGCGCGCTCGGGGAACCACTCCCAGCTTTACTTCATGATGCCCGAGGAGACGCGGTTCCACCATCCGGTGATGAGCGGCGCCGTGAATGACTGGGCGCGCGCCGACCTGCTATTCTACGAAATCTCGAACGGTGGCGGCGTGTTCATCACCGGCTTGATCTCATGGCCCGCCAGCCTGGCCTTTGAGAACTACGACAACAACGTGTCGCGGATTACCGAAAACGTGCTGAAGCGCTTTCTCGATCCCGAGCCGCTATAGGGCGCCGCCGGAAGCAATCGTCGAGGCTGCCGGCTGATCGTTGGTGTGGCAATGCACGCCGCCGCCGGCGGCCCAGGAGCTGAGCATCTCGATGACGTGGACGTCGCGGCCGGGGAAATAGTTTTCGATCCGTGACTTGGCCGCTGAGTCAAGCTCTGGGACCCCGAATCCAACCGCGATGACGAATCCGTTGCCCACCAACCAGTTCAGGTAATTGGTGTCGAACGCGTAATCCTGGTAGGGGGCCGTACCGCTGATCGGGTCCCGGATTACCGTAAAGCCGGCGGCTTCTATGGTGGCCGCCGCCGCGTCGAAGACGGCGTCCTTGCCGCCGCTGCCGGGCCGGCACTTGGAATTGGCGGTGCAGTCGGGCACCACCACGGTTGTCGGATCGATGAATCGGGCGATGCCGTCGATATGGCCCTTGGTCAAATCGCCCTCGGGAACGCCCTCGACAAAGATCACTTTTGATACGCCGAAATGTTGCTTGAGGTCGGCTTCGGCTACCTCTCGGGTGTAGCCGGGATTGCGCGCAGGATCGCCAATGGTGCTCCAGTTGAGGATCACCGTATCGACGCCGTTGAATTCCAGATTGCCCCGTTCGTGGACAATGTCGATGGTATCGACCGGCAAATCCAGGTACGCGCCGACCTTGAGCGGCACACGGTTGTCATAGCGGTAGGGAATGTTCGAGCCGAACGCGCCGCCCCAGGCGTCGAAGGACCAGTTCTGAACGCGCATCTCCGTACCATCGACCACATAGACCGGGCCGTTGTCACGCATCCACGCGCTGTCGCTGGCGATGGCGTGCCAGACGATATTTTCATGATCCGGGTCGCCGCCAACGCCTGATATGGCCTTGCGGGCTTCGTCGCGAATTCTCCTTGAATAATGGAGGATGTGCAGCTTCTCGTAGGCGACGATCACCGTGGCCATCTTGGCGAAGGCGGTTTCGTGGGCCTTCTCATAAGGGCCGGGCCATTGCAACCAGACCGCCTCTTGTGGCTCCCACTCGGCCGGAACACGCTTGCTCATGGACTGCTCTCCCGCCGTCACGATGGCGGGCATTATGGACAACAACGTAAAAAGGACGGCGGCTCGAACCAGATCATTCATCGTCCTAACCGAGAATTGCCGCGACACCGCGCGCCGTCGACTGGCCGCTGAGGAAGGCGCCGCCGCAGGTTGCGGCAAAGGCGCCGGCACAGGCCTCGCCGGCGAAGAATAGTTTATCGTCGAGGCGCTGGGCCAGCTTGGCCCGTGCCGGCGTGTACCCCGGGATGGCGGCGGCGTAGCTGCCGAGGGACCAGGGATCGCTCGCCCAGCCGGTGAGGGTGCCCTTGGTGAACTTCTTGTCGATGTTCGAGCCGAGCATTTTGCGCAGTTCGCCGCGCGCGAAATCCACCGCCGCCGCCTCGCCGGCGCCGCTGAGTTCCCAGCCGAAGCTGCCGCCGACCCAGCCGATCATGACGTCAAAGCCGAACGGCCGGCAAAGGAAGAAGCATGCCTCGCGTGACTCCGTGTAATAGTCGAGCCAGGCATTGTCGGGCAGGTCGAATCGCGCACCTTTGAACTGCAGTGGGATTTTCGCCAGCAGGCCCATGGGCACGTGGGCGATGGCCTCCTGCTTCCACGCCGGCAGCGGCGGGTCGAAGGCAATCGTCCCGGCGCCGAGAACCCCGGTCGATGCGGTAATAATGCAGGCCCGGGCGCGGACCGTACCCGCCGGGGTCTCCAGGTCGACCCCCTTGCCGCCCCAGCGAATTCGCTCCACCGGGGTCGCGAGGTTAACCGGAATACCCCGGCCAAAATGCGAGACCAAGGTGCCGAAGCCCTCGCGGATCATGTAGTTGGGCTCGGTATCCACCATACCCCACCAGTCGGTACAGGAAAAATTATCCAGGTCCTGGCCCATGGACATGGGCCCGAGCCATGCCTCGGACGTCATGATCCACGGCAGGTCGCGGGGCGAGACCGAGGCGGCACTTACATCCTCGCCACGGCTGCCGGCCGATGAAATAGCCGACTCGAGTGATTGCCAGGCCTGGCCGTAGGCGCTCTCTTCAGCGCCAGTGGCGCGGCGATTGCCGACGTATGAGACCTCTTCGGCGTCGTCGTGGTAGAGGGTGGTGTAACCCCAGTCGTCGGCCATGGGCTTGAACGGGTTTCGGCTTGCCGCGTGGAGCCATGAGCAGCCGTGATCGAAGGGAATGCCGAAGCTGTCGCTCTCGGTCCAGGCCCGCCCACCGATGCGGCCGCGGGCCTCGATCACCACGACCGACAGGCCGCGATCAATCAGGCTTCGCGCCGCCGCGAGGCCGGCAGCCCCGGCGCCGACGATGGCGACATCGGGATTTGTCGGAATGCTCTGCGCCCAGGCGGGAATCGTGGCGGTCGCGAGGAGTCCCGCGAGGGCCCCGCGCCGCGTCATCGGCGATCTGCTCTGCAGCTTTCTAGCCAAGAACTGAAACTCCGCTCAATTTCAATAGGGAACATCCTATCACTGATCAGTGGTCGACAGAATCAGATTCCTACTTCACCCCTGTGGCTTCCCTGGTTTGCCTTGCTCGATAGCACAGTCTAGAAAGGTGCCTGGCGGTGCAGCGACGCGACCCGTACGTGTTTGGAGTTACAGTCATGAACGATGCGGCCACAATGAATCGGGCGTGGTGGGACCAAGCTACGCCCCAGTACAGCGCCAGCCGATTCTACGATGTCGAGGGGTTCCTCGGCGGCAAATCGACCCTGGGCAGGATTGAATTGGACGCCGTCGGCGACGTTGCCGACAAACTGGCGCCTGATGTTTTCCAGGGCTTCGAGCGCAACGGGCTGACGGTCCGGGAAATGCGCGAGTATCCGTTCTGCGGCTATGCCTATCTGCCCGACATGACTAAGGCGGATGACGGCTATTACCACCGTCCCGAAGGCGCCCTCGCAGTGCCCCTGCTGTTGGCCTTCAAGGCCGCCTGGTAGAGACCCCCGTGAACGTAACCACTGTTACCGACGCGCAACGCTGGCGTGGCCTCATGGCCATTGTGGTCAGTGTCGGTCTGGCCGGGGTCATACTCGGGCTGTTCGCGCCGCTGATCGCCCTCAAGCTCGAGCACAGGGCTATATCGACCACCTGGAACGGTATCAATGCCGCCATGCCAGCTATTGCGGCCATCGCCGTGGCGCCGTTTCTACCTCGTCTGACTGTTGCGTTCGGCCTGCTGCGAACCGTTCTTGCGGGGGTCGTCATCACCGTCGCCGTGGTGCCCCTGTTCGTGGTTTTTGACGAGACCTGGGTGTGGTTCGTGTTGCGCTTCGTCATGGGCGTCGGCGGCATGATGCACTGGGTGACCACGGAGATCTGGATCAATGCCGCGGTGCCGGACCATCATCGCGGCAAAGTGTTGGGCGCCAACGCGACGGCGTTTTCGGCGGGCATGGCCAGCGGGCCTTTGTTGCTTGGGTTTATCGGTACCGAGGGCAATCTGCCTTTCATCATTGCCACCGGAATCGTGGCGCTGGGCGCGGCGCCTCTGGTCTTTGCCATTGGCACGGCGCCGCCGGTTCACGAACCGGAGAAAGGTGCCTTCGTGGATGCGGTTCGCCGGGCGCCGACGCCGATGATGGCGAGCCTGGTCGAAGGTTTTCTGTTCGTGGCGCTGCTGGTGCTGTGGCCGATCTATGCGGTGCGCAGTGGTTTCGACGAGACCGCCGCCATCACCATGCTGACGGTCATCGTGATCGGTCAGATTGTCGCATCCTTTCCCATCGGCTGGCTCGCCGATCATATGAATCGCAAACTCCTGCTGATCGCCAACGGTGTGGCCAGCCTGATATGCGCCTTGTTGCTACCGGTTCTGCTCGATAGCCCGGTCATGCTCTACGTCATGTTGTTCCTGTGGGGCGCCGCCAGCGCCGGCCTCTATACCCTGGGCATGGTTCGTCTTGGTGAGACCTTCGCGGCCCGGGACCTGGGCTCGGCCACGGCGGTGTTCATTCTGGTCACCCAGATCGGTAGCGTCGCCGGACCGATACTCGGCGGCGCCGGCATGGACGCCTGGAACCCCCACGGCTTCGTCGTCGTCACCGCTCTGGTCGGCGCCTTGTTCTGCGCCTTCGCCATCTGGCGTTATGTGAGCGTGGAGTGCCGCTAACGCAGCCCTTCGGCCCGAACCCAGTCTTCGGTCTCGTCGATTGCTTGGATCAACGCGTCGATCGCCTCATCGAGTTGTGCCCTGGTGATGACCAGCGGCGGGCTAAGGCCCATGGTGTCATTCGCCATGCCGCGGCTTATCAGGCCGTGAACCTGGCAGCGCTCCATGCAATGGGCGCCGACTTTGTGGCTCGGGTCGAAGTTCTCGTGGGTCGCCTTGTCGCGCACCAGTTCGACACCGACCATCATG
The DNA here is from genome assembly GCA_964645285.1 of uncultured Alphaproteobacteria bacterium. Lineage (GTDB taxonomy): Bacteria > Pseudomonadota > Alphaproteobacteria > JAAXGF01 > JAAXGF01 > JAYZAP01. The sequence goes on from CAZYDR010000020.1 coordinate 24,618, forward strand.
CCGACGCCGCGCACCTCCCCGACCAGGGGATGGTCGACCAGTTCTCCCAGGCGGGCCAGCAAGTGCTCGCCCATGGCGGCGGCATGGCCGACGATGTCCCGCTCTTCGTATATGTCCAGGGTTTCGTTGGCGACCGCCGCCGTCACGGGATGGCCGGAATAGGTGAAGCCACTGCCGAACATGCCGTGAGCGTTGCCGCCGCGTTTGAGCCCGTCGTAGATCTTCTGGTTCACGACCAACGCCGAGATCGGCAGGTAGGCCGAGGAAAGCTGCTTGGCCAGCACCAACATGTCGGGCTCCAGGCCGAAGGTCTCGCAGGCGAACATGTTGCCGGTGCGCCCGAAGCCGCAGATCACCTCGTCGACGATGAACAGCACATCGTGACGGCGCAACACGCCCTGAACCTTTTGCAGATAATCCTTCGGCGGCACGATCATGCCGCCCGAGGCGAGCACCGGCTCGGCAATAAAGGCGGCCACCGTCTCGGGGCCCTCGTCGAGGATCAGCGCTTCGAGCTGATCGGCAAGGCGGTTGCTGTAATCGTCCTCGGACTCACCGGGCTCGGCGCCGTGGAAGTAGTGCGGCGTTTCGACGTGGAGGAAACCGGGTAGCGGCATGCCGAAGCCTTTATGGACGTGGGGCAAACCGGTGAGGCTGCCGGCGGCCACGGTAACGCCGTGATAGCCCTTGCGCTGGGCGATGAGCTTGCGTTTCTCGGGTTTGCCGTGGGCATCGTTGTAGAACCAGGCGATCTTAACCGCTGAATCGTTGGCTTCGGAGCCAGAGCTGCCGAAGAACGCCTTGCTCATGGACTTCGGCGCCATGGCGACGAGGCGCTCGGCCAGGTCAATGGCAGGATTGTGCGAACGGTGGGCGAAGTTCTGGCAATAGGAGAGCCGACGCATTTGCTCGGCGGCAGCTTGCACCAGGCGCTCCTCACCCCAACCCAGACCGACGCAGCACAGCCCTGCCATGCCCTCGATGTAGCGATTGCCGTCGGTGTCGTAGATGTGAACTCCCTCGGCCCGATCAACGATGAACGGGCCGATCTCCTCGTGGACGCTCGGGTTGGTGAAGGGGTGGATGAGATTGGCGACGTCGCGCGCCTCGGGCGAATTGGGGGCTAGGTCATGCATGTCCGTCCTCATGGGGTTGCGCGGCGCGGCGGGCCGCCGTTACTTCTTCAGGTCACCATGAGTATGGAGCCAGTTGTCGGCGCGAAGTGCAAGCCGCACGTCGCGGCTTCTGGTCATGCTTCCGGTCGAAAAAGCCCGCAACATCGCTGTCGGCAAGCGTGGCGTTCTTCATCGTCGATTCAGTTCGCGGCGAAGGCAGCGTCGAGGTAACGACGCGATGCTTCCAGTTGCGATGCGATAGCCGGTAAATCCACATCCAATAACCGACCGTCACGCTTGAGCTGTCGGCCGGCGACGAACACGCTGTCCACATCGCCGGCGTTGGCTTGCAGCACGACAATCAGCTCGGGCGCGGCGCCGGACATCAAGCCGACGCGATCGGTGCGGACCAGGGCGATGTCGGCCTGCTTGCCCGGGGTCAGGCTGCCAATGCGGTCCTCAAGGCCGAGAGCGCGGGCGCCGCCCATGGTGGCGACTTCGAGTATCTTTGCCGTGGGGATAAGAACCTCGGTTGGTGCGATGCCATGGGCGTCGAGGGCGCGGGCCCGGGTGCCGCGTCCGGCCTTGAGGGCGATCTGCATCTGGCGGAACAGATCGCCGCTGACACTGCCCACGGAATCGGCACCGAGGGAAATATTGACGCCGTGTTCAAGGGCCGGCCAGGTGATGGGGTCGCCACCCTGGCCGATCTCGCTTTCCGGCGAGATGGCGATGGTGGTGCCGGCGGCGGCCAGCAGATCGAGCTCATCGCCGTCGAAGCTCTGGCCGTGGGAGAACACCAGATCAGGGCCCAGCAGGCCGGCGTCGTGCAGCGCGTCGACCCAGCGAACACCCTGGCTCAGGGCCCCCATACCAGCGTGGCAGGTAATTGTCCGCACGCCGAGATCGCGGCCCAGACCAAGGTCGCGATGGGTTTCCTCGAACGGCAACAGCTCAAGGCTTCGCGCCGTGATGCCCATGGTCACCCGGCCGTCGTCATCGCTCAATCGTTCGCGGCGCAGACGCGTGGCGCTTTCGCGATTCCCGTCGTCGCCATCCAGGCCGTGGCAGAACACAGCCCGTATCCCCGACCTATCAAGAGCATGCACGGACTCGTCGGCCTGGCCGTTGGAGGTCATGCCGTCGGCGAAGTCGAGCACCGTGGTAACCCCGCCGTCGAGGGCTTCGAGCGCGCCGGCGTAGGTGGCGATATAGGCGTCTTCGGGCCGGTACAGCGGTCGCCGGCCAAGGAAAATTTCTTTCCCGTAGGTCGACCAGGTGCCGTCGGAGACGAAGCCGCGCTGGATGGTCATCCAGAGGTGGCGGTGGCTGTCGACCAGGCCGGGAATGGCGATCATGCCGCTACCGTCGATGACCTCGGCGTCGTCGGCGGTAAGGTCGGGCGCCACCGCCGCGATGTAGTCGCCCTCGATCAGGATGTCGCCGCGCTCCATGGTGCCGATCACCGGATCAACGGTGATGACGCAGACGTCCTTGATGAGTTGTCGTTGGGTCATTTGTCGGCCTTCTTGGCGAAAGTCTTTGCCATGTAGCGTTCGCGGGCTTCGACGCCCGCCGGATCATTAAGCGCGCCAAGAAGCGAATCACCATCCGACGAAGCGGTCAGAGCCGGCGCCATGGCATTGACCACCGCGTTTACAGAATCCTTGGTGGCGACCACCGGGCCGGCGGGCATGGTGAGAATCTGTTTGGCGAGGGACCCGGCTTCCGATGCCACCTGATCCGCCGGCACAACACGGTTGAGCATGCCTGCGGCCTTGGCTTCGGCGGGCGAAAAACGGCGGCAGGTAATGACCAGTTCCTTGGTCAGAGCCGGACCGATCTCGCGCACCAGGCGGGGAATACCGCCCCAGGCCAGGGGAATGCCGAGTTCGACTTCGGGAATGATGAAGACCGCGTCGTCGTCGGCGACCCGTATATCACAGGCGGTCATCAGCAGCAGACCGCCGCCGATGGCGTAGCCGTGGACCTGGGCGATGGTCACCGCGCGCATCTGTTCGATGGCGTTGATCGCGCGCAGGCCGCGCTGGCCGGTCTCGCGGCGGACCTGCCAATCGTCGTCAGCGCCGGCGACCGACGGCGGGTCGAGCAGATCGGCGCCGGCGCTGAAGCAGCGGCCCTCACCGCGAACGATGACCACACGAACCTCCAGGTGGGCGTCGAACCAGCGCGCCGCCTCGACCAGATCGGCCAGCATGGTGGCGCCGATGGCATTAAGCCGGTCGGGCCGGTTGAGGGTCAGGTAGCCCAGCGCTCCCTCAGTCTCAATGGTAATGGTTTCGAATTCCACGGTGTTATCCTCTGCGATCATCGGGTCATCCAAGCACTATCATCGCATGGCGATATCATGCCAAGGTCCAGTGGGTTCGCCGAGGGAGTAAATAGATGCCGATCAATGCCGCCGATGCGGTCTACGAACGCAATGCGCCGCGCCAGCATGGCGCCATGGAATACAGCGAATCACCGGTCAATCTCGACGAGGTGCGGCTTTACCGTCTTGGCCGGGTCCGTGAGGAACTGATCAAGCGCGACTACGGCGGAGCGCTGTTCTTCGATCAGATCAACACCCGCTATGCCACCGACGCCACCAACATGCAGGTGTGGTCGTCCCATTACGAGACCCGCTGCGTCTTCGTTCCGGCGGTGGGCCCGGTAACGGTGTTCGACTATGCCAACCCCCCCTATCTCGCCGAAGATCTGCCGACGGTTGATGAATATCGTGTGATGCCGTCGTTCTATTATTTCACCGCCGGTTCCAATGCCGAAGACCGGGCCCGCAAGTTTGGCGATCAGATCGCCGATCTCATGGCCAAGAGCAGCGGCGGCAACAAGCGTATTGCCATCGACCGCCTGTCACACATGGGTGCCGACGCCATCCGCTCCCACGGCCTCGAGGTGTTCGACGGTCTGGCGGTGGCTGAGCATGCTCGCGAGGTCAAGTCGGCCGGCGAACTGGTGCTCATGCAGAAGGCCATCGAGGTTTGCGAGGCCGGCATGGCCGCCATGCACAAGGCCATGGAGCCGGGAATGACCGAGAATGCTCTGTGGGCCAAGCTTCATGAAACCAACATTGCGCTTGGCGGCGAGTGGATCGAAACCCGGCTGCTGTCGTCCGGGCCACGCACCAACCCGTGGTTCTGCGAATGCTCCATGCGGAAAATCGAGGCGGGCGACATGGTCAGCTTTGATACGGACCTTATCGGCTCCTACGGGTATTGCGCCGACATTTCGCGGTCGTGGATATGCGGCGCCAAGCCGACCGACGAGCAGCGCCGGCTCTACGCTATAGCGTTTGAGCAGATCGAGCACAACAAGTCGGTGCTCAAGGCGGGCAAGACTCTTCGCGAGGTTTCGGAACAATCCTGGCAAATCCCCGACGAATTTCTCTCGAACCGCTATCCCAGCCTGATGCACGGGATTGGCCTGGCCGACGAGTATCCTTCGATCAAGCACTGGTCGGATTTTGAAGCCAAGGGCTACGATGCAGTGCCCGAGGCCGGCACGACGATTTGCGTCGAATCCCTCATTGCCGTCGAGGGCGGCAAGGAAGGGGTCAAGCTCGAGGAACAGGTGCTGATTACAGAGGACGGCATCGAGCAGCTTTCCAGCTATCCCCTGGAAGAGGACTGGCTGTAGGGCAGCCATGCATCGGGTCTTTGTTTATGACACTCTCAAGCGAGGGTTCCCCAATCATGATGCCGCCATGACGGCGTTTCGCTGCCTCGGCCGTTTCAGGACGGTCGAGGCCTATCCGCTGGTCGTCGGCGGCAAGTGGTTTTCGGTGTACCTGATCGATGAGCTAGGCAAGGGAAAGCCGGTGTTCGGCGAAATCTTCGAGGTTGACGACGAAGGGCTCGGGACGCTGGATCGTGTGGAGGGCACCCATTTGCCCAACGGTTACCATCGCATCACCATTGCCCTGGCAAGCAATGATGGCGGTTCGACATTCGAAGCCTATACCTACGCCAAGCGCCGCGACAACATCGAAGGCATCCATTCCGAACCGCTTGATGAATACACCCTAGACCGGCGACACGTCGTGCCCGCAGACCGAACGTCGGCGTTTTGAGCGATCCCCAGAACGCCGTCCAGCGATTGAGCGGCCGCGCGGTGGTGCTGTTAGCGGCGGGCTTCATGGTGTTGTTTGTTGGCGGCGGCTCGCGTTTCGCCATCGGCCTGACTCTCAAGCCCATGGCCGAGGATCTGGACTGGAGCCGCGGCACCCTGGGCCTTGCGGTGGCCTTGTTCTTGGTGGTCAACGCCATCTGTTTGTTCATCTCCGGGCGCCTCGCGGACCGGATCAGCCCGCACTACATCCTTGGCGGCGGACTGGCGGTTAGCGCTCTCGGAATCGGTTTTATGAGCCAAGTGGTCGAGCCGTGGCAGGCGCTGGTGCTGTACGGCGTGATCTTCGCCATCGGCAACGGTATCGCCTCGATCACCCCCATCGGCGTCATGATCAGCCGATGGTTTCCCGGCCGCACGGGCCTGGCTTACGCGGCGGCGATCTCCGGCGTCGGCATTGGCCAACTGGTGATGATCGCGGCGCTCGCCGTGGTCCTCATGGAGACCGGCTGGCGCTCGGTCTACATCTGGATCGGAGTGGTCAATCTGGTTATGACGCCGCTTATATTCGTGGCCATGGCGGGTGGTGACGACCGCCCGGGCGCGACGTTGACGGCTGATGACAGCAAGGATATGTCGGTCGGAGATGCGTTGCGTACCCGACGTTTCTGGGTGCTTGCAACGATTTACGCAGCCTGCGGCTTTCAGGATTTTTTCGTCGCCACCCATGTGGTCGCCTTCGCCCAGGATCGCGGCGTCGATGCGTTGCTGGCGGGCAATCTGCTGGCCTTCATGGGGGTGACCGGTCTCGCCGGAGTCATCGTCGCCGGGGCCTGGAGCGACCGCTCGGGTCCGGTGCGCGCGACCATTGCCTGTTTCGTGCTGCGGATTGCCGTCTTCGGGCTGATCCTGTTCGACCAGCGAGTTGGCTCGGTGGCGGTCTTTGCTCTGATATACGGCATAACATTCTGGGCTACCGCGCCCCTGGCTGTCATCTTTGCCCGCGACGCCTTTGGCCTCAAACATATCGGCGCGCTCAGCGGTTTGATCACTATGATCCACCACATGGCCGGGGGCGTCGGGGCCTATGTCGGCGCCGCCCTGTTCGATGCCCAGGGCAGCTACGACGTGGCGTTTGCCGTCATGTTCGTACTGTCGGTAGTGTCCGTCGGCGTAAGTTTGCGGCTTCGACCTAGCTAGACGGCCACAGCCAGGCGGCGCCGCGTACGCCGCTGTCGTCTCCGTGTTTCGCCTGCACCAGACGGGTATCGACCCGGTCGGAGAACACCCAGTCACGCCAGAGCGCGGGAACGGTATCATAGAGCGCCGCCAGGTTGGACATGCCGCCGCCTAGCACGATGACGTCCGGGTCAAGGATATTGATCATCGATGCCAGCGCCCGCGCCAGGCGATCCTGGTAACGGCCCATGGCGGATACGGCGTCCGCTTCACCGGCGGCGGCACGGCTCCCGATTTCGCTGGGAGCGGCTTGTTCCGTGGCGTAATCACGGGCGAAGCCGGGGCCGGACAGGAAGGTCTCGATACATCCGCGCAGGCCGCAATAGCAGGCTGGGCCGGGGCGTTCTTCGTCGCGTGGCCAGGGCAGGGGGTTATGTCCCCACTCGCCGGCGATGGCGTTGACGCCGACCAGCACCTTGCCATCGACGACCACACCGCCGCCGACGCCGGTGCCGAGAATAACGCCGAATACGACTGTCGCGCCCATCGCCGCTCCGTCGCTAGCTTCCGACAAGGCAAAGCAGTTGGCGTCGTTGGCCAGGCGTACGGGGCGATCCAGCGCGACCGCCAGGTCAGCGGCCAGGGGTTGGCCGATCAAGCAGACGGAATTAGCGTTTTTTATCAGGCCATTAGCCAGAGAGTCGGCGCCCGGAATACCGACACCGACCGTGCCGGTCTGCCCGGTATCTCTTTTCAGCGCTGCGACCACCTGGGCGATGGCGCGCACGGTTCCGTCGTAGTCGTCCCGGGGCGTCGGAATACGGCGACGAGCTAGTTCGGCGCCATCGTTTCCAAGCGCCACGGCGGCAATTTTTGTGCCTCCCAGATCAACACCGATACGCATGATCAGGCACCCTTGGCGACCAGGTCGTCTTCGATGAAGCCGCGAGCCTCGCGCCAGCTGCCGGCGCGCTGATGGCAATCGGCCGCGGTCTCGATGAGGGGCGCCAGCCCCGGGTTGGCCACGAAGTGAATGCGAAACACATGGCCGGCGTCGGCGGCCACGCTGGTGTGGTGGGATGGAGCATCGTCAAGAAAATAGACGGGCCCGGATACCCGTTCGCTCAAGGCCCGCACCGCCGGTCCCTTGGGTCCGCCATTAGTGACCAGGGGAACGTCGAGGCCCAAGCCTTCAAGCCACTGGCGGCGGCGCTCACGGTGTTCGGTGGGCTGGTTCGATAGCACCACAACAGTGGCGCGGGCGGCCAACGCCTGTAGAGTTTCGACGGCATCGGGCACGGTTGCCATGGTGTCGATGCAGGCCACGTAAAATCCGCCTATCAGTTCGCGGACTTCATCACGGTCGGCGGCTTCATCATCGGATTTACGCCGAATGTTCTCGTTCAACCGATATGACGCCCAATTGAAGTAGAACCCCTGGGTTTGCATGTAGGCCTCGAATCCGCCCATGAAATCAGCGATGACTTCATCGGCGTCGCTTATGATAAGCGGCCGTTCGGGATCAAGGGTAATGGCGGCGATTTGCCGGGCGGCTTCTTCGCTGGGATCATCCGTCATGGGCGGCGACCACTGAAAACGGCAAAAAACTAAGGTCCATCGGCGAAAAACAATCCTTTCTGAGACCGCGCGTAACGTCGCGGGTTACGATTAATTAACCCGTCCTAATCTAAGACATGGGGTGGCCGTGAGTTCAAGCTTCCGATGGGGAACGCCGAGAACCGCAGTAGGTCCGTTTATGCAGGGACAAAATAGATGAAGAAAACTGTGCTGATCGTCGAGGATAATGACCTCAACATGAAGCTGTTTCACGATCTTCTCGAGGCCCATGGCTATATGACACTGCAGACCAAGGACGGTAAGCAGGCGCTCGAACTAGCCCAGGAACACCATCCCAATCTGATCATCATGGATATTCAGTTGCCCGAGGTTGCCGGCCTTGAGGTGACGCGATGGATCAAAAGCGACGACTCCATCAAAGACATACCGATCATTGCGGTGACGGCGTTCGCCATGAAGGGCGACGAAGAAAAAATCCGTGACGGCGGTTGCGAAGCCTATATCGCTAAGCCTATTTCGGTGTCCAAGTTCATCGATACCGTGAAGTCCTTCGTCAGCTAGCGCTCGGGTGGGTCAGCATGACGGCGCGCATCCTGGTCGTTGACGATCAACCGCTCAACGTAAAACTCCTCGAGGCCAAGCTCACGGCCGAATATTACGATGTCATCACTGCTTGCAATGGCGAGGACGCACTCGCCAAGGCCACCGAAGTGGTGCCTGACATCATCCTGCTCGATGTCATGATGCCGGGCATGGATGGCTATGAAGTGTGCGAGCATATCAAGGTCGATCCCGCGTTGATGCATATTCCCGTGGTCATGGTTACCGCTCTCGGTGATCCCGCGGATCGGATTCGCGGTATCGACGCTGGCGCTGACGATTTTCTCTCGAAGCCGATCAATGACGTGTCCCTGTTTGCCCGGGTGCGCTCTTTGCTCCGGCTCAAGTTGGCGCTTGATGAGTTACGCTTGCGCGACAGCGCCAGCCTGCAGTTCGGCGATCTGGAAGCCACCGACCTGACCAGCAATAGCGGCGCCGGCGCGCGCATTCTGGTCGTCGAGGATGAATCTCACGATCGCGAAACCATTGCGACGGTGTTGTCGGTGGAAAATGACGTGACTTGTGTCACCGGTGCCGAGGAAGCCTTGACCGCCGTAGCCCAGGCCTTCGATCTGATCATCGCCAGTACCTACCCCAAGGAATCTGACGGGCTTCGTCTGTGTTCGCAAATTCGCAGCAGGGATGCGACCCGCCACGTGGCGATCCTGATGCTCATCGACGAGAGCGACAGCGAGCATCTGGCCAAGGGTCTCGACCTTGGGGTCAACGACTACCTGTACAAGCCCATCGACAATAACGAGCTCATTACCCGGACCCGCGATCCGCCACTACCGTTACCAGGAACGCCTGCGTGGCAACTAGCATCGGTCTGTGTCCATGGCGGCGCGGCTCGAAGTCTCGGTGCGTGCGACTGATATGGCGGCGCGACTGGGTGGCGAGGAGTTTGTCTTGGTGATGACCGAAACCGATATGAATACAGCGCAGGCGGTCACGGCGCGCGTATGTCGGGATATCGAAGCGTCACCCTTTGCCGGTTCGATCATTCAGAATGGCCTGCCGATCACCGGTAGTATTGGCGTTGCCATTACCGATAATCGCGACGAGTCAGCCGACGATTTGATCAAACGCGCCGACGAGGCGCTCTACGAAGCCAAGCGCGGCGGCCGCAACCAGGTGGTTGTGGCGGCGGTGGCTTGATTCCTAATCCGGGCGGATACGACGAACCCCTGAATGACTAAGCGCCGCTCTCTCTGAGCGGCGCTTTTTCTTTGGCCACGACCGGTCTGGCCATGGCAATGGCGCAGGGCGCCTATTTCATTTTGGTTTCCTTGAACTCGACGTGCTTGCGCGCCACCGGGTCATACTTGCGGAAGACGAACTTCTCGGTGGAGTTCCGGGGGTTCTTCTTGGTGGTGTAGTAGAACCCCGTGCCCGCGGTGCTTTCTAGCTTGATCAGGATGGTACTTGGCTTGGCCATGGCATGGTGCTGCTCGGCTATTTCGGTCAATAGGTAAGGGCGCGCACCATAACCGAAAAGTTCCGGCTGTCAAGATTTCAACACTTATCCGACAATGTGGTTTCAGCGCCGTCGCCACCGGTAAGGCGGCGTTGCCGGAGATAACCGCGGATCGGGAACGGCAGGTAAAATACGAATATCAAGCCGACTACCAGGAGCAGGCCCTGGGGTTGCCACAGGTCCATTCCGATACCGCCAAGGGGCGGCCCGATAATGCTGCCCATGCCCCAGATCGCCGTGAACAAGGCGCTTGCCGCGGCCAGATTGGGACCCTTGAAACGTTCTCCCAGTAGGATTAGCGCGAGCATATAGAGCGACGAAAACACACCGCCGAAGATGAACATAAAGACGTTGTTCCAAATGCTGACGGTGATGACGAAGGGCAATGCGGCGCTACAAGCGATGAGGAATAGGATGCTGATGATGACCAACAGACGCCGATTGTACCGGTCCGCCAGCCACCCCATGGGTAACTGGAAGATTAGGCCGCCGAACGCCATGAATGACAGCAGGTAAAGAGACGATGCTTCCCCAAGCCCGATGTGCTGGGCGTAAATCGGCAGGAAGGTGATCAGCGCCATATAGGTGGCGGCGGAAATGCCGTTGAGAAACATGGCCGTGGGCGCCATCCAGAGAAGCCGATGGAACTTCACCGACGGTTGCCCGCTCATGGCCGGCGACGCACCGGCGGCAAGCAGCAGCGGTGCCGCCGATATGGCGATCAATACGCCGGATACCAGGAACGGCAACCATCCGATCGTGCCGGTCTGGGCCAGTACAAATGGGCCGATTCCGTTGCCCGCCGCCAGAGCGGCACTGTAGAGGGCGATGACCCGCCCTCGCGAGCGGTCTTCAGCAATCTGGTTGATCCAGGCTTCGCCGGAGATCCAGACAATGCTGCTGAATAGGCCAAGCAGAAAACGCAGGATGAACCACGCATAGATGTCGGGGAAAACCGGCAGCAAGAGAAAAACCACCACCGACAACAGGGTCGAACCGATCATCAGTCGCGGCAATCCCAGTGTGCTGATTAGCCGGGCGGCGAAGGGTGCGACGGCAAACACCGCCACCGCCTGGGCGCCGGCGCTGAGGCCGATGGTCACTTTGTCGATGCCGCGGGCTTCGAGCACCAGGGCCAATAGCGGCATGCTTAACCCGAAGATCAGCGCCTGTACGGTCATGGAAGCGATGACCGCGGACAGGCTGCGCCGCCGTTGGCGGACGGTCAGGATAACCTCACTCATGAACGACGCGACGGATCTTGCCTATGTGATAGCGCAGTGGAACCGGCCGTTGCGCCCGCGCCTCCGGTGTCGCCGAGACATGAAAGGCAGCTTCGTCGAGAATGTACTGAGTGATGTTAGGGATTTTCAGCCGTTGTCCGGCTTCGGTCAAAACCACCCAACGGAGATCGAGCAACTCGGCATCGCCTTGAAGCTCGCCGCGAAAATGGCTGGCGTCCGCCATGAAAAATCGGGTGTTGAAGCGCTTCGGCGAAGACGATGGGGTAATCGCCCGGGCGATGTAGTCCAGGGCCTCGAGACCGGGTAGGGCGCCGGCGTCACGGTAGGCCTGCCACAACGGCGTGTCGGGGACGCAGTCCGGGGTAAAATCGGCCGCCTCGCCGCACAACAGCAACCCGGTCTCCTCGAACGTCTCGCGGGCGATGGTGATGGCCAGGGTCGTCGCTGACGCCGACCGGCACCGGCGCGTCAGCCCCGCCGCGACCTCGGGACGCGGCGCTACCCCCGGTGGGGCGAGGGCGTCTTCCGGGTCGACCCGGCCGCCGGGAAAGACGTAGACATCGGGCATGAAACTCGCCCGTGGCCGACGGCGGCCCATGAGAACTTCGGCTTTGTCGCCTTGGCCACGAACAATAACCACACTGGCCGCGTCGACAGGTGGTACGGGACGACTCTCGGGAATGGGATGGGACAACAGCAAATACTCACGAAGCGGGCCAATTTGGGCGAGCCGGCTAGATAGCTGTTGAAGGCCTCGGCTGTCCAGTGGATTGCGCTTTTCCTGGTGTGAGATTTATCGTCGGAGGCGTGCTTTCATGCCACCGTTGCTATTGTTGAGAATGGTTCCGCGCGCCGCGTGGAATTCGGGGTGGAGACCAGTTGCGTGGATCCAGTCAAACGCAAGTTGACGACGATTATCGCCGCGGATGTTGTCGGTTTTTCCAAAATGATGGGAGCCGACGAAAACCGACCTTCAATAATCTCAAGCGCTGCCGCGCCATCATCGACCACAGCATTGCCGAACACAGCGGGCGCATCTTCGGCGCGGCCGGCGATTCGGTTATCGCCGAGTTCGCCAGCCCGGTGACGGCGGTGCTCTGCGCTAATGAATTTCAGCAAATCCTGAGTGAGCGCAACGAGCAAGCCGGCGTCGGTGACCGCATGCAATTCCGGGTCGGTGTCAATTTCGGCGATGTGATCATCGACGGCGACAATTTGTACGGCGACGGCGTCAATGTGGTGGCCCGCCTGGAGTGCGAGTCCGAACCCGGCGGCGTCTGCCTTTCGGCCAAGGTCTTCGATGAAGTGCGGCGAAAGCTTGATCTGGCTTTTGTCGATGGCGGGGTACGCCGGCTCAAGAATATCGATGAACCGGTGCCGGTTTTTCATTTGCGGACGGGGGGTGTGGTCGATGGCGAGGCGCTCGCCAGCCTGCGCCCGACACCTGAGCTGGCATCAGGCGGTAAGCCGACGGTAGTGGTTGCCCCGTTCAAGGTCATCGGCCAGGACGCCGACGCCGAGGACCTGGCGATTGGCCTGCGCGAGGATGTTATCGGCGGTCTGGCACGCCAGTCGGCCCTGTCCGTGGTCTAGGTGGATGATGGGGCCGAGGCCGATTTCATGCTTGAAGGCAGCGTCCGTGCCGCTGCCCAGCGTCTGCGTCTGTCCTTCACCATGCTCGATACCAATAAAAACGCACCCAGATCTGGTCCGAACGCTACGACCGCACCAAGGACGACTTATTCGATCTTGAGGATGAGGTTTCGCAATCGGTCATCTCTGTCATCCGCATTCGCCTCAAGGCGCTCGAATTCGAGCGCATGCGCGATACCGCAAATGACAGCCTTTCGGTGCCCAATCTGCTGTCGAAGGCGGCTGGTTACTTCGTGCGGTCGCCGGGTGACAATGAGGCCGTAGCCGGAATCTTGAGTCTCGCTCTGGAACGGGCGCCGGGCAACTCCATGGCTCATGCCATGACGGCATTTTGCCGCTTTCGCGAATACGAGTTCTCGCCCATCGACATGCCATCGGAGGTCAAGGACCTGATAGCCGAGCACCTTCGCTAGGCCCTTGTCGCCGATGAGTCGAGCTTTTACGCGCGCCTAATCGCGGCGTTGCACGCGCAGGACATCGAGGCGGATTTTCTGAACGCGGTGGTTCACGCGGAGACCGCCCTGGAAATAAATTCCAATTTCACCCAGGGCTCGGCAATGCTGGCGATCCTGAACTGCCACCTGGGTGATCCGGCGGACCACTTGGAAAGGCTGCAAGTCGCTATCGCGGCAAACAAGGAGGATCCGCAACGGTTCCGCCACCAGCGAGAACTGGTGGTTGCATTGTGCCTCGCCGGCCGTTTTGACGAAGCCATTGTCGCGGCCCGGCGGATGGCGGAAATAGCGCCCGATATGTGCCGCAACAGTCTGGTCGCCATCGCGGCCATGCAATGGGCCGGCCGGACGATGCGCGAGGCTACGTGGCGCAGATACTGTCGCGCTATCCGGATTTGACTCTCGCCAATATGCGGCCGGTGCGATTCCACGACTCGGATCGTTCGGCGCAGTTCGTCAACGCTCTGCGTGAGGCCGGACTGACCGAAGGGTGAAGCCGCTCAGACGCTAATGACGGCGCGACCGGCATCGGTCAGCCGGCAGACCAGCCATTCGGGTTTGATGGGGTTGGTAATCCACGGCTCGGCCCAGCCTTCGCGGACACAGCTCTTGATGGTCTGGGGGTGGATCGACTGGCCGTCTTCATCGAACAGCGGCAACTTTCCGCCGGGCTGGGCAACGCCACGGGCAAGCCAGCGGCGCTGCACGGCGGTCGGCCGCCGCCCGTCGCTGGCGCGATCCCGTTTTGCAGGCGTCACGCACGTCGCTTGGTCGTTCATAGGACTTACGTCCTCCCGCCATGATCCTATATCAGGTCGCCCAATAAGCGAAGGGCGGCGCGGCGAGTGAATTCTTGAGATCGGCGTTTAGCGGACCTTGAGTTCGCGCTCCACGCCAGGACCCAGAATATCGCAGCTCTTGCGCGTGATCGTAATGCTCTCGGAAAAGCCGATGCCGGCGGCGCGCGGCACGAAGATGCAGATCGGGCAATGGAAACACATGCCCGCCTTGAGTTCGCGCTCAATGCCCTCGGCGATGTACATGGCGCCTCGCCCCAGGTCGGCTGGTTGCTCATGCCGATCGAATAGCCGAGAGCGCCGTGGAAATAGATGTCCTTATGTTTGCGCAGAATCTTGCCGGCATCGCGGGCGACGTCGTGGCCGGTGCGGCCGGGCCTGGCATGCTCAAGGATCAGTTTGACGGTTTCGAGCGAGATGTAGGTCAGGCGCTGGACCTCTTTGGTTACGTTACCCACCGCGGCGCTACGCATGGCCGGCGCGTTATAGCGATGATAGGTGCCGGTGTATTCGAGATAGATGGAATCGCCACGCTTGATAGCATGGCGTTTGTAGGGTACGTGAGGCATCCAGCCGGTACGCTCGCCGCTCATGATCATCGGATCGGCCGACATCAGCTCGCTGCTGCTCGCGATCATGGCGTGATGGCCGGCGGCGATAATGTCGTTGTCGAACTTGCCCTCGCCGACCGCGGCGAGCGAGGCGAACAGGCCGCGCATGGTCAGCTTGCCGGCCTCGCGCATATAGGCGATCTCCTGGGCGATCTTGATAAGGCGGAGTTCCATGATGAGGTCGGTGGTGTCGACGAATTCAGCGTTGGGCAGCATCTTCTGTAGGGTGAGAAAGCTGCCGACGTCGAAGGCGCCGATTGTGAAGGTCTCGGGATTGCGCATCTCGATGCCGATGCGCTTGCCGTCGTAACCGCGCTTGCGCAGCACCTTGCCGAGCCCGCTGCCGGTATCCTGGGCTTCGTACCAGCGGTAGAGCTCGATATTCTTGATGGTGCTCGATTGCAGCGCGCAACAGCCTTCCAGCTCCGAGCAGTGCAGGCCGACTGGACCCTTGGCAGGCAGCATACCGATCGTGTAGCCCGAGGGCATGGACGTGTCGTAGCCCGTGAGGTAGCCCAGGTTGGGGGTAAGCGAGATCAGGTGCAAGTCGATGCCGCGCCGGGCCATTGCCCTCTGGGCCTTCTTGACCCGCTTGGCGTATTCGGTGACGGGGAATGGGAAATCGGGCTTGTAGGGTTTCTTCTTGAGTTGCTTGAGCAAGTCCATGATTTCCCTCCGCGTCGCCTATGGCGAAATAGTGTCCCAGCGCGCCGTCCGGGAACATGTCATCGCAAAAGGATAGGGCCGACTACTTCGCCTTGCCGGCGGTTTTGCCGCGCTCGCGTCCCAGGCCGATCTTCTTGGCGAAGTCCGAGCGTTGGGCGGCGTAATTGGGCGACACCATGGGGTAGTCCGCGGGCAATCCCCATTTGGCCCGGTATTCCTCGGGCGTCAGGTTGTAAGTGGTGCGTAGATGACGCTTGAGCATCTTGAGTTTTTTGCCGTCCTCAAGGCAGATGATGTAGTCGGGCGTCACTGAGCGGCGAATGGAGACGGCGGGCTTAAGCGGGGACTGGGCCGTCGCGCCACCAGCAGACTGGCTGTTGAGAGTGGCGTAAACCGAGCGAATGACATCGGGAATTTGCGAGCCAGGAAGTTCGTTGTGGCTGACATAGGCGGAAACGATGTCC
>CAZYDR010000021.1:0-39930 GCA_964645285.1 uncultured Alphaproteobacteria bacterium
CCCGATAGTAGATCAAATAGGCCAGGACGGTACTCAGCAGGGAGAGGCCGAGCACGGCGCCGACCACGGGCCCGGTCAGTTCCATGGCCAGGGGGTTGCCGAGGACTAGCGCCAGGGGAACGACGATGACTGTGGAGCCCACCAGCATTCCGGTCGCCGTTACAGGCACCGGCAGCGCTGTTAGGCGGCGACCGTAGATGCCGGAGAGGCCGTAACACAGGGCGGCCAGTATGATCGCGCCCTGGGCCAGGGCTTCGCCTCCAAGGCCGGCCAGGGCGCCGGGCCCAATCAGCAAGACCACGCCCATGAGGCCAACCACGACGCCGGCAACCCGATTGCCGCTCAGCCGTTCGTCGCGGGTCAGAACGTGGGCCAGCAATACCGCAAACAGTGGCGTGGTGGCATTGAGGATGGCGACAAGGCCACTGTCGATGGTCAACTGTCCCCAGGCAATGAACGAAAACGGCGCCACGTTGTTGAGCAGACCCATGACCAGAAAGGAGCGCCAGGTCGGCCAGTCCGACGGCAGACGATAACCCATGGCGTAAATCAAAACGCAGAGCCAGGGCCGCCGGGGCAACCCGCAGCATTACCACCGTGGGCCAGTCGAGGCTGGTGACCAGCACTTTGACGAAAAAGAACGAGCCGCCCCACACGGTCGCCAGGGCCGCCAGCAGCGCCCATTCAACCAACCCCATTCGCCGCACCGCCATGGCACCCGCTCCTATCCATCAAAGACGGACAATGAAATACGCGAACCGGCGGGCGGTCGACATCCGGTTCTTGCAGCTAAATTGCTTGGTCGCCCCGCAACAGCTCGAACATGCGCGCCGCCGAGCGGGCGAAATCGAACTGCGGGTCCCAGCCCCAATGGTCGCGTGCCGATTGGTCCGCGATGACGTCGGGCCAGGCGGTCATCAGGGCTTCCACTGCCGCCACCGGCTGGTAGCTGAACTGAAAAGTTGGAACATGTTTGAGAATCTGTTCGACGACCATTTCGGCGGAAACGAAATAGGCGTGCAGGTTATAGGCGTGGCGGCGTACTGAGGTGCGGTCGGCCAGGGTGAATTTGACAATGCCGTCGATGACATCCTCGAAAAACATCGCCGACATGCCGATGCCGGGCGACACCGGAAAGACAAAGGGCTCACCGGCCAGGGCGGCCTTGAAGGCGTGGGACGGATAGGCGGTCACCGCGGTCCTGGGCGCGAAGGGCGAAACCACCAGCGGGAAGCGCAGGCAGCGAAAATCGAGACCGTGTTTGGCCTTGAAATAGACGCCGAGCCGCTCCACCGTCACTTTGGTGGCGCCGTACAGGTTTTCCGGCCACTGCTCGGCGTCCTCGGGCAAGGGATCACCCATGTCCGGGCCGTAGCTGGCGCCGGTGCTGGCGAAAAACAGGGCCTTAATCTCATGTTCCACCGCGAGGCGCAGGAGGTCGAAAGAGGCGGTCGCGTTGATTTTCCAGGCGGCGGCTAAGTCGTCCTCGGAACTCCCCGACAACAGGGACGCCAGGTGATAGACGGCGTCCGGTTTGTGCTGGCGTAGAATATCCGCCACCAGCCCGCTGTCGCGAATATCGCCGGTGATGATGGTCTCGCCCGGGCGGGTGGTCTCGGGTTCGGTCCCCGGCAGGTCGAACTTGACCACCTCGATGCCGGCGTCGAGCAACCGGTCGGCCACATGGCGGCCGAGATTGCCGTTGCCGCCTGTCAGAAGCGCTTTCTCCATTGCCTATGCCTTATATCTCTCACTGAACGGCCGGCTCGCCCTTCATGGCTATTGATGTTGATTTGGCCGCTCACGGAAAGCAACGCTAGAAGCGTCCTCACGCTGACGATTCGGCGTGCGCTACGAGCTTGTCTGACATACAATTACTATTTTCAGTTGTTATATTACGCGTCTTTGGTGTGCGTTGGGAACTCGATGAAAGATCGAACCGATAGTAGTACATACGCGGGCGCGGCACTCTCAAAGGGAGGCTATACTATGGCTCGACCCGACAAGGACTGGAACCTCACGCTGGTCAAGGCGCACGAAGCGCTCGAAATTGTGCGCCAGGCCCAAAACGGCGGTACCGAGATTGACTGGCGCGATAGTACGGATCGCTCGTCCCGATACCGGCTACACCATCAATCCGGTCTTCGACTGGACCGATGGCGAGAGCGGCACGCTGCTCGTCGACCGGGGCGTCAACTACAAGCGGCCCGGCAGTACACCGAGCGATCCGTTGCGCTATTTGGGGTTCCCAGGACACGGCACGCGGATCGGCGGGGTGCTTTGCGGCAATTTGCCCGGAACGTTCATGGGCGTCGCGCCAGGCGTCCCGACGGTGCCGTACCGGGCCACGAATTCGGTCCTTCTGAGCGACAGGAAGCAGCGCAAGAGTATCGCCGATGCCATTCGCCACGCCATCGACCACAATAACTGCGGGGTCGTCTCGATCAGCCTGGGAATCCACATACTGAGCATCTTCGGCTGCCGGCCGTTGGGCGAGGCTGTCGACTACGCTTATGATAACGGTGTTATCGTGGTCGCCGCCGGTGGCCAGGCGATCGACCGGGTGACGTACCCCGGCAAGTTCTCGCGAACCATCGGCGTCGGCGGTGTCAAACCCGACTTGAACGTGTGGTACCGCTATCATCGCGATTGGCTGAAATACATCGACGTATGGGCGCCGGCCGACGACATCTGGCGCGCCAACACCGTGCTCGAAAACGGGGCGGAGACATTCTCATACAAATTTGGTTCCGGCACGTCGTACGCCACGGTCCATGTGGCCGGCGCCGCCGCAATGTGGCTGGTCTACCGCGGCGCCGACATCGCGACCGCCTATCCGGAACCGTGGCAATGGATCGAGGCCTTTCGCGCGTTGATCAAGCAAACCCATCAGGCTGTCGAGGGCGACTACCAGCCCGCCGATGGGACGGGCATTCTCGACATTCAGGCTTTGCTTCAGGCTGATTTGCCGTCTGCGGGCGTGCTCGACTTTGAAGACCAGAAGGCCGAGGACCAGATTTTCTGAAGCCGCCCTAGTAGGGCCTGTCGCCGGCGATGGTGGCGCGGTGCAGGATCCGGCGGAAGCCCTGGCC
This sequence comes from uncultured Alphaproteobacteria bacterium, assembly GCA_964645285.1. GTDB lineage: Bacteria > Pseudomonadota > Alphaproteobacteria > JAAXGF01 > JAAXGF01 > JAYZAP01. The sequence goes on from CAZYDR010000021.1 coordinate 3,093, forward strand.
CATGCGGCCGGGGTGATAGTCTCTCAGGGCGTTGTGCATGACCGCCCGGTTGTCCCAGATGGCGACCGAATTCTCGCGTCAGCGGAAGCGGCAGGTGAAGGCGGCGCGCTCCGAATGGTCATAAAGGAACTCGAGAATCGGTTTGCTCTCTTCAAGGGTCATGCCGGCCAGCCGCCGGGTGAAGATGCGGTTGACGAACAGTCCCTTGCGACCGGTCACCGGATGGGTGCGCACCACCGGATGCTCGCAGGATTCCTCGGCCGCGTCATCGCGGCCATGCATACCTTCGAAATTCTTCTCATAATTGGTTGGTTTTCCCGAGTAGTGCACCGCCGCCATGCCGTCGAGCATGTCCTTCATGGTACCCGACAGGGCGTCGTAGGCCAGCTGCAAATTGGCGAACATAGTGTCGCCGCCCCACGGCGGGATCTCGCGGGCGCACAGCACCGCGCCCATGGGAGGCGCGGACGTAAAGGTCATGTCGGCGTGCCAGCCGTCACCCCAATTGTGCTCCTCGCTGGCGTCCTTGACGATTTCGATGATGCCGGGATGGCCGGCCAGGCTTTGCACATAGGGATGGTCGACGACCTCGCCAAAGCGTGACGCCAGAGCCATTTGCTGTTCCGAGGTGATCGATTGGTCACGGAAGAACAACACCAGATGCTGGTCGAGGGCAGGCCGCAATTCAGCCCCGGCGGCACCATCCACCGTGGCCCGATCGATATCGCTGACCTCGGCCCCGAGGGCGCCGGTTACTGGTTCGAGGGTAAAGTGCTGATAGTCGGTGGCCGGCGGCGTGACGCCGTCCTCGACTAGTTGAGCGACACTCGCCATGTCATTCTCCCGGTTTCAGTCAACTGTTGAGCTATTGAACGCCAAGATTGACGTGCAGGCAAGCTGGCTAGGACGCTTTCTTTTCGGCGCGGCTTTTGACTTGGGAATAGACCACGCCGGCCAGAATGATGACGCCGCCGATCAGATGATAAATCGTCGGCGTGGCGCCGAATGTCACCATGGCTACCAGCACGGCGGAAACCGGCACGAAGTTGTGATAGATCGAGGCCACGGTGACCCCCAGGCGGCTGACCGCGAACATCCACAGCCAGGCGCCGATGCCGAGGGGGATGATGCCGAGGTAAAGCACCATGGCAACGGTCGCCGGGGTCAGGTCGAACCGGGTCTCATAGATGCCGGTAACATTTAGGATCGTCGCCAGGGCAACCAACGCGACACCGCCGGTCCCCACCGTCAGCCCGGTAATGTACAGTTGGGAATAGCCGGTCAGCCAGCGTTGGGCGGCCTGGGAATACCAGGTCCAGCATACGGTCGCCAGGATCACCAGGATCTCGCCGCCGCGAAATTCAGTGTCGCCGCCGTTGCCCATGACCACGATGACCAGACCTCCGGCCGCCGCCAGCAGGGTGCCGGCGACGATGCCGCCAAAAAGCGGCATACCGAACACCACCCGGGCGGTCAGCGCCGCGACGATGGGGCTGGCCGCCGACATCATGGCCGTCGCCACCACACCGCCGGTGCTGATCGCCGTGGTCATCAGGGCCGACGACAAGGCCAGACCAAAAGTGCCGAGAATGATCAGCTTGCGCCACGGCTGGGACCGGCGGAGGGGAAAGCGGCGTTCGCGAATGGCGATCAGCCCGAGCAGCATGGTGGCCGCCACCAGTTGGCGGCTGGCTGTCGCCGACAGCACGTCCCAGGTCTGCACCAGGGCGTTGATGACCGGAAAGGACGATCCCCACAGCACCACCATGATGGCCAACGCGCCATTGGAAATCAGAGTATCACGCCGGGTCGATGCCACCGCGTCAACCATGGCGCCGGGCTTCGTGGAGTAAGTGGGAACAAGCCATGCTTTCCCCCTACACCCGGCGCGGTTCGGCGTCTATGGCTTTGACAACGCTCTAGCGCAGCACCTTGCGAATAACGCCCAAGGCCCGGCCGCCGTGGGCGACTTCTTCGCGTGCGGGAAGGGAGCCGGCGGTGAACCATTCGGCGGCGGCGAAGCGGCTCGACAGGGTCAGGTCGCGCTCGTCATCGAAGCGGGCAACGTAGTGAAACGTCAGGTGCCAGGTGCCGTCGCCGCCGGTGAAGGACTCCATATGGCTAAGCTCTGCATCGACACCTTCGAGGCCGAGCCCGTCGTCGAGTACCCGATGGGCGGCGTGCTCCGGATGCTCAAGCTCGTTCATCAATTCGTCGGGCAGGAACCAGCCGCTCTCGCCGTCCTGGCCGCCCGCCGGTTCGACCATGAGGACGCGGTCGTCAGCGACAACCGAGACGGTGACAATGAGTTTTACGGCATGGGTTTGCATGACGGCCTCCTGAGAATTACCTAGGGCGGCGCGTCGGCGGCTTCAATCGGCTCCGGACTAGTCTTCGAGCTTGGACCAGTCCTCGGGGTTCTCCAGGGGCTCGGCGCCGTTGACCCGGCAGACCCGCTCGCCGGGATCGCCGGCCACCACGCCGCGGCGCTGCAAGTAGCAGAACAGATTGTCGGCGTCCGTGGCGTTCAATTTGTCGCTGACATCGGCGGTGCCGCGTAGCTCCACCGTCGCCGACAGGCAAGCCACGGGGATCGGCGCGCTGTCGCCGAAACGCTGGGCCAGGGTCCGCCACGGCCGCCCGAAGGCCTCATCGAACGAGCCGCCGCCGGAGTCGATTTCCAGCATGGTTGCCTCACTGGCCATCTGGGCCGATAGGTTGGCCATCTCGGGCCACTGGTGAGTGCCGATGAAGAGGTGCAGCACGGCCTCGGAATCGCAATGCACGTCGAACACCAGATCGGCGTCGCCGTCCAGGCCCATGAGGGTCTTGCGCTGGGCCTCGATCTCGTTGCGCGGAGTCAGCGCCGCGACCTCGGCCAGGAAGGCTTCGCGGATCAGCGCCACGTTGGCGTCCGCGTCGTTACCCAGCTTACCCTCGACCGCATCGCCAATAGCCTCGTCGAGACGCGGAAAATTACGGTTGAAATTGGCGTCGCCGAGAAACTCGTAGCGCCCCAGCAGGGCGCCCTCGTAGCGCTGGTTGAGGGCGATGGGATTGGCGAACGGCACCACGATGATCTCGCCGATAATATCGCCCCGGGCGTCAGCTTCGTCGAGTTGGCGGGTCAGGTGGTGGAGCGTCAGCATGCCGGGGATTTCGTCGGCATGAATACCGGCCTGAAAATACGCCTTGGGCCGCGCCCCTGGCGTGCCATAGCGATGCACGGTAATCGCCCGCGCCGTGCCGGGCGACATGACGGTGAGGGGAATGCGGCTGGTCTCGCGAGTCATGTCACGGTTGTCCTTTTTTTGGTGGTGCCCTACCCAGCAGCCGCGCCCATGGCCAGGAAGGCGTCGCGGCGGCGGCTTTTGATCTGGTCGGCGGGAATGGTTTCGAGCTCCGCCAGGGTCGCCTCAAGAACGTTGCCCAGGGTGGCGATGGCGGCCTGGGGATCGCGGTGGGCGCCGCCCATGGGCTCAATGACGATGCGGTTGATGACGGCCAGTTCGTCCAGGTCCTGGGCGGTCAGTTTGAGGGCGTTGGCGGCGTCCTCGGCCTTTTCTGCGTCGCGCCACAGGATCGAGGCACAGCCCTCGGGCGAGATTACCGAATAGACCGCGTGTTCGAGCATGAGCACCGCATTGGCCACGGCCAGGGCGATGGCGCCGCCGGAGCCGCCCTCGCCGATGATGACGCTGATCAGCGGCACCTTGAGGTCAAGGCAGGTCTCCATGGAGCGGGCGATGGCCTCGGCCTGGCCGCGCTCCTCGGCGCCGACCCCGGGGTAGGCGCCGGGGGTATCGACCAGGGTGATCACCGGCAGGCCGAAGCGGTCGGCCAGACGCATCAGGCGGATTGCCTTGCGGTAGCCCTCGGGCCGCGCCATGCCGAAGTTATGAGCTACTCGGCCTTCCGTGTCGGCGCCTTTTTCATTGCCGATAATTACCACCGAGCGGCCGCGAAACCGCCCCAAGCCGCCGACCATTGCCTTATCGTCGGCAAAGGTGCGGTCGCCGGCCAGTGGCGTGAAGTCGTCGATCAGGGCGGCCACGTAGTCGGAGCAATGGGGCCGCTCGGGATGGCGCGCCACCAGGATTTTCTGCCACGGCGTCAGTTTGCCGTAGGTCTGACGCAGCAGGCGGTCGAGCTTTTCCTGAAGCCGGCTGATCTCGTCAATGATATTGACGCCGTCACCGTCGCTGAGATGGCGCAGTTCCTTGATCTTGCCTTCAAGCTCGGCAATGGGCTTCTCGAATTCGAGATGGGTGCTCATTTGACCCCGTTGGCCCGGATACTAACCGCGCGCCGCGATCTGTTCGGCCTTGCTGACCATGACCTCGGCCTGTTTGATCGAGGCGATATCGATGAGCCGGCCGTCGAGAGTGACCGCTCCCTGGCCCGCCTTGGTGGCTTCGGCCATGGCTTCGATGATGTGTTTGGCCTTGGTGACCTCCTCATCGGACGGGCTGAAGACCTCGTTGCCGAGGGCAATCTGTGACGGATGGATCGACCATTTGCCTTCGCAGCCGAGAGTCGCGGCGCGATAGGCGGCGGCGCGATAGCCGTCGGCATCCTGGAAATCGCCGAACGGGCCGTCGACGGGACGTAGACCGTTGGCCCGGGCCGCCACCACCATGCGGGCGATAGCGTAATGCCACATGTCGCCCCAGTGGGTCAGGCGCTCGCCGTCATCGCCAGTCGGGTCGGTCAATACCGCGTAGTTCTGGTTGACGCCGCCAATGTTGGTGGTCCGCGCCTTGGTTGAGGCGGCGTAGTCGGCGACGCCGAAGTGCAGCGCCTCGTTGCGCGGGCTGGCGGCGGCAATCTCGTGAACGTTGGCCATGCCCAGGGCGGTCTCGACGATCAGCGAGAAGCCGATGCGCTTGGTCAGGCCCATGGCGTCCTCGACCTGGGTCACCAGCATGTCGAGGGCGTAGACGTCGGCGGCGGTGCCGACCTTGGGAATCATGATCATGTCGAGGTGCTGGCCGGCCTGCTCGATCACATCGACCACATCGCGGTACATGTAATGGGTGTCGAGACCGTTGATCCGCACCGTGATGGTATGGCCGCTCCAGTCGATGTCGTTAAGGCCTTCGACGACGAGCTTACGCGCCTCGTCCTTCATGTCGGGCGCCACCGCGTCCTCGAGGTCGAGGAAGACGATGTCGGCGTCCGAGGCGGCCGCCTTCTCGAACAGCTTGGCCTGGCTGCCGGGTACCGCCAGTTCGCTGCGGTTCAACCGCGCCGTGGCCGGCTCGACCATATGAAAACTCATGTCATTCTCTCCTCATCCAGATTGCTTTTGTATTGCCTCAGGGCCCGGTAGCCGAGGCGGTATGCTGCCTCGACCCTCTTCTGTCAAGTCTCGCCATGGCCGCGACGGCCCAACGGATGGTGATCGCGGACCAGGGTTTTGAGGCGCTCCTCCAAGATATGGGTGTAAATCTGTGTCGTGGCGATGTCGGCGTGGCCGAGCATCTGCTGCACGGCGCGCAGGTCGGCGCCATGGGCCAGCAGGTGGCTGGCGAAGGCGTGGCGCAGCACATGGGGCGAGACCCGGCGCGGCTCGATGCCGGCCTCGATGGCCAGATCCTTAAGTATCTGACCGAAACGCCGCCGGGTCAGGTGGCCCTCGGCGCCGCGCGACGGGAACAGCCAGGGCGAGACCTCGCCGTCCCTGAGAAACTCGCCACGCACCAACAAATAGGCCGCAGTTGCGTCTTTGGCGGCGTCGCCCATGGGCACCAGTCGTTCCTTGTCGCCCTTGCCGCGAATCACCAGGAAGCGTGGGTCGCCGCCCACCGTGGCAAGGGGCAGGCCGACCAGCTCGGAGACCCGCAGGCCGGTGGCGTAGATCAGCTCGACCAGGGCGAGGCAGCGCGCACCGCTGGCGCCCTCCCAGGCCCGCGCCACATGGAGCAGGTCGTCGACTTCCGCCTCACTCAAAATCTTTGGCAGGGGCGCCCGGCGGCGCGGGCTGTCGATGGTTGCCGTGGGGTCGTCGCCGCGAACCTCCTCGGCGAACAGGAATTTGTGGAACTGACGCAGACAGGACAGCCGGCGAGCGCTGGTGCTGGCGGCGAAACGTCCGACCAAATGGCCGAGATAGGCTCTTACCGCGTCGGCGTCCGCGTCCACCGGGGTGGCGCCGCGGCGGACCAGAAAATCCGTGTAGTCGTCCAGGTCGCGGCGATAGGCGTTGGTGGTCAGGGCGGCGGCGCCGCGCTCAGCCGTGAGCATTTCGAGAAAGGTCTCGACGTGATGGTCGGCGGCGTGACCCCTAGAACTCACGGGAGAGCAGGGTTTCGACGGCCAGGGCCCGGGCATCGGCCTCGAGGCCAATGCGGTAGAGCGCGCCAACCACCGATCCCAGAGCCATGGCGCCGGGCACGCCGGAGGCGGACGAATCAAGCAGGGTCAGCGCCAGCAGCACGGTTTCGCCGACCCGGCCGGCGGCGGCGGCGCGGTCGAGCTGACGCAGCAGCGCCTCGGGCGGCGTCCGTACCCACACGGGGCCCGGGCGTTCAAGCAGGGCGAGAAGGGTCTCGACTGGCGGCTCGCGGTCGAATGCCAGGAGCAGGGCGAACAGCAGCTTGGCGCGGGCGTGCCGATCACGCTCCGGCGTCTGGCCTTGTGCCTCCCACCAGGCAGTGAAGCGCTCACCGTCCCAGGGTTGGACACCGGCGGCGTCGACGAAACCGATGACCGGCGCCAACCCGGCCACTGCGTTGGCGGCCTCAGCGTTGATCCCGGCCTGGGTCTTGGCCAGATCGATCCACGGACCGGCGGCATCGGGGCGGCGTGCGGCGAGGAGCACCCGCGCCGCGTCGCCGGAGATCCACACCAGTTCGGGCAAGGGCCGGAGCCCGAGCAGTTCGTTGAGGGTGAGCCGGGCGGCGGTGGCAAACCCGTCCCAGCCACCGGACTCGGCGCCGAGCATCCAGCTCGCCCGCAACACTTCCGCCCGGGCCGCCGGCACCACCTGTATTTGCATGGCCTGATACATCAGCGCCCGTGACAGGGCGCCTTTGTCGGATTCGATACGCGGCCACGGATCGGACAGTTCTTCCGGCGTGAAGGGTACGCTTTCGTATAGCTCGGCCAGTGTCTCGGTTGGCAGAGACCCCAGGGCCTCGGCCCGCTCCGCCGCCCGCAGGCGCAAGTCCAGCGGCACCGTAGCGGTCAGGGCGATGGCCCGTGAAATCGCCGGATCGGCATTGTTGATGGCGTTCTCCGGCACCGCGAGGCGCGCCGTGCGCAGCATGGCGAGATGCAGGGCGGTGGGATTGGGCAGGCTGTGGAGGACGACATTGTCGGCGCCAGCCATGGTTGCCAGCAGCACTTCAAGGGCCGGGTCGTCGTCGACACCGCGTTCGCGCAACAATTCGACACCGAACGAGGCGGCGGCGTGGTTGGCGTTGAGCGCCTGGCAGAAAATCAGCACCTTTTCCCAATAGGGCAAGTCGTCTTGGCGGATGAGTTCGCGGGCCTGGGCGCAGGCGCCGACGAAATCGGCGGTCAGCAACAGGGCGTCGAGGCGGGTCTGGGCCAGAGTGGTGTCGTCGAGATCAGCCGGGGTGGCGCGCATCAGGTGGTTGACCGACATCCCGTCGCCCATGGCGGCAAGGCGCTCAATACGGAGCGCCAGAAGATTGGCCGCGGCCGGCCCTTGCGGCGGCGCCGCCGCCGACAGCAGCAGCCGCCGGGCGAGGCTGTTGACCGTGCGCGAGGTGACGCCGACCGGTAGCCGGACCAGCAGGCGTTCGACCAGCCGGCGGTCGCTGCCCGCCCACATGTCAAAGGCGAAACCACCATCGGCCGCTTCCATCAGGCCGACGGCTTCCGGATCCGGGGCCTTGACCATGCCGACCTCAACCTCGACATCGGCGTCGCCATCGCTTCCGGCGGCCGGCTCAGCGGCGACCGGGACGCCGGTGGTGGTCTCGATCTCGATCAGGTCAGGCGCGGGCAGGGGCACGATGTCCAGCGGCGCCGTCTCCTGGGCCGCTAGCGGTAGAGCCCAGGCCATTGCCAGGACCACCGCCACGGCGCATTTACTACTGTTCAAACCGGTCATCGGGAATAGTCACTTCGACCTGTGATGTGGGTGCCGGGATATCCCAGGTCATGAGAAAAATCACGGCGCCGCCAACCACGACGGCGGCGACCAGGGCGGAGATTTTGGAAAGACGCGACATGGCGTTGAGGATTCGGCCTAAATTGTTGCTGGGAAGCCGGCAAAAGCCGGAAATACTATAGGTTGGTGAGGGGCGACAATCCCAATTTTTATGGTAGATTGGATTTATGGCTATTTTGCGGCAGCTTACCGGCTTGTCTCTTTGCTTTCAACGCCCCGCGGTGCGGGTGCGTGGGAGGCGGGTATGACCACGACGACTGCTCTGACCGGTCGCACCATCGTGCTGATCGGACTCATGGGTGCTGGCAAGTCGTCCATCGGCCGTCGCCTGGCGTCGCGGCTCGCCATTCCCTTCGTTGATGCCGATGCCGAAATCGAGGCCGCGGCCGGCTGTACCATCGCCGAGTTTTTCGAACGTCACGGCGAGGCTGCGTTCCGCGACGGCGAGCGCCGGGTGATCGCCCGCCTGCTCGGCGATCCGCCCCAAGTGTTGGCCACCGGCGGCGGCGCATTCGTCGACCCCGATACCCGGGCGCTAGTTGCCGACAAGGCGCTGTCCGTGTGGCTGCGCGCCGAACTGGACCTGTTGGTCAAGCGTTGCGGCCGGCGCGATACCAGGCCCTTGCTGAGAGACGGCAATTCCCGTGACATCCTCGCCAAACTGATCGACGAGCGCTATCCGATTTATGCGGAAACCGACATTATCGTCGATACGGATGATAGTCCCCACGAAACCATGGTCGACCGGATTATCGATGCGCTAGAATCCTACCAGCGCGACGGCGCTGGCGACCCAGCGAGTTGAGCGCCGTCATGTCCGATCCATCGTTGACCGGGATTGATGATCCTGGGGCGCCCGAGCGGCTTCGCGTCGAGCTTGGCGACCGACCCTACGATATCGTTGTCGGTGATGGGCTGATTGCCGGCGCCGCCGGTTATTTCAGCGCCGTGCTGACAAGCCGCCGGGTCGCCGTGGTCAGTGACGAGACCGTGGCCGGCCACCATCTGGCCACCCTGGGCGCCAGCCTTGACGGCGCCGGTATCAGCCACCACGACATTATCCTGCCGCCGGGGGAGGGAACCAAGAGTTTCGGCCACCTTGAAAATCTTCTCGACGCTCTGCTCGAGGCCCGGATTGAGCGCGGCGACATGGTGGTCGCCCTGGGCGGCGGCGTGATCGGCGACCTTGCCGGATTTGCCGCCAGCGTATTACGCCGGGGCGTCGGTGTGATCCAGGTGCCGACCACTCTGCTGGCCCAGGTCGACAGCGCGGTCGGCGGCAAGACCGGCATCGACACCCGCCACGGCAAGAATCTGGTGGGGAGCTTCCATCAGCCGTCCCTGGTGCTGGCCGATACAGGCGCGTTGGCCACCCTGGCCCAGCGCGAGTTGCTGGCGGGCTATGCGGAGGTGGTCAAGTACGGCCTGCTCGGCGACGCCGAATTCTTCGATTGGCTGGAGGCCCATGGTCCCGCGGTCCGCGATGGCGCCGCCGCCGCCCGGCGTCAGGCCGTGGTAACAAGCTGTGCCGCCAAGGCCCGCGTAGTCGCCAGTGACGAGCGCGAGACCGGTGAGCGGGCCTTGCTCAATCTTGGCCACACTTTCGGCCATGCCATCGAGGCCGAGGCCGGCTTTGACGGGCGCGTCGTCCATGGCGAGGCCGTGGCCGTGGGCATGGTGTTGGCTTTTGCTCTGTCGGCGCGCCTCGGCCATTGTTCCGAGGATGATTGCGCACGGGTGCGCCGTCACTTGGGCGCCATGGGTCTGCCGGTCACGGTTGCCCAGGCGCTGGGCGCCAACGCGGCGCCGGACATCACCGCCGACGTACTGATTGGTCACATGGCCCAGGACAAGAAGGTCCGCGACGGCAAAGTAACCTTCGTGCTTGCCCGCGCCATAGGCGAAGCATTCCTCAGCCGCGATGTGCCCGCCGACACCCTGCACGCCGTGATCACTGATTCTCTCGCCGGTTGAGCCATGGAAACGGCTATCCTGCTGTCACTGTTCGGCATTGCCCTGCTGCTCGTGGTCTCGGCCTTTTTCTCCGGGTCCGAGACCGCGCTGACCGCGGCGTCACGGCCGCGTCTCCATCACCTTGAGCGTCGCGGCAATCGTAATGCCCGGCTGGTGGGCCGTATGATCGACCACAAGGAACGCCTGATCGGGGCTATCCTGCTGGGCAACAACGCGGTCAATATTTTTGCCTCCGCCCTGGCCACCAGCGTTCTTATCGGCCTGTTCGGCGAAGCCGGCGTGGCCTACGCCACCATTGGCATGACGCTGTTGGTGCTGATCTTTGCCGAGGTCCTGCCCAAGACCTATGCCCTGCGCAACGCCGACCGGGTGGCTCTTGCGGTGGCGCCGCTCATGCGCGTGGTGGTGGTGGTGCTGTCGCCGGTGACGGTTGCCATACAGGCGATTGTGCGGGTCGCCCTGTTGTTGTTTGGCGTCAGGGCTGATGACAGCGGACTAGTGGTATCGCCCCAGCAGGAACTCCGTGGCGCCATCGACCTTCATGCCCGCGAAGGCACCATGATCAAGCAGGAGCGCGACATGCTGGGCAGCATCCTCGATCTCGAGGATGTGGACGTCGGCGAGATCATGATCCATCGTAAGAGCATGACCATGCTCGACGCCACCATGGCGCCATCGCAGATCTTTGAGGAGGCGGTGGAGAGTCCCTATACGCGCATTCCTTTGTGGCGCGGGGAACCCGACAACATCGTCGGTGTGCTCCACGCCAAGGATCTGCTGCGCGCCATGCACGACCACGAGGGCGATCTCGATGGCCTCGATCTTGCCGCCACCACTTCGGAGCCGTGGTTCATTCCCGAGTCCACCACCTTGTTGCAGCAGCTTCAGGCCTTCCGCCGGCGGCGCTCCCATTTCGCCCTGGTGGTCGATGAATATGGCGCCCTCATGGGCATGGTGACGCTCGAGGATATTCTCGAGGAAATCGTCGGTGACATTGCCGACGAGCACGATGTCATCTTCACCGGCGTGCGCGCCAATCCGGACCGCTCTTTCACCGTGCGCGGTACGGTGACCATCCGCGATCTCAATCGCGAGTTCGACTGGGAACTGCCCGATGAGGAAGCGGCGACGATTGCCGGGCTGGTCATTCACGAAGCCCAGCAAATTCCCGAGGTCGGCCAGAGTTTTGTTTTCTACGGTTTCAAGTTCGACATTCTCGCCCGCCAGCGAAACCAGATAACGTCGCTCCGGGTCACCGCGCCGGCGGCGGAGTCGGTCGCCGAGTAGCGCCAGTCCGGGAGGCCGGGGGCGAATTCCATGTTTGAGACCGTGCTGCCGATCATCGTGCCAATCTTCGCCTGCGCCGGCCTCGGCTGGCTCTGGTCTGCTTCGGCGTAATAGGCGCTATCGGTCTGCGGATCTTTCGGCTTGCGCCGTCGCGATACCTGTCGCCCCTGGTTTTCACCAATACGGGCAATATGGGAATGCCCCTTTGCCTGTTTGCGTTCGGCGCTGTCGGGCTTGAGCTGGCGGCTGTGTTCTTCACCGTTTCCATGGTGATGATGTTGTTGTTCTGGGTCTGGCTGATGTCGGGCGAAGCGACCCCGAAGAAGGTTTTCGCGGCGCCATTGCCGTATGCCCTGGCCGCCGCCTTCGCCTTTCGCGGCGCCGGGGTCGAGCCGCCAGACTGGCTCTACAACACTACCAGCATGCTTGGCGATATGACCGTGCCGCTTATGTTGTTCAGCCTCGGGGTGTCCCTGGCCGGTATGCGGGTGGTCAGTTTGCGCCGTTCGCTGGTTCTGGCGGTAGCGCGTCTGGTCATGGGTCTGAGCGTCGGCGTTGCTCTTGCCGCCTTGCTTGGCCTTGAGGGCGTTATGCGCGGCGTGTTCATCATCGAATGCACCATGCCGCCGGCAGTGTTCAATTACCTCTACGCCCGTCTCTACAACCAGGCGCCGGAGGAGACCGCCAGCGTCATTCTATTATCGACGGTGATCTCCTTCGCCACCATGCCGCTGTTGCTGCACTTCGCCATAGGGTCGTAAGCGCGGTCTTGCAATTACGTCCAGTGGCCTCATACCCCTCTGCGGAGATAGATAGCCATTTCATGGCATTAAACCGGCCATCGGGTGCGTTGCGCCGCTCGCCCGATGCTAAAGCATCGCACTGCGCCTAGCCGAATGGCCGATTTGATGCCATGAAATGACTACCTATCTCCGCAGGGGGGTATTATATGGGGCGGTCTATTTTTCTGTCCGAGGTTTTTCATGCCCCTGTCCAATCCGGCGCCCCGCGAGGCGTTTCACCACCGGTCTGTCGATTACCGCGGTTATCGCCGCGAGGATGGGCTATGGGACATCGAAGCTCATTTGAGCGATACCAAGGCCTACACATTCGACAGCAGCTTTCGTGGCACCATTGAGCCGGGCGAGCCGATCCACGACATGTGGATCAGGCTGACCATTGATCAGGATTTCATCATCCAACGGGCCGAGGCCGCGACCGATTCATCACCCTTCGCTATCTGCCCGGCGGTGACGTCGTCCTTCGCCAAGCTCGAAGGCGTCGCCCTCGGCCGCGGCTGGAGCCATGCGGTGCGCGAACGGTTGGGCGGCGTTCAAGGTTGTACCCATCTGGTCGAACTGGTGCGAACCATGGCGACGGTGGCGTATCAGGCGGTTCGCGGTGACCGTGATAAGGCCGCCGGCAGTAGCGACACCAGTACCGCCGAAGGCAAGGCAGCCCTCAAGCCCCTGCAGATCGACGGCTGCCATGCTCTGAGCTCCCGGGGTGATATTGTCCGCGAGCAGTTTCCCGAGTGGTACACGGGCGAGTGAACCGCCCTTTGGCCTTAGCGCCCGCACTTTGCGGCGCGGCGAAAATAATTCAGACTATAGACGCGCAGGCCGCTGGTCAGGGTCAATTCCTTGCGTCGCTTGTCGATCCTTGTGCATATGATATTGATGGTCCGTTCCTCGCGCCCGGCAATTTCGGACAAGGCGTCCCACATGGCCGCTGCAAGGCGAATGCTGGTGCGCCGCCCGGCGACGGTTACGTTCCGATTTATTAGGGAACTCATGGTAGAATCTTTCTTTCTTGGGCGGCCAGACCGCGACGATTGTTTCGGAAAGGGTAGCCGCAAGGTTACACAACGTAAGAGTGTATTTTCAGACGCAATATCGTCTTGAGGTAACGTGGTTGGTTAAGGCGCGTCGATGTTCACCGAACCTGGCCGCGAGGCTGCCTTGTCAGCCCCTGGGGAAGCCGCCATACTTTACCGATGCGAAGTTTTGCCCCCGAACCGGCTGACCAAGAGCCCGCGCGCGTTTGTGACCATCCTGGTTGCGAGGAAGATGGCATCCATCGTGCGCCCCGCGACCGCGATACGCTGACGTCCTACTACTGGTTCTGCCTCGAACACGTGCGCAGTTATAACTCGTCGTGGAATTTTTTCGGCGACATGGGCCAGCAGGAAATAGAGAACTATTTGCACGAGGATTTTACCTGGCACCGGCCGACCTGGCCCCTGGGCGGCGGCCTGCGGGCCGGCCGCATATCCCGCGACGATGCCATCAACGACCCCTACGGCGTCTTCGGCGCCGCCGGCGGGGAGACCGAGGGCTCGGCCGACGAAGTACCACGGCGAAGCCCGGTTGGTGAGCGCGACGCCCTGGCCGTGCTCAATCTTTCACCCGACGCCACGGCCGGCGAAATCAGGACCCGCTACAAGGAGTTGGTCAAACGATTGCACCCGGACGCCAACGGCGGTGACCGCAAGGCCGAAGACCAGCTCAAGACCGTTATTGAAGCCTATCGTTTGCTGTCGGGCCGCCAGGTCGCACAGTGAATTCTGCCGACGGCGGAAAGACCGCGCCACAACCCCCACTGTGTTCTTGAGAACCCACGCGAGTCATGCTAGGTCACACGGTCTGCGTTACGCACGTTGGCATTACGTGATGCGAGCGCTCCCGCCGACGACGACGCCGTTAATTTCAGCAGCCCGGACGTTACCCTAATGACCGATTCCCAGAATTCCGTCGACCTGCCCCTCATGCCGCCCAATGGCGCCGATATTTCCATATCGGTGCGCCAGGTGTTCGGCATTGACGTTGATATGGAAGTGCTTGGCTTTTCCCAGGCCACCGAGCATGTCCCCGAAGTCGATGAGGCCTATCATTTCGACCCGGAAACCACCCTGGCGATTCTCGCCGGCTTCGGCCACAACCGCCGGTGCATGATCCAGGGCTATCACGGCACCGGCAAGTCGACCCATATCGAGCAGGTCGCGGCGCGGCTCAACTGGCCCTGCATCCGGGTTAACCTCGACAGCCACATCAGCCGTATCGACCTGATCGGCAAGGACGCCATCGTGCTGCGTGACGGCAAACAGGTCACCGAGTTTCGCGAAGGCCTGCTGCCTTGGGCGCTGCAGCATCCGGTGGCGCTTTGTTTCGATGAATACGACGCCGGCCGACCCGATGTGATGTTCGTTATCCAGCGTATTCTCGAGGCCCAGGGCAAGCTGACGCTGCTTGACCAGAATCGGGTGCTGACGCCCCACGACTGCTTCCGGGTGTTCTCGACCACCAACACGATCGGGCTTGGCGATACCACCGGCCTCTATCACGGCACCCAGCAGATCAACCAGGGTCAGATGGACCGCTGGAACATCGTCACCACCCTCAACTATCTGCCGCTTGAGGAAGAGACCAAGATCGTTCTCGCCAAAATGCCGGGTCACGATAGCGAAGAGGGCCGCGCCCTGATCGCCAAGATGATCAACGTCGCCGAGCTGACGCGTTCGGGCTTCATGGCCGGCGATATTTCGACTGTCATGTCGCCGCGCACGGTGATCACCTGGGCGGAGAACGCCGAAATCTTCGGCGACGTGGGTTTTGCCTTCCGCCTTACCTTCGTCAACAAGTGCGACGAGCTGGAACGCTCCAACGTGGCGGAATACTACCAGCGCTGCTTCGGCGTCGAACTGCCCGAATCGGCGGCTGTTCCGGCGCCCGCCGACGACGCCTAGGCATCGATGGCCGAGGTCGAAAATCCGGCGGAACCGTTCAAGCGCGCGGTTTCCGCCGCGTTGCGGGCGCTTGCCCAGGAGCGCGAGCTGGTCGTCAGCTTCGGCGGCGACGATACCGGCATGGCCAAGGATGGCGAAGCCCGGCTGCCCCAGCCGACCAACGATCTCAAGCTCGGCGAAGTAGCCCGGGTCCGCGGTGTCGCCGACTCCCTCGCCATGCGCATGCGCTATCACGACGATTCGGTTCATGCCCGGCGCCGGCCGCGCGGCGATGTCGCCCAGGCGATTTTTGATTCAGTCGAGCAGGCGCGGGTCGAGTCCCTGGGCATGCGGCGCTTCGCCGGGGTTTCCGACAATGTGACGTCGATGCTCGATGCGCGCTGCCGCTCGCGCGGCTATGAGCGGATCGACCGCTTCGAGGACGTTCCCCTGCACGAGGCCATCGGCTTTCTGGTGCGCGAGCAGGTGACCGGCGCCGAGCCCCCCGAGGCGGCGCGCAAAATGGTCGACATGTGCCGCTCCTGGGTCGAATCAAGAGCTCCCGAGACCCTCGACGACCTGGGCCGCGATGCCGACGATCAGGAACTTTTTGCACGCGATCTCCGTCGCCTGCTGGCCGATCTCGAACTGGCCGAGGCCGAGGACGAGATGGAGCAGCCCCAGGACACCGAGATGCAGGATCCGTCGGAGGATGAATCCGAGGGCGGCGACGGCGATGCCGAGGGCGAAAGCGGCGATACCGATGGCTTCGACGCCATGGCGGCAGCCGACGACGACGAAATGGGCGAAGGCGAGGCCGAGGCCGGCACCCTGGAGGACGACCAATTCGGCACCTCGGGTTCCGAGGAACCGGGTACCGCCGAGCATCCGTGGCGTCCCGATGACGAGTTCTCCAACGCCCCGCGCCAGCCCCGCTACACGGTCTTCAGCGGTGAGTTCGACGAAGTCGTCGACGCCGGAGAACTCTGCGAGCCCGCTGAGTTGAGCCGCCTGCGGGCCCAGCTCGACAACCAGCTGGCCCATCTCCAGGGTGTTACCTCGAAGCTCGCCAACCGGCTACAGCGCCGGCTCATGGCCAAGCAGACCCGAAGCTGGGAATTCGATCTTGAGGAAGGTTTGCTGGATACCGCGCGGCTGTCGCGGGTGGTGGTCAACCCAACCAGTTCGCTGTCCTTCAAGCAGGAGAAGGAAAGCCAATTTCGCGATACCGCGGTGACCCTGCTGATCGACAACTCGGGCTCCATGCGCGGCCGGCCGATTACCGTGGCCGCCATGAGCGCCGATATCCTGGCCCGTACCCTGGAGCGCTGCGGCGTTACCGTCGAGGTGCTCGGCTTCACCACTCGGGCGTGGAAGGGCGGTCAGTCGCGCGAGCAGTGGCTGCAGCACGGCAAGCCGGCCAATCCGGGCCGGCTCAATGACCTGCGCCATATTATCTACAAATCCGGCGATGCGCCGTGGCGCCGCGCCCGGCGCAATCTCGGGCTGATGCTGCGCGAGGGCCTGCTCAAGGAAAACATCGACGGCGAGGCCCTGTTGTGGGCCCACAACCGCCTGCTCGGCCAGCCCGAACAGCGGCGCATACTGATGGTTATCTCCGACGGCGCGCCGGTCGACGATTCGACCCTCTCGGTCAACAGCGGTAATTATCTCGAGCGCCACCTGCGCGACGTCATCGAGTGGATCGAAACGCGGTCGGCTGTAGAACTCATCGCCATCGGCATCGGCCACGACGTGACCCGCTACTACCGCCGCGCGGTCACCCTGGTGGATGCCGAACAGCTTGGCGGCGTCATGCTCGACAAGCTCACCGAGTTGTTCGACGAGGATACCGGCGGCCCCGCCGGCTCATCACGCGGCAGGATGGCTGTCTGAGTTACTCCAGATTGGCGGCCAGGAACGCCATGGTGCGGTCCCACGACAGCGCCGCGTTCTCGGCGTCATAGCGCGCCTGGGCTGGGTTGGCGAAAGCATAGGCGGCTTCGTACCAATGAGGCGTATAGGTTTTACCGGCCTCGTCCATGGCCTTCTCGAAACCGCCGACCATGTCGCTGTTGATCCATTTGTCATGGGTCGCGAAATGCCCCAATACCGGACCATCAAGAAACGTCAGTTCGGCCGCCGACTTATTGACCCGGCCGTAATAGACCACCGTGGCGTCAACCGCCCGGGCGAGGCCGGTATTGAGCGATCAGCCGCCGCCGAAGCACCAGCCGATAGTACCGAGCTTGCCGGTGACGTCGCCGCGGTCGCGCAACCAGTCGACCCAGGCGCCGGCCGTATTCGTGGCCACGTCGCCATCGACCACCTGCATGTAGGATTTGGCGTCGTCCCGGGTGGTCGCGACCTTGCCGCCGTAGAGATCGATAGCCAGGGCGGCGAACTCGGCGGCGACCGATTTGATGTGGTCGTTGAGACCCCACCATTCATGGACCAGCAGAACCGCCGGCGCCGGGGTAACCAAAGGCAGCGCCAGGGTGGCGGACACCTGGGTTCCGCCCGGCGTGGTGATGGTGACGGTTTCCAGGCCTTCGGTCGCAGCGTGGACCAGGCTGGGGTCGGCCAGCACCATGGCCAACGGCAGGCTGGCGGCGGGAAGCTGGGCAATGGACTTGAGCACGTCTCGTCGTTCATACATGGTTGT
The DNA here is from genome assembly GCA_964645285.1 of uncultured Alphaproteobacteria bacterium. Taxonomy (GTDB): domain Bacteria; phylum Pseudomonadota; class Alphaproteobacteria; order JAAXGF01; family JAAXGF01; genus JAYZAP01. Next base: position 20,886 of record CAZYDR010000021.1, read on the forward strand.
GGTTTCCTCTCCCGGATCGGATTTTATGTCGCGTTTTCCCCCATGTGTTGCCCCAGCCTAACCCGCTGGCTGTCCTGCGCCACGGCGATGGTCCTGGCCCTGTTAGTGTCCACGGGCGCGGCGGCGGAACCGCTCCAGGTCGATAGCGCGCGGGTGCGGCTCAACCCGGAAGACCACGGCCAGGTGGCGATTGGTGGATTGGAGTATCGCGGCGGCCTGGTGTTGACCTCCAAAGACAACCGCTTCGGCGGCCTCTCGGGCCTCGAGGTCAGCACCGACGGCAGCCGCGTGCTGGCGATCAGTGATCGCGGTCGTTGGGTCGAGTTCGGCCTGGCCTATGGTGATGACGGCCGCCTCACCGGGGTCTCCCAGGGCACCATCACGTCGCTGCACGGCATAGGCGGCCAGCCCCTGGCCGACAACGGCAAGGATTCCGAGGACCTGGCGCGGCTTTCCGACGGCCGCCTGGCGGTCAGCTTCGAACGCCTTCATCGGGTGGTGCTGTACAGCACCGCCCCGGCGCCCGGGCCGGCCCAGCGCCTCAACCCGCCGCGCAAGTTGGCCTGGGCGCCGGGCAACGGCGGTATCGAGGGTCTTACGGAGCTGCGGCCGGAACGCCTGCTGGCCCTCACCGAGGCGCTTCTGATCGGTGGCGATAGGGTTATGGGCTGGCTGTTGTCGCCGGCCGCCGGCACCGACGACGAGCTGTTTTTCGCCACCACCCGGAACTTCAAACCGACGTCGCTCGCGACCCTGCCGGGCGGCGACGTCATGGTGCTTGAGCGCAGCTATTCGGTACTCGCGGGACCGGCCGCTCGGTTATCCCTGGTCGATGCCGAGATGATCGTCCCCGGCGCCCTGCTCACGGGCCGGGAAATCGCTCGCATTTCCCCGCCGCTGACGGTTGATAATTTTGAAGGCTTGGCCCTGCGTGAGGATGGCGACGGCCGGTTGTTGGTCTATCTCGTGTCCGACGACAACTTCAATCCCTTGCAGCGCACGTTGTTGCTGATGTTCAGGATGGCGGAGTGACCGGTTGACAATTGCGGCCCGTCCGCCGAAAAGCCTCGTGGCCCAAATGAGGATGAAACCTTGACCGACAAAACGACACAACAAGACGGCGGCCATTCGCCCTGGTTCACGGCGCTCGTGGCATTGTTCGTCACCACTCTGATCGTGTCCAACATCATCGCGGTCAAACTGATCAACGTGGCCGGCACCATCCTGCCGGCGGCGATCATCATCTTTCCCATCAGCTATATCGTCGGCGATGTGTTGACCGAGGTCTACGGTTTCCGGCGTGCGCGCCGGGTGATCTGGCTGGGTTTCGGTTGCAACCTGCTGGCAGTCGGCGCCATCGCCCTGGCCGGCGCCCTGCCGGCGGCCGGGTTCTGGGATGGCCAGCCCGCCTACGACCGCATCCTCGGCCATGCGCCGCGCATTCTTGGGGCCTCGTTCATCGCCTACCTGATCGGCGAGTTCGCCAATTCCTACGTCCTGGCCCGCATGAAGGTTGCGACCAAGGGTCGCTGGCTATGGGCCCGCACTATCGGCTCGACGATCATCGGCCAGGGCCTGGATTCGGCGGTGTTCATGATCGTGGCCTTCGCCGGCATCATCCCCATGGAAGGGCTGATCGCCGCGGTCATCACCCAATGGATCGTCAAAACCGTCTACGAGGTCCTGGCGACGCCCGTGACCTACGCCGTGGTCGGCTTCCTCAAACGCCGCGAAGGCCTCGACGCCGACGACAGCGACACCAGCTTCAACCCGATGTCCCTGGCCGAGTAGGTCGTTACCGTACGAACAACTCCCGGGGTGTTTTCGAGAAGCTCTCGCCGCGCTGCTCGCCGACCCGGATGGCTTCGCTGAACACGTAGGCGTCTTCCGGCTCCCACACGCCGATGATCAGGTGGAAGGTGTAGTCGGTCTCCAGCACGGTCTCGTCGTCGTCCTGGAGGCTAAAGCAGAGGTCGCTCCAGTCGAGGCCAAGGGAATAGCCGATGCGTGATTCCTTGCGCACGCCGCGGGGGTAGAACTCGGCGGCGAAGGCGCGGTGGACATCGCCGCAGGTGGCGCCGGGACGAACCGCGCCCAATGCCGCTTCGAAGCCCGCAAGCACCGCGTCGTGGACATACAGCAGCCGTTCCGGCGGGTCCCCTAGATAGCTGGTGCGCGATAGCGGGCAGGCGTAGCGGTGGACGAAGCCGCCGATTTCGAAGTCGGTCTGGTCGCCGGGGCGGAACGGCGCGTCGGTCCATTTCAAATGTGGCGCCTGGGCGACGCCGGGACCGGTCGGCATGGTTACCGCCTTGGTCGCGTCGCCGCCGTATTCCGGGGTGCCGGCGATGAGGTCGTGGGTGATGAGCGCCGCTACGTCGCATTGGCGCACGCCTTCTTTGATCATGGCGATGCCGTTGGCCATGGCGTTATCGACGATGGTCGCGGCCTGGCGCATGAAGCCGATCTCGGTCGCTGACTTCTTGATCTTGGCCTTTGGCACCACATGGCTGCCGTCAATCAGCGGCCGGTCGCCGAGCGCCTTGGTCAGGGCCTGGTGGTCGGAGAACGAGAAGTTGTCGGCGGCGTACTCAAGGCCGATGGTGCCGTCGCCAGCGATCTCCAGCACCCGCGTGCCGATCACGTCCCAGGGCGAGTGCTCGGTTGTGCCGATGCAACTCTCGGGATAGCACTCGATGCGTGAGGCATCGAGATAGACCGTCGGATTAGCGCAATGAATATCCATCTCACGCAGGATAATCCGCGCATCCTGGTCGCCCGCCCGCACCACCGTAACCTGGGGCACGTAATCAGACAGACCGGCATAGCCGGTCAGAAAACACATATGGGGCTCGGAGAAAATCACCAGGGTCTCGATCCCGGAAGCCTCCATGCCGGTGCAGACCCGCTGTACCCGCTCGCGATATTCTCTGTCTGTAAACGCCGCCATGTGTTGTCTCCCCTAAACCTCTAGTCCATACAAATCCTGTGCCTCGTCGGCCGATATCAAACTTTCCCTCAAGTCATGCTCGACCCGCTCCCGTTCGCGCTCCAGGGGCTCGCCGAAGCCGCCGCCGCCGGCGATTTCGATGACCAGACGGTCGCCTTTCATGAGAGTGAAGTTGACCTTGGACGACAGGCTGATGCGCTCGTCGCCGCGCTCCACGGTGTATCGGGTGGGTGAGCCGGGTTCGCCGCCGAACAGGCCCCAGGGGGCAATGCGGAAGCGGTCGGAGTAGCTGTTGAAGGTGACGTCGTCTTCGATGATGCGATAGACCCGGCGGGTGCCGAGGCCGCCGCGGCGCTTGCCGGCGCCGGACGAGCCGCGCCGCATGGAATACTCATCGACCACCATGAACGGGTAGTCCTGTTCGAGGGACTCCACCGGTATGTTCGAGCAGTTGCCGACGTAGCTATCAACCACGTCGGCGCCGTCGGCGCCTTCCGAGGCGCCCCAGCCGCCGCCGACCACCTCGAGATAGACCCGGTAGCCGTCGGGGCCCATGTGGCCCATGCCGATGGCGTTGGTGGTGTCGTGGCCCGAAGTAAGCACCTGGCCCGGCACCACCGGGGCCATGGCCAGCATAATGGCGTTGTAGATGCGTTGGCAGGCGCTGTTGCGGGCGCGCACGGCGACCGGCTGGTCCGGGTTGAGGAAGCAACCCTCCGGGGCATAAACCTCGATGGGCCGGTAGAGGCCGTCGTTGATGGGAATGTCGCCGCCGCCGAGCAGCAGGGCGAAGGCGCCGTAGACCGACGAGATGGTCGCCGCCAGAGGCGAGTTGATGATGCCCTTGGTCTGTTCGGCGCTGCCCGAGAGGTCGACGGCGACGGTATCTCCCTTGACTGTCACCTTGGCCCTGACCCGTAGCGGCAACTCGTCGAAGCCGTTGTCGTCGACGAAATCCTCGCCCTCGTAGACACCGTCGGGAATGGCGCTGATAGCGTCGCGCGCCAGGCGCTCGGCGTAGTCCTGGAGTTCGTCAGCGGCGGCCAGCACCGTGTTGGTGCCGAAACGGTCGAGCAGTTCGATAAAGCGCATCTCGCCGGTGTTGTTGGCGGCGAGCTGGGCGTTGAGGTCGCCCATGACGAGATCGGGCGGGCGCACGTTGAGGCGCACGAACTGCTCCAGCATGCCGTCGCCCAGGTCCTTCTCAATGTCGAATTTTAGCAGGGGAATGCGCAGGCCCTCGGAAAATACATCAAGGGCCGTGGCGTTGGGCCCGGCGGCGCCACCGCCGATGTCGATGTGATGGCCGAGGGAGGCGCTGAACGCCACCAACTCATCGTGGCGGAACACCGGGGTGAAGATCAAAATGTCGTTGAGGTGCTGGCCGCCGCTGTAGGGGTCGTTGGTAATCAACCCCTCGCCGGGCTTAATTTTCGAGAGGTCATAGCGCTTGGCGAAGGCCTGGAACACCAGGCCGAAGGAGTTCATGTGGATCGGGCAGAACTGGGCCTGGGAGATGATCTTGCCGTTGCGGTCGAGAAACGAGGCCGAGCAGTCGCGGGCCTCGCGGATAATGGTGGAATAGGCCGAGCGCACCATCATCTCGCCCATTTCCTGGGCCATGGCGTGGAGGCCGTGGCTGATGATGTTGAAGCTCGCCTGATCGACGTTGCGCAGGTTGCTCATGACGGCTCTCCCTGTCGTTCGAGGATCAGGGCGCCGGCGGCGCCCACGGTGGCTCGCCAGCCCGGTGGCACCAGGGTAGTGGCGGTGGGTTCCTCGATGATCGCCAGCCCATCGAGCACGTGGCCGGCGGGCAGGCTCGAACGCCAGGCGAAGCGGCAGCTCATGAACGCGCCGCCGTAGGTGATAGTACCTTCCTCGACCTCCGGATCGGTGGCGGTCCGGGCGGCGTTCTCCAGCTGGTCGAGCACTGCGTGGGAGCCCGGTACCTTGGCGACAAGACGAAGCGTCACCACCTCCACGTCCTCGTTGGCCGGCGCCGTGCCGTAGCGCGTCAGGTGGGTCTGGTTGAACAGATCGATGACGTAGGGTGCGCCGTCGCTTGCCAGGCGCGCCAGGTCGACAGGCGCCAGCAGCTCAAACCCCTGGCCGCGATAGCGCATCTCCAGGTAATGCTCCCATTGCACGGTCTCCGGCAAGCTGCCGAAGCCGGCGAACTCGTCCAGAGCGGCTCCGCGCATGCGATCGAACGCCGTGGTCACGCGGTCCGGGGTAGCCTCCCCGACCGGCTGGAAAGCGGTCTCGCGGTAAATCCGCTTGAGATCGGCGACCAACAGGCCGAGAGCCGAGAACAGGCCCGGATGGGGCGGTACTACCACGCGGCTGATCTTGAGTTCTTCCGCCGCCAGGGCGCCCATCACCGGTCCGGCGCCGCCGTAGGCGTAAAACACATAGCCCTGGGGGTCGTAGCCGCGCTGAACCGAAACCATGCGCACGCCGCGACTGACATGGGCGATGGCGATGTCGATCATGGCCTGGGCGGTCTGGCCTCGGTTCTGGCCGAGCCGACCGGAGAGACTGTCGAGGGCGGCGTCGGCCTGGTCCGGCTCCAGGGTCATGCGGCCGCCGAGGAAACGGTGAGGCCTGATCCAGCCGAGATGGACCAGGGCGTCGGTAATGGCCGGTTCTTCGCCGCTCTGGCCGTAGCACGCCGGGCCTGGTCGGGCGCCGGCCGATTGCGGGCCGACCTGAAGCATGCCGCCCCGGTCGATCCATCCCAGGCTGCCGCCGCCGGCGCCGACATTGGCGATATCAACGCTCGGCATGGCCAGGGGCAGGCCGTCGATCTCATACTCAGACGTCACCACCGGGGTACCGCCGGCGATCAGGCAGACATCGGCGCTGGTGCCGCCGACATCGAGGGTGATGAGGTCCGGATCGCCGAGCAGGGCCGCCATGCGCTCGGCGGCGATGACCCCGGCGGCGGGGCCTGAGTTGAGCAACTCGACACCGCGGCCCCGAGCGCCATGGCTCGGCAGCACGCCGCCGGACGACTGCATGACGAAAAGCGATCCGTCGCCGGTATGGCTCTCCAGGTTGGCGAGATAACGGTCCACCAGGGGCGCCAGATAGGCCGCCATAGTGGTGGTCGAGGCGCGCTCGTATTCGCGGAAGGTGGGCAGCACGTCCGACGACAGCACCACCGGCAGGTCCGGGTAATGTTTTTCGATCAAGTCCCGCACCTGGTGTTCGTGATCAGGATTGAGATAGGCGTGGAGCAGGCAGACGGCGATGGCCTCGGGAGCTTCGGCCTCGATCAGGCGGTCAAGATCTTCGATCAGCGCCGCCTCGTCCAAGGGGTCGAGCACCGCGCCCGCCGCGTTGAGCCGCTCATGGGCTTCCACGGTGTGGGCGAGGGGCACCAGGGGCGTCGGCTTGATGACCGCCACCGAATTGACGTTGGGGCGAAGCTGGCGCTGCAGGGACAGGATATCGCGAAAGCCCTTGGTGTTGATCAGGGCGGCGCGGCAGCCCTTGCGCTCCAGCACCGCGTTGGTCGCCACGGTGGAGCCATGAAACAACTGGGCCTTATCGCCAAGGCCGTCGGGCAGGGCCTCGTCGATACCCGCGATAACCCCGGCCGAGGGATCACCCGGCGTCGACGGTACTTTGTGGGTCCGCATCTGGTTGTCGTCGTCGGTCCAGATTAAATCCGTGAATGTACCGCCCACTTCCGCCGCAATCTGGATCATGTCTCCGCCTCCGTTCGCAATACCAACTCAACACCGGAACGGATGGTAGGCAAACAATCCGGTTGCGGCAAGCTAGCCTTGGCGGGTTTCCCGGCAAAATACGTAGAGGCCGCTGATGATAAGGACCGAACCGCCGATCAGGATGGAGGGGCCAGGCAGGTCACCCCATAGCCAATAGCCATACAGGGTCGCCCAGATAAGCTGAGTGAAGAAAAACGGCGCGACAATGGCAATGGGCGCGAACCTGAGAGACTGGGTTTGGCAGAACTGGGCGATGCCGGTGACCAGCCCGGCGACGGCCAGAAATCCGACGTCGCGCCAACTCATATCAACCCAGATGAACGGCTGGATGGTACCGGTCACCACCACCAGAATGGTGGTGGTGTAGAACACCAGGGTGGCGCTCGATTCCGTGCTGCTGAGCTCGCGCGCGGCGATCTGGGCGAAGCTGAACAACGTCGCCGCCAGCAACACCAGCAGGGCGCCGCTACCCACCATCCCGGCGCCTGGACCGATGATGATGACCACCCCGCCGAAACCCACGACAATGGCGATCCAGCGGCGCGGGCCGACCGGCTCGCCGAGCAGCGGCATGGAAAGGGCCGCCATGATCAATGGTGCCGAGAAGAACACCGCCGTGGCGTCGGCCAGGGGCATGCGAGAGATGCCGAACAGCTAGAATGACCACGAGCAGACCGCCAATGTCCCACGCACCGCCAGCAGCTTCTTGCGCTTCGAGCGTAGCATTTTGAAGCCGCCCGCGTGATGGAGAAAGAACAGGGTCGGCAGGAACACGTACAGGCTGCGCACGAACAGCAGCTGGAGCACGTGATAATCGCCCGACAGCCATTTGACAGTAGCGTCCGATAAGGGAAACATGGCCATGGCCGTGAACATAATGCCGCGGGCGGGATTGTGGGGGCGTGCGGCGATGGCGGGTGAGATCGTCTCAGTCATGACGCGATCATACGTATTAGCGGCCCGAATTACAGTTCGGACAGCGTATGATCGTTAATAGAGTGGGCGAGAGGGCCGAAACCCGCGCGTCAGGCGGAGGCGGCGACCTTCTTCTCGATGCGGCGCTTGATGCGCCGTGCCGTCAGAGAGAGCTTGTCGTCCTTGGCATCGCGCAGGAAATTGTCGATGCCGCCCTTCTTTTCTACCGTGCGCAGGGCATGGGCGGTGATGCGCAGACGCACCGGAGCGCCTAGCACATCGCTTAGCAGCGACGCACGATGGAGATTGGGTAAATAGCGCCGACGCGTCTTATTGTTCGCGTGGCTGACGTTATTACCGGTCTGGACGGCTTTGCCGGTCAATTCGCAACGTCGGGCCATGGTCTTTTTCCTCAGTCGAAAGCAGACGCGCCGCTTGTGATGAAGCGGCGCCGGGATAAGGCGGGTTATGTAGGCTACGCGCTGCCTTGCGTCAAGCCGATTCCCCGCTGCCACCGGTAAAGGCGGCAAGCAGGCGGCGGGCGGCATCGTGGGGCGTGGCGCTGCCTTGGGCGACCTCGTCCTCGAGGGTTGCGGCGAGAGCGGTGATCTTGGCGTCATCCTTAAACGCCGCCATCAGCCCCTCGCTGATTTCGGCCCACATCCAGGCCCGCGACTGAGCTGAGCGCCGGGCGGCGATGCCGTCGTCCGGGTCGAGGGCCTCGCGATAGTCCTCAATGGCCTGCCAGACATCGTCCATGCCTCGATTTTTCAGCGCGGAACAGGCCAGCACCGTGGGCGTCCAGCGCGCGTCCGCCGGGCGCAACAGGCCCAGAGCGCCGGTGTATTCCGCCTGGATGCGGGCCGCGGCATCGACCAGGGCGCCATCGGCCTTGTTGACCACCAGAATATCGGCGAGCTCGACAATGCCCTTCTTGAGGCCCTGGAGTTCGTCACCACCGCCTGGCGCTAGCAACAGCAGAAAAACATCGACCATATCGGCGACCGCGGTTTCCGACTGGCCGACACCAACGGTCTCGACCATGACCACGTCGAACCCGGCGGCCTCGCAGGCCAGCATGGCTTCACGGGTGCGCCGGGCAACGCCGCCCAGGGTATCGCCCGCCGGCGACGGCCGAATGAAGGCGTTCGAATTCTTGGCCAGTTCCGACATGCGGGTCTTGTCACCCAGCAGGGAGCCGCCGCCACGCTTGCTCGACGGGTCGACGGCGAGCACGGCGGCCCGATGACCGGCTTCGATAACGTGATGGCCGAAGGCTTCGATGAAGGTCGACTTGCCGACGCCCGGGGCGCCGGAAATGCCGATGCGCACCGAACCTCCGGTGCGGGGCAGCAGCGCCGCCAGCAGGGCCTGGGCCTGGTCCTGGTCGTCACGCCGGGTGGACTCAATGAGGGTAATCGCCCGGGCTAGAGCTCGGCGGTCGCCCCCGGCGATGGCCTCGACCATGGGGTGGCTATCAGTTGCCACTGAGGCCCTCCGGCTTGCCGATGACCACGACCTGCAAGGCGTCGGGCTTGAGCAGGCGGCGCGCCATGCGGTTGACGTCGCCCAGGGTCACCGCCTCCATGTAACTGTTGCGCCGGTCGATGTAGTCGATGCCAAGATATTCAAGCTGGATGCCGACCAGCAGGCTGGCGATCTTGCCGTTGGAATCCAGGCGCAAGGGGAACGAACCGGTGAGATAGGTCTTGGCGTCGGCCAGTTCCTGACGTGTGACGCCATGGTCTCGCATGCGGGCCAGTTCGGCGCGGATGATGTCCAGGGACTCGGCTACGGCGCTGTTCTGGGTCGCCACCCGGCCGATGTGGATGGCGCTGTAATCCATGGGTGCCAGATAAGTGTAGACGCCGTAGGCGAGGCCGCGCTTGTTGCGCACTTCTTCGGTCAGCCGCGAGGTGAAGCCACCGCTACCAAGAATGTGGTTCATGACATAGGCGGCGTAATAGTCGGGGTCGCGGCGCGGCAGGCCGGCGCCGCCGAACAGGGCGATGGATTGGGGAATGTCGCGGTCGATGATGATGACCCTGCCCGGCGCGCCGGGGGCGGCGTTGACAGTCTCGATTGGTGCGCCGGTCGCGGGCAGGCCGCCGAAGGTCGAATCTAGCAGGGCGCTCAGGCGCTCGGGCGTAATATCGCCGACCACGCCGATATACAGCCGGTCGCGGGCCAGTTGGGCGGCGACGAAATCGCGCAGATCGTCGGTGGTGATTGCCGCCAGGGTCTCCTGGGTGCCGTCCAGGGGCCGTGAATAGGGATGGCCGGGAAAGGCGATCTCGTACCAGGCGCGGCCCACCAGATAGTCCGGGTCTTCGGCCTGGCGCGACATATGAACCATGAGCTGGCCGCGAATGCGCTCGACCGGTTCGTCGTCGAAGCGCGGCACGGTGATGGCCAGGCGCAGTAGCTCGAAAGCTTCGTCGGTGTTCTCGGTCAGGGTCTTGAAAGTACCCCTGAAGGTATCCATGCCGGCGCCGAAGGACAGCTGCACCGAGAGATCCTCGAGCCGGGTCTGAAACGCCTGGGAGTCGTAGTCGCCAGCGCCTTCGTCGATCAGCGCCGAGGCCATGTTGGCGGTACCCTCCCGGCCCACCTTGTCGAAGGCGGCGCCCCCGCGCCACGACGCCCGCAGGGACAGGATGGGAATATTGTGTTCTTCCACCAACCAGGCCTCGATGCCGCCCGGGCTGATCACCCGCTGGACTTCGGTGGCGCCCGCCGGCGCGGCCAGACAGGCCGCGACGATGGCGGTGGCGAATAGTCGGATCATTACGGCTCTCATGGCCTCAATCCTGCGCGTCGGCGGGCAACAGCAGGCCGGTGACCGAGGTCTCCGGCACCAGCACGGCGCGCGCCGCCGCATTGACCTGTGCGGCGGTGACCGCAGCGATACGGTCGGGCCAGGCTTCCACGTCATCGACCGAGTAGCCGGTGCTCAGGGCGGCGCCGAAGATGCGCGCCGCGGTCGACAGGCTCTCGCGGGCATAGATCGCCTCGCGCGCCATGCGGGTCTTGACCCGTTCAACTTCGTCGGCAGTGACGCCGTCGACCAGCAGACGTTCAATCTCGATGTCCACGGCATTTTCCACGGCGGCTATGTCGGCGCCCTGGGACGGCGAGGCGTAGAAGCCGAATAAGCTGGGGCCGAGGCCACTGGCGCCGTACCAGGCGCCAGCCGAGGCGGCGATTTTCTGGTCGATGACCAGGGACCGATAGAGTTGGCTGGTGGAGGATCCGCCAAACAGTTCGGCCAGCACCTGCAGGGCATAAGCGTGTTCGCTGGCGCCGGAGACATAGCTTGGCGCCAGATGGGTACGGCTCCACTCCGGCTGGCGCACCCGGGGATCTTTGAATTCGATCCGCCGTGCTGCCAGGTGGGGCGGCTCCTGGGGGCGCTGGCGCGGCTCAACACCGACGGCCGGCAAGGCGCCGTAGATGCGCTCGGCCAGCGGCCGCAGTTCGGCCACGGTGACGTCGCCGGCGACCACCAGGATGGCGTTGTCGGGAGCGTAGTGGCGGCGGTAGAAGGCCAGGGCGTCCGCGGTGGTCAGGGCGGCGATCTCATGGGCCCAGCCGATCACCGGGATGCGATAGGGGTGGGCGAGATAGCGGGCGGCGTCGAGTTGCTCACCGAACAGGGCACTGGGGTCGTTGTCGGTGCGTGCGCGTCGTTCCTCAAGGATCACCTTGCGCTCCGACAACACCACATCGTCACTGAGCACCAGATTGATCATGCGGTCGGCCTCAAGCTCCATGACCAGAGCCAGGCGGTCCTTGGCGACCTTCTGAAAATAGGCGGTGTAGTCGTGGCCGGTGAAGGCGTTCTGGTTGCCGCCGTTGCGCGCCACGATAGCCGAAAACTCACCGTCGGGAATTGTCGGCGTGCCCTTGAACATCAGGTGTTCGAAAAAATGGGCGACCCCCGACTTGCCCACCGGATCGTCGGCGGAACCGGTGCGGTACCATACCATATGGACCACCACTGGGGCGCGGTGATTGGGCACCACGACCACTTCCATGCCGTTGTCGAGGGTGAAGGTCTCGGGATTGAAAATTCCAGCCCTGGCGGGCAGGGCCGCCATGGAGATGAACGCGATAACCAGGGCAAGGCGGGCGAATGACAGCATGAATTCGGCTCCATGACATGTGGCGCAAACTCCCCCCGACGCTCGGCCCCGATATCAATCCCCCCGGGTTGAAAGGCTAGAAGATATCCTCCAGGATACCTTTTTCGCGGCGCTCGATAATGGCGGAATTGTCGCCGGTCGGCACTTCGCCAAGGGCCTCGGCCTCCTGCAGGCGCTGGTTCTCCTTGGCCGGGTCGACCACGACTTCGGTGCCGACGTAGTCGCGCCAGAAAATGATCGAGTCGATAAAGGCCTGGTCGCTGTCGGCGTAGATGGCGTTTTCTTCGTTCAGCACCTGGCGGATATCGTCCATAGCGTCGTTGGCGCCGGCGTGGGACAGCAACGCGGTTTCGCCCGCCGTTGCTTCGCTATCGGCGACGTTGCCGGAGCCGCCATAAAGCGCCTGCTTCACCTGTTCCTGGACCGTGGTCTCCTGTGGTCCGACAGCCGCCGAGTCAGGCGGCCTCAGAGTGTAGTCCGGGGGCAGGGTCAGGGGCGCCCTGGTCACCACGTTGAATTCGTCAGGCGAGTTCTTGCCCATGCCGAGCTGATCCTTGACCTTTTCGCAGCCGCCCAAAGCCAGCACCAGCGCCACCAGGCAGGTGGTTACGGTCAGGGCACGGGTGCCTTGTTCGCGGATCAGAATCATGCCTGTTTATGTATGCCTTTCGTGGCTAATGAGCAAGGTATCGATGAGCAGCAGACCGACACCAATGGTAATCGCCGTGTCGGCTAGATTGAATGCCGGCCAGTGATATCCGGCCACATGAAAGTCGAGAAAATCGGCCACCGCGCCGAACCGCAGGCGGTCAACGATGTTGCCCAGAGCGCCGCCGATGACCAGGCCGAGGCCGACGGCGAGCAGCCGGGTCTCGATCCGGGCGAGCCAGACGCCGAGGCCCAAGGCGACGGTCCCGGCGAAGGCCGCAAGCAGCCAGGGCGGCAGCGCACCACCGCCGAACATGCCGAAGCTGATGCCCCGGTTCCACTCCATGACGAGATTAAAGATCGGCAGCACCTCGATATCTGCCGGGGCCGCCATCAGGGTATCCATGACCCACCATTTGACCAGTTGGTCGGCGATCGCCACCGCCGCGGCAATGCCCAGGCCAAGACCCAGCACGGCGGTCCTCAAGCGTCCACGGAAACGACCGGCTCGGCATCGCTGGCCGCGACCGCGTCGGCGCAACGACCGCACAACCCGCCGTCGTCATCGACCTCGGGCAGCACCCGCCAACAGCGGCCGCATTTGTCGCCGTCGGCGAGGCCGGCAACGATACCGATGCCGTCCACGTCGTCAATGGCGAACGAACCGTTGGGTGCGGCGCCCTCGGTTAGGGTCGCCGTCGACGTAATGCTGATCTCGGCGAGATCAAGGCCGGTCATGGCGCTGACATAGTCCGACGTGGCGTAGACCGTGGGCATGGCCTGAAGGCTGGAGCCGATGCGCTTTTCCTGGCGTTCGACTTCCAACGCGCCGGTAACCACACGGCGCAACGCCCGCACTTTGGTCCACTTGGCCGCCAGGGCGTCGTCGCGCCATCGCGCCGGGATCTCGGGGAACAGACGCAAATGCACGCTGTCACTGTCGCTGGGGAAGCGGTTGAGCCAGGCTTCCTCGGCGGTGAAGGGAATGATCGGCGCCAACCAGGCGGTGAGGCAGTTGAACAGGGTGTCGAGCACCGTGCGCGCCGCGCGGCGGCGGATTGACGACACCGAGTCGCAGTAAAGCGCGTCCTTGCGGATGTCGAAATAGAATGCCGACAAGTCCATGGAACAGAACGTATGCAGGGCCGCGAACATGGTGTGGAAGTCGAAGTCGTCGCAGCAGCGCCACACCTCGGCGTCGATCTCGCTGATCCGGTGCAACATCCAGCGGTCGAGTTCGGGCATCTCGCCATGGGGCAGGCGCTCAGCATCGTCGAAGCCGGTGAGATTGCCCAGCAGATAACGCATGGTGTTGCGCAGGCGGCGGTACGAGTCCGCCTGATAGCGCATGATCTCGTCGGAGATACGCACGTCCTCGGAATAGTCGGCGGAGACAACCCAGATGCGCAGAATATCGGCGCCGTACTGATCGATGATTTTATGCGGCTCGACGGTGTTGCCCAGGGACTTGGACATCTTGCGGCCCTGGCCGTCGAGCACGAAGCCGTGGGTCAGCACCGTGTCATAGGGGGCCCGGCCGCGGGTGCCGCAGGATTCCAGCAGTGACGAATGGAACCAGCCGCGATGCTGGTCCGAGCCCTCAAGATAAAGTGCCGCCGGTGACCCGAGATCGTCGCGGGCTTCGAGCACGAAGCTGTGGGTTGAGCCCGACTCGAACCACACGTCAACGATGTCGTCGACCTTGTCGTAGTCGGCGGCGGCGTAATCATCGCCCAGGAAGCGTTGCGGGTCGGCGGTGTACCAGACATCGGCGCCGCCCTCTTCGAAGGCGTCGGCGATGCGGTCGAGAACCGCATGGTCGCGCAACAACTCGCCGCTCTCCTTGTGGACGAACACGGCGATGGGCACGCCCCAGGCGCGCTGGCGCGAGATCACCCAGTCGGGCCGCTGCTCGATCATGGCGCGCAGCCGGTTGCGCCCGGCCTTGGGCACCCAGCGGACCTGGTCGATGGCCGCCAGCGCCTTGTCGCGCAACTCGTTGGTCGCCATGGAGATGAACCATTGCGGCGTATTGCGGAAGATCAGCGGCGCCTTGGAGCGCCACGAGTGGGGGTAGCTGTGGGTGATCTTGCCCCGGGCCAGCAGGCCGCCGGCCTCGGCCAGGGCGTCGGCGACGGTGTCGTTGGCCTTGAACACATGCTGGCCGGCGAACAGCGGTACATGGGCGAAATAAGTGCCATCGCCATCGACAGTCTCGGGCACTTCCAGACCGAAGGCGATGCCGGCCACGTAATCCTCGGCGCCGTGGCCGGGCGCGATATGAACCAGCCCGGTGCCGGCTTCCAGGGTGACATGGTCGGCGGCCAACAGAGGCACGTCGAAGTCGTAGCCCTGGCCGCGCAGGGGGTGAGCGCAAACCGTGCCCGCCAGATCGTCGCCCTTCAAGCTGGCGATATCGCGGCTCTCGGTGATGCCGGCCTGCTCGCAGGTGTCGGCCTTGAGATCGGCGGCGGTAACGAACTTGTCGCCGGGCTTGGCCGAGGCGTCTTCGCCAACCGCGACGGCCTCGAACACCACGTAATCCAGATCGCCGCCGAAAGCGACGCCACGGTTACCGGGAATGGTCCAGGGGGTGGTTGTCCAGATCACCGCCGCCGCGCCCTCCAGGGCCGGCAGGGACGGCGTGACGACCGGGAAGCAGACGTGGATGGTGGTCGAGGTATGATCGTGGTACTCGACCTCGGCCTCGGCCAGGGCGGTCTTTTCGACCACCGACCACATGACCGGCTTGGAACCCTTGTAGAGGCCGCCGTTCATGGCGAACTTGCCGATTTCCCGGGCGATCTGCGCCTCGGAGGCATGGCGCATGGTAAGATAGGGGTTGTCCCAGTCGCCGACCACGCCGAGACGTTGGAACTCAGCCGACTGCACGGCGATCCACTTTTCGGCGTGGGCCCGGCATTCGGCGCGAAATTGGATGATATCGACGGCATCCTTGTCGCGGCCGTCCTTGCGGTACTGCTGCTCGATCTGCCACTCGATGGGCAGGCCATGACAATCCCAGCCGGGCACATAGTTGGCGTCCTTGCCGAGCATCTGCTGGCAGCGTGTGACGACATCCTTGAGCACCTTGTTAAGGGCGGTGCCGGCATGAATATGGCCGTTGGCGTAGGGCGGCCCGTCGTGAAGGATGAACTTCTCGCGGCCCTCGGCGACCTCGCGGCGGCGGCGATACATGTCGAGTTCATTCCAGCGCTTCAGCATGTCGGGCTCGCGCTGAGGCAGCTTCGCCTTCATGGGGAAGTCGGTCTGGGGTAGGAAGACGGTGGGCCGATAGTCGATGCTCATGATCGGGCTTTCGGGATCGAATGTTGGAATAACTATGCGTTGGCGGTCGCGAGCGGGGCGGTCTCGCGGCCGAGAATTTCCCGGGCGCGGGCGCAATCGATGTCCATCTGGGCGATCAGGGCATCCGGATTGTCGAACGCCTTATCCTCGCGGACCCGCTCGACAAACGCGACGCGCAGGCGCTTACCGTAGAGATCACCCTTGAAGTCGAGCAGGAAGACCTCAAGCAGGATTTCCTCGCCGGCGAAGGTCGGGCGAGTACCGATATAGGCGGCACCATCATGCCAGCCAAAAACGCCGTCTTCAATCATGCCCACGCGCACGGCGTAGATGCCCGCGTCGGGGTGCAGCGCGCCGGCCACGGGCAGATTGGCGGTGGGATAGCCCATCGTGGTGCCACGGGCATCGCCGTGCTGGACCCGGGCTTCGATCTCCCAGGCCCGGCCGAGACGCGCCGCTGCCTCGTCAACCTGACCGCGCCGCACCAACACCCGAATATCCGTCGAGGCGAACATACGATTATCTCCCTTGGCGTTTCCCTGGTCGCCAGTGGTTACCGGCTCGACCTCGGTGAAGCCGAAGCCTTCGCGCGCCGCCATCTGGCGCAAGATATAGGCGTTGCCGTGGCGGCCCTTGCCGAAGACGAAATTGGGGCCGACCACCAGGTGACTGATGCCAAAACCCCCGACCAGAACGTCGATGACGAATTCCGGCGCCAGCCGGCCGGCGATGCCCGGCCCGAAGCGCAGGTTGTAGGAGATATCGACGCCAAGCTCATCCAGCAGCCGCATTTTGGGACGGAACGGGGTCAGGCGGAACGGCGCCGTGTCGGGCTGAAAGAACAGCCGCGGGTGAGGTTCGAAGGTGAGCACCCCGAGGGGGGCGCCGGTGGCGCGCGCAATGCGCTCAGCTTCGCCGATCACCGCCTGGTGGCCGTGATGCAAACCGTCGAAGTTACCCAAGGCGACAACCGCGCCACGATCCGCCTCGGCGACGTTATGAAAGTGCCTAAGAATACGCATAGCCGCGTTGGTTACCGCATATACCCCGTGAACTCAACCAGCCTGAAGTAAGGAGACTGGTTATTTGAAAGTGCGTTCATTCGTCACGCAGGCTCCCGCCGAATGGTCGGCGGCCCGCAGTCGCGGGCTGAAAGTAAGTAGGAAGAACTCCAGGGGTCATTGTTTTTGACCCCTGGCAAGCGCGACCGCGCGTCGCCGCTCATGCGGCGGGAGCCAAGCGGACGGATGTCCGCGCCCGGCGACTGAGGGCCAGATTAAGAATCGCGCGAGGGCACCATGACTTCGGCGTCGCCATCGACAACGATCATCTCGCCGACCGTGCAGATAGTCTGCAGCTTGACCCGCCGACGCTCGCTGTTGATCTCGGTGATGATCGCCCGGGCGCGCACCGTGTCGCCGGCCCGCACCGGCGCATTGAAGCGGCAGTTCTGGCTGATGTAAATGCAGCCGTGGCCCGGCAACTTGGTGCCGATGACCGTGGAGATCAGGCTGGCTGACAGCATGCCGTGGGCGATGGGGCCGCCGTACATGGTGGCGGCGGCGTATTCATGGTCGAGATGCAGCGGATTGGTGTCGCCGGAAATGGCACAAAACATATTGACGTCGGACT
This sequence comes from uncultured Alphaproteobacteria bacterium, assembly GCA_964645285.1. GTDB lineage: Bacteria > Pseudomonadota > Alphaproteobacteria > JAAXGF01 > JAAXGF01 > JAYZAP01. Next base: position 38,222 of record CAZYDR010000021.1, read on the forward strand.
CGGTGATGGTCTTGGAGTAGACGGCGGTCATGCCGACCTCAAGATCCTCGATAGCGTGGCCGTCGAGTTCGGAGACATCGAAGATCGGCGTGACGGCGGCGCTGGATGATGTGTTCGACATGAATACCTGACCTTATGCGGCTGGGGGCGATTGATGGTGCGGCGCAATATATCGGAAGCCCGAAGTTGTAACAAGCCTTAGAAACCTTGAATTCAGCGTTAACGCAGTCGCGAGATGGGATCATTACCGCGGCGCCCTGCTTGACGCCGCCGTAGCGCGCCGCGATGGTGCCACCATGAACCAGCCGGCTCTCACACCAATGACGCGCGCCCTCGACGAAGCCCGGGCCGCCGCCGCTCGTGGCGAGGTTCCCGTGGGCGCCGTGGTGGTGCACGATGGCGAGATGCTGGCCACCGCCGGCAATCGCACGGAAGAATGCAACGATCCCACCGCCCATGCGGAAATGCTGGCACTGCGGGCCGCCGCTCAAACACTGGGTAATCCCCGTCTCGGCGGCTGTGATCTCTATGTTACCCTGGAGCCCTGCCCCATGTGCGCCCAGGCGATTTCCCTGTTTCGCGTTCGCCGGCTCTACTTCGGTGCTCCTGACCCCAAGGGTGGCGGTGTCGAGCACGGCCCGCGCATTTTCACCCAGCCGAGTTGCCACCATAGCCCCGAGGTCTACGGCGGTATTGCCGAGACCGAGGCGGCGGCGCTCTTGAGGGACTTTTTTCAGGCCCGGCGCTAGGCGTAATCGCTTTATTCTTAAGGGGTTTGAAAGGACTTTTCGCGCATTGTGTCGCGGAGCGCGGAGTGCGGCGCCAGGCACTAGAGAGTTCGAAGCCGGATCCTGACGCCAACAGAAATTGTCGAGACCATTCACAAGCATGAGAGGTAGGTCAAAAATCAGGCCCATGGCATCCGTGGCATGTTCCAACTTCTCGACTTGTCGGGCTTCTCGTTCGCCGGGTGCAATCTGCGCGGCGCTCTGTTCTTGGGCTCCGCGCTCAACGGCGCCGATTTTTCCTACGCCGACGTGACCGACGCCGACATGTTCGGCACCATCATGATCGGCTGTGATCTGCGTGGCGCCAAACTGTCGGGCGCCAACCTGACACGGGCAATCTTACGCAACTGCGACATGCGCGAAGGCGCCATGATGCGCTCAGACTCCAGTGATGGGCTAGTCGTCGTCGAGAACCGGGAAGACCTTGTCACCAAGAAAACCGTCACCTTCGAGGATGCCGACCTATCTGGCGCCCGGCTGGCCCGCAAATCCCTGGTCGATTCGAACCTGCATAACGCCATGCTGGGTCAGACCGACCTTAGCGGCGCCGATCTCAGCCAAGTCGACCTGTCGCGCCTCAATCTCAATGGCGCCAAACTCACCGATACGGATCTCTCCGACGCCAACCTCAACGACGCCACGTTCGACTCCGCTGCCGAGTAGCGCTGGCAGGTCTTCCCTTGCCATTCGGCGCCGCTCCGCCGAACATCCCCCACTGGAAATTTCATTGGGCAGGGGGACATCATGAGACTTGAGGGTAAAATCGCCGTGGTTACCGGCGGCACCAGCGGCATTGGCCGGCGCACCGTCGAACGTTTTATCGAAGAGGGCGCCATCGTGGTTTTCAGCGGCCGGCGGGCCCATCTCGGGACCGAAGTGGCCGCGGCCACCGGGGCGACTTTCATCGAGGCCGACGTGGCC